>CAYWWT010000084.1:0-10547 GCA_964461855.1 uncultured Rhizobium sp. | reverse complement strand
GTCACGACCAGCGGATTGACTTCGAGCAGGCTCATGTCCTTGGCGACGAAGGCGTCGTAGAGGCTTTTCACCACCTGGCCGACCTGCTTGGCGGCGTCGCCCTTCAGCTTCAGCGCGGTGGCGATCTCGTTGCCGATGTAAGGCGAATAGCCGACAGCGGGTTCGATCTGGAAAGTGTGAATCTTTTCCGGCGTCTTGTGCGCCACTTCCTCGATGTCCATGCCGCCTTCGGTGGAGACGATGAAGGCGATGCGGCTGGTGGCGCGGTCGACCAGCGCGGAGAGATAAAGCTCGCGCTCGATGGCCGAGCCGTCTTCGATATAGAGGCGCTTGACCAGGCGTCCGGCCGGGCCGGTCTGGTGCGTGACCAAGGTCATGCCCAGCATGCGTGTCGCTTCCTTCTTCACGTCTTCGATGGATTTGACCACTTTGACGCCGCCGCCCTTGCCACGGCCGCCGGCATGGATCTGCGCTTTCACCACCCAGACCGGGCCGGGCAGGCTTTGCGCCGCCTGGACGGCTTCTTCCACCGTAAAGGCGGGCTTGCCGCTCGGTACGGGCGCGCCAAAGCCACGCAGGACGTCCTTGGCCTGATACTCGTGAATATTCATGGGGTTTCCTTGGAAGGGCCCGGAAAAGGGCGGAAAGTGCGCCGCACAATAGCAGCGGAAATCATTGGTGCAAGGCGCGGTTTGGAGCCGCTCGGCGGGGCGCGGCCATCAGGAAAAGCACCGAAATTGGCGCTTGATAAGCGCGGCTTGGTGCGGCGACGGGCGCCCCGGGCGAAAGCGTGTCGCCAATCCGGGACAACATGGTGGCCGCCGAGTCGGAAAGGGACGGCGGTTTTCCGCTTACAAGGTCACCCTGTCGCGCGGGCCCGGCCTGGCTGCTTCATTAACCATATAAATCCCGCCGAACTATGGGCCTGCCACCCCTTGCGCCGGTACTCCGGCCGTTGGCACGGCTCCTGCTCCTATCGCTGGCGAAGACGGGGCCTGCGTTTCGTTTCGGAGCAGGCGTCAAGGGACAGTGTTGCTATGAAGCATAAGAATTCGCACCTGCTCGTGGGCTATTGGAGCCGATTGCGGGCCGGGCGCGCAGTGCCGGATCAGATCGATATCGATCCGCGCGCGATCAAACGATTGCTGTCCTACACCTTCATCCTGGAGTGCGAGAATCCGGCACGCCCATCCTACCGGCTGGCGGGAACCGCGCTCTGCGAGCGTTTCGGCTATGAACTCAAGGGCACCGGCTTTCTCGGCCATTGGGAAGCACAATCCAGCCAAGCGCTGGCGGCCCTGCTGCGCCAGTCCTTGAAGCTGGGCCAGCCGGTCTGTCTTTCTTCCATCGCCACCACGGCGGAAAACGGCATGGTGGAACTGGAAACGGTCTTGGCGCCGATGACTTTTCAAGGCGACGAGCCCATACGCTTTTTCGGCATGGTGCAGATGCTGTCCGATCCCGCGCCGCTTCTGGGCCGGACCATCGCCTATGAAAGACTGATCGGGTCCCAGCTGATCCGCGAGGACGAACCGCTCCCCAATTACGACCAGACCAACCTGCCGCCGCCACCTCCGCCGGTCGCCCGCGCCCATTCCCGGGCGCCCTATCTTCGGCTTGTGGTCGACCAGGATCATCCCGGCCTTTCGGCTTTCGGCGCCGGCGATCTGCTGCAGAAAATGTTCGACTCTTTTGTCGGACGCGGTGGCAAAGGCGCGCGCACCCGCTCCTGAATTCCCGGAACACAGCTTAAGGCGACGGCGCCTGGGGCTGGCGGTTGGGATCCTGCGACTGCGCTTGCGGGTTCTGGTGCACGGGATTGTCGACCTGATCATTGTGCATGATGTCGCGATTGATCGAGAGCTCGTGCTGCTGACGTTGCAGATATGGGACTTCGTAACGCTCGATCTGCGCGCGATAGGCCTCGAAAGTTTTTTCATCCTCCGGCGTGCGCTTGTCGCAGCGGGCAATGGGCAGGTGCGCCTGTTCCTGGCACCAGAGATCGAAATTCATCGTCTTGACGTTGTAATTCGACTGGGCTGACGCCGCGGAGACAAAACCGGCGGCCAGCAAAGCAGTCAGGGCCAAGCCACGCATGGGCATCATCCTTGTCATAATGCGCGAGCTTAAGCTTTTTGCCCCCATCTGTCTTCCTCAGGCAAGCCTTCGGAAGACATCTTCCCCGCCAATGGCTCGCGTTCGGCCGGCAAAAGCTCCGTTGGAGCTTTTGCTTCCGGCCTCACGCGGAAGAAAGTCAGGGTTAGCTTAGGGAATAAAGGGCGCCGGAAACGGCGGGGGTAAAGAGCAGCAACACAAACTTGGCGCTTCTGGACCGAAAAGTCGGTTCGAGCCTCTGCTCGGATTGTCGTTCCGATGATGGCCATACTCAATCTGCGCTCCCCGCAGAAAGAGAACCATCCGACCATCGGCCGACCGGAATCAGAAATATCGTCAAATGCTCGTCCGGAAAATTGTTTCCAATAATGGGTGATTTTGGCAGCCCGGCCCCCCACGATTTGAGATCCGTTTCAGGCATATAAAACATGAGGTGTGGAAGCCAATCTCCCTCGCTACTATTAAAAAAGGTTTCTTTGGAAATCATATACGACAGAGATCCCGCTTCAGCGACGGGCAGCTCGCCGCTTTTGATAGCCGCTTTGAGGGCCTCGCGAATTTGGGATTCCGAACCCCCTGCTAGCGCAACCTGTGTCCGCTTGATTGTCTCCGGCACTTGAGACCGTGCTGCGACAGCGTTGTAGCAGATCGGTGCACGCACGCGGGGATTCCAAAAATTTGGATCACCAAAACCGGCGGACCAAGAGCGAGCGACCATGCAGATGAAGCCATTTGTCCCCTTCACCACTCTCTGAAAGCCGGTCGTTGTAAAGACGAGGATCTCCGCATCCTTGGCGATTGAGCCTGGCGCAGCACTTCGCGCGAGAGATATCTCTGAATCGCGAGGCATCAAGTATTGTGCAAGCGGGGCCATGCTCGAATAGGCAGCCTTGACGGCTTGCGCACTACCAAGTGAATTCAAAAAGTATAAAGCAAAAACAAGACTGCAGCCGAAAGCTTTCATTCCTGTCTCCTTTGTCTCGCTTTCCCGAGATATATACGACTGCCTTCGGCACCCTTTTTTTGAGCGGCGTCATGCAGTTTTTTCGGAATAGAGATCGATTTCGGGGCCTGGAAAATCCGGGTTCCGCTCCCGCGTCTGAAGACGCAGGAAGCCCAATTCCGCCTTGAAACACAATGCGCCCGGACATCAGCTGTCGCTCTGTTCGTTTGGCTCGTGCCTATTCTTCCGCCTCGTCTTCGGCCAGCCGGCGCAGCCGCCCCAGCGCTCCGCCCCAGAAGCGGTCGTATTTCTTAAGCCAAGGTGCCAGCCCCCCTGCCATGGCAGATGCATCCAGGGAATAGATTTGTTGCCGGCCATCGCGGGTGGCATAGACGAGGGCCGCTGATCTGAGTCCCATCAGATGCTTGGATATGCCCGAGGTAACCAAGTCGGGAAATTCCACCGCCAACTGCGTCACGTTTAGCGGTCCCCGCTCCGCCAAAAGATCAAGGATGCGTCGCCGAGTGGGATCAGCCAGTATCTTAAAGAGTGCATCAGTCGCGTCAGTTCTCACTCTATCCCCACCAAGGCCGCCAGCTTTTCAAGAATCTTGTGCGCGCTGGCGCCACGCTCATAGTCGGGTGCCATGTCAACCCAACTTGGGCTGCCGGTTCCCGCGAAGCCGTCATGAATGGCGGTGACTTTCGTTCCCGAGCTTGATGCTTCCAGTGCGATGACGAAACGAGCCGGATGTACCCATCCCTGACCTTCTTCCGTCCAAGACAGGATGAGCCATCCCTCCGGCACGAGTTCCAGAACGGTGCCCGAAATCCAAGTTTTCTGGTCCGGACCCAGAAAGCGATATTTGCCGCCGACATTCAGATCAATTTCCAGATTGGGGCTGATCCAGCGGCGCAGGGCGTCTTGTGAAGCTATGTAGCGCCAGACCTTGCTGGGCGTGGCTCGAATTTCAATGGTGCGGACGACTTGCGGCTGGTCCATTTAACACCTTACCGTATGGTAAGATAATATGTATACCCAAGATACGTTGCCGTCAATCCGGGCCGGAATGACCGCTCTTCAAGCCAAATTGTTGGATTGGCCTCGCTAACGCTTTAGCGCCCGCGCAACGCGCCGACTGCCTGGCAAAGCCGGATTATCTGCACGCGTTGCTGCAGCATGAAGTGCAGCGAGCTACTAACCAAGTGTGGCAGAAATTGACCGAAGCGCGGGTATTGCTGGACGGTACTCAACCAAGTCCGCAGTAATAAAATTGGTCCGCAGGAATAACTACAGCCCGTATCAGTTTTCCTAATTCGAGGGTGTAAAGTTGTTGTTATTGCTCTTTACCCCCGCCGGAAACGGCGCCCTTTTATTTTGTTTCGGAGTCTAGCTTCGCCATGCGGCGAAGGTGGTGATCCGGCGAGCCGTACAGTGTCTCCAGCAGCATCAGACGCTTGAAATAATGACCGATATTGAGTTCATCGGTCATGCCGATGCCACCGTGAATCTGTACCGCGCTCTCGGCCATTGTGCGGGCATATTTGCCCATCGCGGCCTTGGCGGCCGAGACCGTTCGCGCCCTGTCGGGATCACCAAGCTTCAGGTTGGCCATCAGGCTGGCGGACTGCGCTTGTTGTTGGGCGATATACATGTCGACCATGCGATGTTGCAGCACCTGGAATTTGCCGATCGGCTGGCCGAATTGCTTTCTGGTCTTGGCGTAATCGACCGTCGCGTCCATTAAAACCGATATCGCACCCACTGCTTCGGCCAGATGCGCGGCGATGGCCCGATCCACCACCGATTCCAGCGCGGGCAACGCCGCACCCTCTTCACTGATCAGACGGGCGGGCGTGTTTTCAAAAGTGATCTCGCTGGCGCGTGTACCATCCATCACCGCATAATCCCGTGAAGAGAAACCTTTGGCAGATCTTTCCACCAGAAAAACACTGACGCCTTTTTCTTCGCGCTGCGCGCCGCCGGTACGCGCCGTGACGATCAGGTGATCGGCCCAGGGTGCGCCCAACACGACGATTTTGCGGCCGTTGAGGGAATAAGTATCGCCCGCCTTGGTCGCGGTGGTAGTCAAGTCGGTCAGATTGTATCGGCTTTGCGGTTCGGCGAAAGCGAAAGCCATCATGGTCTCGCCACCCGCGATTTTGGGCAGCATCTCCTCCGCCAACGCGCCGCCTGCTGCCGCCAACAATCCGCCGCCAATCACCACCGTGGGAACATAGGGCTCGACCACCAGGCCACGGCCGAATTCCTCCATCACCACCATGGTTTCGACAGGGCCGCCGCCCAACCCGCCTGCCGATTCCGGAAGCGGCGCCGCAAGCAAACCCATCTCCGCGAATTGCCGCCAATGTATCGGGTCACGGCCCTCCGGCGTGGCGGTGAATTTTCGCCAGGCTTCGTAGGAATAGCGGTCGGCGAGATAGCGCGACAATGCGTTGCGCAGCAGCGTCTGTTCTTCGGAGAGGGAGAAATCCATCAGAGACCCAGCACGGCTTTGGCGATGATGTTGCGCTGGATCTCGTTGGAGCCGCCATAGATCGAAACTTTGCGCAAATTGAAATACCGTCCGGCAATGCCGCGGGCATAGTCCGGACCGACAGTGTCGTTGCCACCTGCATGCGCGGCATCAGGCAAGGCGTAATAGCCGACCGCTTCCACCGCCAGATCGGAGACGCGCTGGAGGATTTCGCTCCCCGCCACTTTCAGGATGGAGCTTTCCGCATCCACTTTCTCGCCTTTGGCTTCCTTGCCCAGGATGCGCAATTCGGTGAATTCCAGGGCCATAAGCTCTGCTTCCAGCGCGGCAAGCTTGCGGGAAAAATCCGGATCGCAGATCAACGGCTCGCCGTTCTGCTGCTCGGCCATGGCAATGGCCTTGAGCTCGGTCAGCGCCGCACGCGAGCGTGAAGCGCCGGCCAAGGCGGACCGCTCATGCGCCAGAAGAAACTTGGCGTAGGTCCAGCCCTTGTTCTCTTCGCCCACCAGATTTTCGACCGGAACGCGGACATCGTCGAAGAAGACTTCGTTCACCTCCCGCGCGCCATCCAAAATGATGATCGGCTTGATGGTGATGCCTGGAGACTTCATGTCGATAAGCAGAAAGGAGATCCCTTCCTGCGGCTTGACGTCGGGATCGGTGCGGACCAGGCAGAAAATCCAGTCCGCATATTGCGCCAAGGTGGTCCAGGTCTTCTGGCCGTTGACGATGTAGTGATCGCCCTCACGCGCCGCCCGCAGGCGCAAGGACACCAGATCGGATCCTGCACCGGGCTCGGAATAGCCCTGGCACCACCAGTCGTCGCCGGACAGAATCCGGGGAAGAAATTTATCCTTCTGGGTATCATTGCCGAACGTAAAGATCACAGGTCCCACCATGCCCAAGCCGAAAGGCAAGGTGGTGGGCATGCCGGCTT
Source organism: uncultured Rhizobium sp. (assembly GCA_964461855.1). Taxonomy (GTDB): domain Bacteria; phylum Pseudomonadota; class Alphaproteobacteria; order Micropepsales; family Micropepsaceae; genus Rhizomicrobium. Next base: position 4,055 of record CAYWWT010000084.1, on the reverse strand, counting down.
TGGCCGTCTCGGTCGCGAAGATGTATTTCTGCGTCACGCTCCAGGCGCAGCCGCCCAGTTCCTTCGGCCAGCCTGGCGCCACCCAGCCTTTTTTGTAAAGCAGCCGGTGCCAGACCAGATAGTCGTCCTTGGAGAGACGCGCCTCTTCCGGCGGGCCCAAATCTGGCGGCAGCTTAGGCTTGGCCTCGGCGATGAAGTCGCGGACCTCTTGCCGGAAAGCTTCTTCCTCAGGCGAAAAGGACAGGTCCATCGTTGTTCGCCTTATTTTGCCGCCCGGATTGCCTCGTGGTGCCGGATCACTTCCTTGACGATGAAGCCCAGGAATTGCTCGGCGAAATCCGGATCCAGTTTGGCTGCCTGGGCCAGCGCGCGAAGCCGGGCGATCTGGATCTGCTCGCGATTGGGGTCGGCGGGGGGGAGCCCGTGCCTGGCCTTATATTCTCCGACCGCTTGCGTACATTTGAACCGTTCCGCCAGCATGTGCACCAGCGCGGCGTCGATATTGTCGATGCTGTTTCGCAACCGCAAAAGCTCCGGGTCGGTGGCTGTCATATTTTCCCTCCTGAATCCCGTCATTCGCGCTCGCCGCCTACTCTTAAGCGATGGCGGGTGCGCCGCCAAGTTCCGGGAAGGCAACCGGAAAAATTCCGCGTACCGGTTAATGGGAGCGATATTAGCCGGAGACAGGTTGCCGCAGGCATGCCTATAGTTTGCCACGAGTTGGTGGGGACTTGTGCTTGAAGGTCAAAGACCGGCGCAAGTGTAAATAGTATGGACGCAAAGTGTCTGCTGCTGGTTTTCCTGCTCGGCGCCGGCGTTTCTGGCTGCGCCTCGGACGACAACCTTGCAGCAAAAGAAGCGAACGACCCGCTGGAACCGATGAACCGGTTCTTTTTCGATTTCAATCAGAGGCTCGACCGCCACGCCGCCCTGCCCGCGGCGACCTTCTATGCCGCGACCGTGCCGCGCGGCATACGCGGCAGTCTCCACAATGTGCTCACCAATCTGGGCGGCCCGGTCAATGTCGCCAACGATCTGCTGCAGGCGGATTTTGAATTTGCGGGAATCGCAGGCGCTCGCTTCCTGGTCAACACCACCATTGGCGTGGTGGGCGTTTTCGACGTTGCAACCGATTGGGGCTTGCCGGAACGCAGCCGTGATTTCGGCGAGACCTTGGGAGTCTATGGAATAGGCCAAGGCCCCTATCTGGTCCTGCCATTCCGCGGGCCCACATCGGTGCGCGATTTCGCCGGTGGTTATGTCGATGGCTATTTCTCGCCCCTGCGGCTTTTGCGTTATAGCGGCAGCAACTATGTCGGGCTGGTGAAGTCCAGCCTCGGATCGGTAGACAATCGCTCCGCCAACATCGTGACCTACCGGGACATCGAGCGCGCGTCGGTCGATTATTACGCCACCATGCGCGCCTATTACCGTCAGCGGCGGGAACGCCAGGTCGAGGACCGGGCGGTCCAGACCGCGGAACTTCCCGACTTTTAGAACCGGCCGGAACCGGGTAAGCATCGGGCGACATGTCCGCCGCCCCCACCACCATTCCGCTGATAGAGCGCGTCGTCGCATTTTGCTGCCGCTGGCCGGCCTTGGTAACCTTGGGCGCCCTCCTCCTGACCGTGGCGGCAGGCGTCTATACCAGCGCCCATTTCGCCATGAACAGCGACAGCACCAAGCTGATTTCGCCCGATGTCGGCTGGCGCCAGCGCGAAATTCGCTTCGACAGACACTTCCCGCAACAATCCAATCTTATCGTGGCGGTGATCGACGGGCAGACGCCGGAACTGGCGGAAGCCGCCGCCGCCGGACTTACCGCGCGCCTGTCCCAGGACAAGAAACTTTTCCCCGATGTCCGCCGGCCCGATGGCGGCGCTTTCTTCGACCATAATGGCCTTCTGTTTTTGCCGGTCCCGGAGGTTGAAGCCACCACGCAGCAGCTTTTCAAGGCGCAGCCTTTCCTGGGGGCGCTGGCCGCGGACCCCTCCTTGCGCGGCGTCATGGACAGCCTTTCGACAGTCCTTCTGGGCGTCTCCCAAGGCCAGGCCCAACTATCCGACATAGATGCGCCCATGACGCGGTTGGAGCAGACCTTCAGCGCCGCGGCACAAGGCCGTACCGATTATCTGTCCTGGCGCGCGCTCATCACCGGAGCGGCGCCGAAGCCCGAAGAGATCCGCCGTTTCATCGAGATCAAACCCGTGCTGGATTTCGACGCCTTGGAACCTGGTGCCCGCGCCAGCGCGGCCATCCGCGGGGCCGCGCGTGCCATGGGTTTCACGCCCGAGCATGGCGTGCGGGTGCGGCTGACCGGCGATGTGCCGCTGTCCGATGAGGAATTCGCCACGCTCACCGACCGGGTCGGCTTGATGGTGGGCGCGATGATGGCAGGCGTTCTGGCCACGCTGTGGCTGGCGGTTCGCTCCTTCAAGATTATCTTCGCCATCCTGGTCACGCTGGTCGTGGGCCTGACATTGACCATGGGGCTGGGACTTCTTTTCATCGGCGTCTTCAACATCATCTCCATCGCCTTCATTGCGCTGTTCGTGGGACTGGGGGTGGATTTCGGCATCCAGTTTTCGGTGCGCTACCGCGCCGAGCGTTTCCATTATCCGCAACTGTCAAAGGCGCTGTGTCATACCGGGCGCAGCGTGGGGCTTCCGCTGGCGTTGGCGGCAGGCGCGACCGCCGTCGGCTTCTTCTCGTTCCTGCCCACCAATTATATCGGCGTCGCGGAGCTGGGCCTTGTGGCCGGCATGGGGATGGTCGTGGCCTTTGTCATTGCCATCACGCTTCTGCCTGCCTTGCTGATGCTGTTGCGCCCTGCAGGCGAAGCTGACGATGTGGGTTTTGCATCGCTGGCGCCGCTCGACGCCTATATGACGCGCAATCGCCAGACCGTGCTGCGGATCGCCGCCGGCGCGGGATTGATCGCGTTGCTTCTGACAGCGTTCCTGCATTTCGATTCCAACCCGCTGGATCTTCGCAGCCCGAACGTGGAATCGGTCTCGACCCTGTTCGACTTGATGGGCAATCCCCAGACCTCCCCCAACACGATCAATGCCACGGCATCTTCGCTCGCCGGCGCGGATCGACTGGCCAAAAATCTTTCCGCCTTGCCCCAAGTCGCCCAGGCCCTGACCTTGTCCAGCTTCGTTCCCGAAGACCAGGACCGGAAGCTGGCGCTGCTTGCCGATGCCAACAATCTTTTGAATACGACCCTCATCCCATTCGAGGTGAAGCCCGCGCCCGGTGACGCGGACATCGTGACGAGCTTTCGCGATCTGGCGACAAAGTTGCGCGCCGCCGCAGGCGAGCAGAAAGACGCCGCTGCCGCGCATGCCCGCGCCCTTGCCACCGCGCTGGAAAAGCTTGCCGGCGGTCCGGCCGAAGGCCGCGCGCGTGCAACCGAAGCGGTGGTGCCCGGCCTCAAGACCATGCTGCGACAATTGTCGGACGCGCTGACGCCGAGCCGCGTGACGATCGCCGCCATGCCCGCCGAAATGCGCGAAGAATGGGTTGCTCCCGACGGTACGGCGCGGGTGCAGGTCTTCCCGAAAAATACCAGCAACGATCCGCGCATCCTGTCGGATTTCAGCGATGCCGTGCTGAAGGTGGCACCCGATGCCACCGGCGCGCCGATCTCGATCCGTGAATCCGGCCGCACCATCGTCGGCGCTTTCACCGAGGCCGGCATCCTGTCCTTCATCGCCATCCTGGCGTTATTGGCGCTGGTCCTGCGCCGGCTGTCGGACGTTGTCACGACCCTGGCGCCGCTGATCCTGGCCGGGCTTTTGACCACGGGAAGCTGCGTGCTTCTGGGCCTGCCGCTCAATTTCGCCAATATCATCGCGCTGCCGCTGCTCCTGGGCATCGGCGTCGCGTTCAATATCTATTTCGTGGTCGCCTGGCGCGCGGGCGCCAGGAATTTCCTGCAATCGAGCCTCACGCGTGCCGTCATATTCAGCGCGGCGACCCCCGCCTCTGCATCGCCAAGCGCCCCGTCGAGACGCCGGTGCTGCGCGGCGACGCCACCCGCCTCCGCGCCG
>CAYWWT010000083.1:0-10584 GCA_964461855.1 uncultured Rhizobium sp. | reverse complement strand
AACCCGCAGCCCATATCACTCCGCGCCGTTCACCTGCTTGCGCGTTCATTCCGGCCTTTCATCAATTCTCCAGATGCCCCGATGAAGACCATGGATCGACGGGCCAGCCCAAATCACGAAATAGCCGGAATAGCGGTGGCGCGCAAACGCGCCCGCTTGCTCAGCCACAGGCGGACCGGCGCATCCAGATACCGGGCGACCACCCAACAGAATCCGGAAAGCAGCAAGGCGAACGCCAATGCCGACCAAACCGGCTCAAACCCCATCCGCCTGACAAAGATATTCATCAAGCCCTGCAGCAAGGGATAATGCAGCACATAAAGCGGGTACGAGATGTCTCCCAACACGGCGCAAGCCGGTTCGAAGCGTTTGGGAACGTCCCAATGCGCGCCTATCCACAACAGGAGCGGCAGGAAAAGATAGATCCCGGCAATGTCATACGACAGATTCCCGCCGGCCACCGGCGCGCTCAAATAGGCGAACAACAGAAATATCGGCAGGAGCGCACGGTATTTGATCTCCGGCGGGCGGCGAAAACAGCGTGCCATCAGCACACCCAGGGGAAAGGAGAAACAGACGCGCAAAAGGCCTCCGGTGAAGGTGGGCCAGCCCACACCCAGATCCGCCGTTCCGGATTCCAGCAGCACAAGGAAAAGAAGCAGGCCGGCGGCGGCACAAAAGGCCGACAGCCATGTGGATCGCAGCCGCCAGAGACCCCAGGCGAAAATCGCATTGATAAAGAGTTCAAAAAACAACGACCATGCCGGGTAATCGAAGGGAAAAAGGCTGGTGGAAGAATTCGGCGCCGGCAGCATGAAAAGATTTGCCAGGAATGCGATCAGCGCACCAAAAGGGTTGTAGGAATAATGACCGCCGCCCCATATCTGCCAGCATGCCCGCGCGCCGCCCGCGATAAGACCGAGGAGATAAAGAGGATAGAGGCGAATGAGGCGCATTTCGAGAAACCGAACCGTGCTCAAGCCCTCGCGCAAGCGGCTTTCATACGCTTGCCCGAGCACGAATCCGCTGAGCAGAAAAAAGAAATCCACCGCAAGATAGGCATACGGCATCAGCGGAACACGCGAAATGAAGCCGGCATGAAACAAAAGCACGACGATGGCGGCAATGCCGCGCATCGCATCAAGCGCATGAAAGCGCGAACGTTTCATGTCGGAAATCCTGCCGAGAACCAGTACCGGCGTTACGCGTTACGAATCGAACGATCCTGGGAATTGCTATGGCCCGGGTGCGGCAGAAATGCGACTGTTGCCAAAGTTCCATTGTCCAGAAACGGGAAACGAATGCGCGCTTTTCCATGTGCAATTATCGCCCTTGTTCTCTTTCTGCCTGCCGAAGCATCGGCCAGGACAGCGGCCGCGCCCGACTTTTTCCCCGTCTGCACGAAATTGCCCGCCGCGGGCGGCAAATCATTGACGGTCGATCCGCAAGGCCATGGCGCGGGCACATATCCCAACATCTCCGCCGCGATCAAGGCCGCCAAGCCGGGCGATACGGTCGCGCTGATGAGCGGCGATTATGGCGAGTTCACGCTCACCGGCGTCAATCAAGGCGGCTTCATCACGCTGGCCGCGGCGCCGGGCCAGACACCGCGCTTCAGCCGCATCGCCATCGGCACGCCCCGCGACCGGGCCTCGCATTGGCGGCTGTCCGGCCTGACCGTCTCCGGCTTCAGCAATGCGGGGCGGTTCGCCAACGGCTCCATCATTCACCGGGGCATGGTCGCCATCGGCAACAGCGACAATATCGTCTTCGACGGCAACATTCTCAACTCGAAGGCGGGCCAGATCGCCTGGAAAAGCGAAGAGGAGGCTTTCGCTGCGAACGAGACCTTGTCCGGCGGCGTCAGCGTCAATCAGGGCTCCTGCATTTCCATCTCGGCGAACCACATCACCAACGTCTTCAATGCGATCATGATCGGCGGCGACCCCAATACCGACAATGGAAAATATTACGCCGTCAGCGACAATGTCATCGACGACTTCGCGGGCGACGGCATCGATCATTTCGGCAGCCATGTGCGGATCGAACGCAATCAGATCACCAATGGGCACGACATCTGCGAAAGCAAATGCGTTCACATGGATGGCATTCAGGGCTGGAACTGGAACAATCGCCCCGGCCTGCTGAATGTGGATGTCGTTATCGACGGCAACAGGATCATCGCCCAGACCAGGCCCGGTCTCACCCTGCCCGCAGGCACGCTGCAAGGGATCACCGTGTTTGACGGGCATTGGGACGGGTTTCAGGTTTTCAACAATCTGGTCATCGCGACCGCCTGGCATGGCATCACCATCGCCGGGGCCAAGAACCTGTCGATCGTCAGCAACACGCTCGCCAATATCAGCACGGATCTGCGCCGCACCAGCTGGATCAAATTTGCCGCCTACAAGAACGATCCTCCGGACACCGTCTATAACGTGGTGATGCGCGACAATGTCGCCCCGTTCCAGGGCACCGACAGACGCGACATGGCCTATGGCAATGTCGTGATCGATCACAATCTCATCCTGAAGGATCCGGACGATTACGAAGACAATTTCGTGAAATTCGACCGTAAGAATTTCGCCTTCGATCTGCGTCCGACCAAAAGCTCCGATGCCAGGGGCGAAGGGGCCGGCGCGGGCGCGCCCGCCACGGACATCGAGGGGCATTCGCGCAAGGGCGCCAACGATATCGGCGCTTTCGCCTACACCGACGATTAGGCGCTCAGCGGACCGCTTCCAGAAGCGCAAAATGCGGCGTCTGGGCAATCACTTTCGTATTGTCCGGAAATGGCTGGGCCAGAAGATGGGCATTGCAGACCAGGATATGGTCGAAGCCCGCGACCACCGCGTCGCGCATGAAGGCGCCATAATCGTCGGGCCGCTCCTGCGGGTGCTTGCCGTGCAGATCCGCCACCGCGCGCTTCAACGCGCCATCCAGGCCGAGCGGCTGCTGCTTGGCATCGGCGAAGAGCGGCCCTGCCTGCCCATGCAAGGCGACCAGCAGCGGGCCATACATCTCGCAGCGCGGGACGTTCATCTCATGAAAACCGCCGCCGACGGGAACCCCGATGCTCAGGCCCCGGGATGGAATGCGGTCCGCGACGGTCTGAAACTCGCGATAAAAACCATCATAGGCATGCCAGCTCGCCGCCACGGCGATGAGCCGGGCCGCGACCACCGCCACCAGCATCATGCCCGCGGCACGATCGACAAAAGTCCAGGCCGCCGTTCGGAATGTCAGCACGCCCATCAGGCAGAGCGCGGCGAACAGGGGCATGCGGTCGGTGATGTAGGATACGCCGAACAAGCTCGGCGCGCCGATCCCGACCGTCAGGGCAGCGGCAACCAGCAGCGGCCAGACCAGCAAGGGAACGCTGATGCGGCGGCGCACGATCAACAGCAGAAACAATAACCCCTGAATCGTGAAGGTGGCGATATCGAACCAATAGGCCGGCCCTTCCTCCACCCGCAGAATCGGCACCAACCGTTTCATCGCCCGGCCCAGGAAACCGGGGGGATAGCCCAGCGTCTGCATCGACACGACGGGAAGAGCCTCGACGGGCGGTTTCGCGTCGGGCATCCAGGCGAGAAGAAACAGCAGTGGGATGATCGCCTGGATGGCGGTGAGCAAAAGCGCCCGGACTAGATCGATGGGCCGGCGCGTGGACGATTTGAGGAACAAGCCGACTTCAAGCGACGCGACCAGCACGCCATAAAGGCCGAACGCCAATCCGTGGGTGAGGAAAATCACGATCGAGATGAGGCAGGAGACCGGCACCGCCAGGCGCGGATTGTCCCGGTGCGAGAACCACCATCCCGCGGCCCAGAAGGCGAGCCCAAGGCCCAGCAGGAAATTGGCGAAACCCCAGTTCAGGATATAGCTGTAAAGCAAAGGCAGCAGCAGCGCCGCCATCAGCAGGGAGTCCTGCGCACCGACCTTGCGCCGGAAATACAGCACGCCGCCGAAAATCACGGCCAGGATGAAGATCACAATCACATGCGCCGCGATCAGGGGCGGCACAAAAGCCAGCAGCGGCGTCGCCAGGACATCGACACCCATATCGGGCAGAAGATGCCAGTGCGCGTCGTAATAGGTCTTAAGGAAATTATCGGCGCCGATATGTGACAGAACAAAGAACCGCGCCAGGTGATTGTAGAGATCGATCAGGGGCATCACCGGCGTCATCAGCAACGGCAGCATGGCCAGGGCAAAGAGGCCGGCGAATGCGATCACGCGGGTGCGGGGTTCCATTTGCATCCTTCGCTGCCGGGCTGGTGGGAAAGGCATGATCACGAATGAGACGCGATTGGCAAGCCCGCGGTCTTCGGCCTCAAGGCGCCGCGCCGATCAGCGCGAAATGCGCGGTTCTGGCATCGACCGGAAACCGCGCGGGAAACGCCCTTGCCGGAATTTGAACATTACAGGCAAGAACATAGTCATAACCCGCCGCGAATGCCGCGGTAATATACGAATTGAAGTCGCGGGTATTTTCGTCGGGCGGGACCGGCGCCAATTGATGCAGCCGCGCGTCCACGGATTTCAAGCCTCCCGCCAGGGCAAGCGGATGCAGGCTTTTGTCGGAGAAGATCGGGCCCACCTGACCGTTCAGCGCAATCAGCAACGGCGGATACATTTCGCAGCGCGGGGCCTGCGTATCATGGTGTCCGCCGCCGATCGCGATGCCGGCGACGCGCGATCCCGGCGCAATGGCCGAAGCGACGGATTGAAATTCCCGAAACCGCTCGCCATAGCCGTGCCAGTCCACGGCAATGAAGCACAACCGCGCCACGATCACCGCGCCCAGCACACCATAGGCGATGGATTCACGCCGTGCCGTCCGGCCCGGGGGGCGCGACAAGGTTCCCACCAGCAGCATGGCGGCGAACAACGGGATACGGTCGCTGATGTACCAGGCACCAAACATCATCGAGGGCATGATGAGAATCAACAGGCCCGCCGCAACCAGAAGCGGGCGCGCGATGACCGCGACGCGAACGCGGCCTTGCCAGATCAGGCCTCCCAGGATCGCGATTTGCAGCAGCAATGTCGCGACGTCGAACCAATAAGCCGGGCTTTCCTCCACCCGCAGGATCGTTCCGATGCGATAAAGGCTGAAATATCCGGCCGGAACGGAGGCTCCGGGCGTGGCATGCGTTGCCGCCAGATGCGGGCCCTTCACCGCCACCGCGACCAGGCGCCAATAGAGAAAAAAGAGAACCGGTATTGCCGCCTGGACCGCGACCAAGGCAAGCCGGCGCACCAGCTGGCCGATCCGGCGGCGGTCTTTGCCCAGGAAAATTCCTGCCTCGAAGCCGACAAGCATGATGCCGTAAAGCGCGAAGGCCACGCCATGCGCGAAAAAGATCAGGATCGCGAAGCCGCACGACACCGGCACGGCGAAGCGAACAAAGCGGCGATTGCGCAACCACCACGCCGCACCCCAAAAGGCGAAGCCAAGCCCGAGCAGGAAATTTATGAAGCCCCAATTCAGGATGTAACTGTAGAGCAGCGGCAGGGCCAACGCCGCGACCAGTATCGAAACACGCCCCGTGAGCGCGTGATTGAGATAGAGAACACCGCCATAGAGCACCGCAAGCGTCCCGATGACGATGAGATGGCCGGCAACCAATGGCGGAAAGATGCGCAGCAGCGGCATCCCCAGCAGGTCGCCCGCAATGTCCGGAATGAGCGACCAGTGGACCTCGTAATTGTTCTGCAGCAGGGCGCTCGAATCGTGATGCGCCAGCACATAGAAGCGCGCCAGGTGATTGGTGAAATCGATCAGCGGCAGAACCGGGGTCGACAGGATCGGAATGAGGGCAAGCGCGAAAAGAGCCGCCGCCGTCCCGCACGGATGGGCGACGCACGCCGCGACGCTACGGCGAATCCAGTCCCCCACCATCAAGCCCCCGTTGCCCCGGCAGCAGTTAGGCGCGCTCCGGAACCGGAGACAAGCCCTCGTGACGGGGGCGGTCACCTGACGCTACAATCGGGCGGTCGAAAGGGATTCCTTGTCATGCGCATCGCCGCCGGCCTCTTGGCCGCCGCCTTAACTCTGCCTGCCGCCTCCCCCGCCGGGGCCGCGGGTCTGCCCGGCACGCCCTTGATGGCGCGCGCCGCCCAGGTGCCCAGCGCCGTTCTGGTCGATCCGCGTCCCGACAAGGCGCACCCGCCCGGCATGGCCGATGTGCGCATCGACAGCCACGGCGCGGCGATGAATGCGGTGCTGTACACGGCCGGTGGCGCGTCCCCGCATCCGGCGGTTGTGCTGTTCCACGGCTTCCCCGGCAACGAGCAGAATCTCGACCTGGCCCAGTCGATCCGCCGCGCGGGCTTCACCGTCCTCACCCTGCATTACCGGGGCAGCTGGGGCAGCCCGGGCAAATTCTCCTTCTCCAATGCGATGGAGGATGCCGACGCCGCCATCGCCTATCTGCGCGACCCCGCCACGGTCGCCAAATTCAATCTCGACCCGCGCCGCATCTTCGCCGCCGGTCACAGCATGGGCGGCATGATGGCGGCCAGCGCCGCGTCGCACGATCCGCGCGTGGCCGGGCTGGTCTTGATCTCGGCCTGGGACATCGGGGCGGGGGCAGCGCATTTCGCCGATCCGGACTTTCGCAAGAAGCAGCTTGACGGCGGCTTTCGCGACGAAGTCATTCCCCTCGCCACCACGCCCGACGCCTTGATGGACGAGATGGTGGCCAACGGCGCGAAGTGGGATTTCGTCGATTTTGCAGGCGTTTTGAAATCGCGCCCGGCCCTCATTCTCACCGCCGATGATGGATTGACGCCCGACAATCAGCGCCTGGCGCAAGCCCTGCGCAGCGCGGGCGACAGCGACGTCACCGAAGAGCATATGGCCACCGACCATTCCTATTCCGACAAGCGCATCGCGCTGCAGGCGGTGGTGGTGCGCTGGCTGGAGCGGCACCAGGCGCTGGCGGGCGTGGCACCGGCGCAGTAGCGCGTCTAGCGCTTTCAGTCTGGAAACCTTCTTCAATACCCTCGGGAAGCCCTCTTCAATCCGGCAGCCTGGGATGCGCCTCGCCGCTTTTGACGGTCACCGCGGTGCCCATCGACGCCGCCACCACCAGCGCGATGGCGAACCATTCCAGCACCGTCAGATGCTCGCCCAGAAGCAGCAATCCCATCAACGCGCCCGCTGCCGGCTCCAGGCTCATCAAGGTGCCGAAGGCCTGGGCGGGAAGCCGCCGCAGCCCGATCATTTCCAGCGAATACGGCACCGCGCTGGACAGGATGGCGACGCCGATCCCCAGCGGCAGCACATCGGGCCGGAACAGCGCCGTGCCCGCATGCGCCAGGCCGATGGGAAAGATCACCGCGCCCGCCACCATGACGCCCAAAGTGGTGGCGTATTGCCCATGCGCCGCGCCCGACTTCTGGCCGAAGACGATATAAAGCGCCCAGCACACGCCCGCACCGAACGCCAACGCGACGCCGCCCCAATCCAGATGCGCCGCGCCCTGGTGGATCGGCAACAGCAGCAACAGCCCGATCACCGCCAGGAACACCCAGAAGAAATCCAGCTTGCGCCGCGAATGGATCAGCGCCACCGACAGCGGTCCGGAAAATTCCAGCGCCACCGCGATGCCGAGCGGAATGGTCTTCAGCGCCATATAGAAAAGGAAATTCATCATCCCCATGGCGACGCCATAGACCGCCAGCGGCTGCCAATTGTCCTTGGTCAGCCTGGCGCGCCAAGGCCGCGCAAAGGGAATCATGATCAGCGCCGACAGCCCGACGCGCAGCGCCACCGCGCCTTGCGCGCCCACCACGGGAAACAGCTGCTTGGCGATGGACGCGCCGATCTGAAAGCAGAACATCGCCACCAGCAGCGACGCGACCGCGATCCACACGCTTGTTTTACGCTGTTGTGACATGCCCCACGCTCCGCGGCCTGCCACGCGGGGCGCCGATAACCGCATTATGCGGGAGATCATCAAGCGCCATCAACCCGCGCCGCATGCATGGCTAGTCCCGGATTATGAAATGTAAAGCGCGGTGCTTCGTTGTCATCCCCGGCCGAGCAATGCGCCAGCATTGCGAGGGGAAGGGGATCCAGGTGGAAACAACCAGTGCGCCGAAAGACCTGGATCCCCTTCCCGCGTATCGCCCGCTGCGCAGCCGATACGCGCCGGGGATGACAGGCAAGACATGTTCGCCGGGCACATTCCGCACGGTTTGACGGCGCTGCGATAAACCCCCAACATGGCAGAAAAACAGGGCGTCACGCCCGCAAGGCCAGGGTCAGGGGTCAGCAATGAAGCGTTCCTTCGTGATGTTCGTGATCATCGCCATGGTCGGCGGGTTGATCGCCGGTACCATCGTGCATGGCACCTTGACGCCCGACGGGGCCAAGACCGCGGCGGGTTATTTCGACCAGGTCACCAACATCTTCCTGCGCCTGATCAAGATGATCATCGCGCCGCTGGTCTTGACCACGCTGACCGCCGGCATCGGCCATATCGAGAGCGCCGCCACCGTGGGCCGCATCGGGGCCAAGGCGATGATCTGGTTCCTCACCGCGTCCTTCGTGGCGCTGGTGATCGGGTTGGTCATGGTCAATATTCTGGAGCCGGGCATCGGCGCCAATGTCGCCCAGGCGGCGACGGGCAGTGCCGCGCCGCTGGCCCCGGCACAGAATCTCTCCGGCTTTCTGGAGCATCTGATCCCCGCCTCGATCTTCGACGCCATGGCGAAGAACGAGATCCTGCAGGTGGTGGTGTTCTCGCTGTTCGCGGGCATCGCGATTTCGGCGGTGGGCGAAAAGGCCAAGGCCCTGCTCCACATCATCGAGCAGGCCGCGACCGTGATCCTCAAGATCACCACTTATGTGATGATGTTCGCGCCCTTCGCGATCTTTGCCGCCATCGCGGGCACGATCTCGACGCAAGGCCTCGGCATCCTGGTCACCTATGCCAAGCTGGTGGGCAGCTTCTACATCTCGATCGCGATCCTGATCGGACTGATGATCTTCGTGGCCTGGCTGGTGGTGGGCCGCCAGATGGCGACCTTGCTGAAAGCCATCCGCTCGCCCGCCCTGATCGCCTTTTCCACTTCGACCTCCGAAGCCGCATTTCCGCTGCTGCTGGAATCGCTGGAAGCGATGGGCTTCTCCTCCAAGATCGTCAGCTTTGTGCTGCCCCTGGGCTACAGCTTCAATCTGGTGGGCTCCACCATGTATTGCACCTTCGCGGCCATGTTCATCGCCCAGGCCTACAACATCCACATTTCGCTGGGCGAGCAGGTGCTGATGCTGTTGATGCTGATGGTGACGTCCAAAGGCATCGCGGGCGTGCCGCGCGCATCCCTGGTCGTGGTGGCTGCCACCCTGCCCTATTTCGGCCTGCCGGAAGAAGGCCTGTTCCTGATCCTGGCGGTCGATCACCTGATGGATATGGGCCGCAGCGCCACCAACGTGATCGGCAACGGCCTCGCCTCCGCCGTGGTGGCGAAATGGGAGAACGCCCGCCCCATCCCCGTGACGGCGCGGCCGGAAGCGATTGTTTAGGCGCATTCGCCATGGCCCGGAGCCATGACGCGCTAGGATAGCGGGTCGATCACGGAGACGAATTTCATGTCTCGCCATGACAAAAATTCCTCCCGCCCCATCGCCCGGCGCGACTTTCTGCAGGGCGCGGCGATCACCACCTTGGCGGCGGGCCTTGCCCCCGAACTCGCCGCTGCGGCGGAAGCCGAGAAACTCGCCCAAGCCCAACCCGGTTATTACCCGCCCACGCGCCTGAACATGCGCGGCAATCACCCGGGTAGCTTCGAGGCGGCGCACGAACTGCGCGACGGCGATTTCTGGAACGGCGCCACTGGGCTGCACGACACCGGTGAGGAATTCGATCTCGTCGTGGTCGGCGGCGGCATCAGCGGTCTTTCCGCCGCCTATTTTTATCGCCAGGCGAAACCCGACGCCAAAATCCTGATCCTCGACAATCACGACGATTTCGGCGGCCATGCCAAGCGCAACGAATTTCATGTGAACGGCCAAACCCTGCTGCTGAACGGCGGCACGCTCGAAATCGACAGCCCCTATCCTTATTCCAAGACCGCCGACGGGCTGATGAAGACGCTGGGCATCGAACCCAGGAAACTGGAAGAAGAATGCGACAAGCCGGATGTCTATAAAGGCCTGACCGGCGCCACCTTCTTCGACAAGGAGACCTTCGGCAGCGACAAGCTTGTGGTCGGCGCGCCCAAGGACGCCAAAGCCTGGCAAGCGTTTTTGAAGCAAGCGCCCCTGTCCGAAACCGCGCGCGCCGGCATTCTCAAAATCGAAACCGGCACCATCGATCCCCTGCCCGGACTGTCCAACGACGCCAAGCGCGACAGGCTTTCGCGGATCTCGTATCGCGATTATCTCACCACCATCGTCAAGGCCGACAAGAGCGTGCTGCCCTATTACCAGCACAGCACCGACGATCTGTGGGGCTGCGGCATCGATGCGATCTCGGCGCTGGATTGCTGGGGCGTGGGCCTGCCGGGCTTCGAAGCCTTGAAACTGCAAAAGGGTTCGACCGCGCGCATGGGCTATACCCCCGCGGG
>CAYWWT010000082.1:0-10672 GCA_964461855.1 uncultured Rhizobium sp. | reverse complement strand
GCAGGACGACCTGATGCGCATCTTCGGGTCGGAACGGATGGATGCGGTTCTCACGCGCCTGGGCCTGGAGCCGGGCGAGGCCATCACCCATCCCTGGGTCAACAAGGCGCTGGAAAAGGCACAGCAGAAGGTCGAAGCGCGGAACTTCGAAATCCGCAAGAACATCCTGAAATATGATGACGTCCTCAACGATCAGCGCAAAGTGATCTTCGATCAGCGCAAGGAGATCATGAATTCCGAGGACGTGTCGGACCAGATCGCCGATTTCCGCGAGGACGTCGTCGAAGCCCTGGTCGCGCGGCATATCCCCGAAAAAGCCTATGCCGAGCAATGGGACGCCCCGGGCCTGCATGACGAGATCGCCAAGATCTTCGCCATCGACCTGCCCATCGTGGACTGGACCAAGGAAGAAGGCATTGCCGACGAGGAAGTGCGCGAGCGCATCCAGAAAGCGGTCGACACCCGCGCCGCGGAACGCGCCGCCAATTTCGGCCTCGATGTCACGCGCTATGTCGAGAAAGCGATCCTATTGCAGACCCTCGATACCAATTGGCGCGAACACATCGTCAATCTCGACCATCTTCGCCAGTATGTCGGCCTGCGCGGCTATGGCCAGCGCGATCCGCTGAACGAATATAAAAGCGAGGCCTTCGAATTGTTCGAAGCCCTGCTCTCCAAGCTGCGCAGCGAAACCATCGAGCAGCTGATGCATGTCCAGATCCAAACCGGCGAACCGCCGCCGGATATGGAGCCCCGCCCCCTTCCCCCGATGCAGGCCAGTCATATCGACCCTCTGACGGGCGAGGACGAAATGGCACAGCCGGGTTTCCGCCCGGTGCCCAATGGCCCTGTCGACCCCAACGACCCCGAAACCTGGGCCAAGGTCCAGCGCAACGCGCTCTGTCCGTGTGGATCAGGCCGCAAGTACAAGCATTGCCATGGAGCACTGGTCTGAATTCTAGGTGGTCGCGCGGCCGAACGGGAAACCGGCATCCACTTTCCCTGGCCGCGCTCCGTCCATGCGGGTCAGGGCGCAAATACAAGCATTGCCACGGGTCGCTGACTTAAAAATCCGAGAGTTGCGCTGCGCCGCCGATTCGCGCGTTATGTGTATGGGCTGCGGGGAGATCTGGCCGTGCTGACCGAACACAAATCCGATGGCAAAATCGTCTGGGTCGATCTTTGCGAACCGACCGAAGAGGAAATAGCGCGCGCTTGTGACGATTATGGCCTCGATATCCCGCCCCGGTCCGAACTGGAAGAAATCGAGTTCTCCAGCCGTCTGCAATATGAGGACGGGATCTTCACCATCTCGCTGCCGGTCACGCCCCATTCCAAGAATGGCGATGACGACGCTACCTCTCCGTTGGGCTTCGTCCTGACCAAGGATTTGCTCGTCACCGTCCGCTTCGCCCATCTGCATACCTTTCCCGCCATCATCAAACGGGTAGAACGGCGGCAGCGCACCGCGCCCGACATTTTCATGGTGATCGTCGAAGCGTTGGTCGATTACGGCGCCGACCGGCTGGAAGAGCTGCGCGCCGAAGCGCTCGCCGTTTCCAACCGCGTCTTCCACAAACAGATGCGGGCGCGGCAACAAACCAACGTCAAGCGCACCAACCGGATGCTGCGCGACACCCTGGTGGAGATTGGCGATATGGGGGAACGGCTGTCCTATATCCGTGACACTTTGCTGGTATTGCAACGGGTCACGCCCTTCGTCACCGAACACGGCGATGGCTGGATGGACGATAAAGTGAAAGCCCGGCTGAAGATGGCGGGTAGTGATGTACAGTCGCTGAACGACTACGAAGTGCATCTGACCGACAAGCTGCAATTTCTGCTCGACGCCGCGCTGGGCTTCATCAACACCGAGCAGAACGACCTGTTCAAAGTTCTGACGATCGCCTCGGTCGTGGGCATTCCCCCGACCTTTATCGCCAGCATGTACGGAATGAATTTCCACAATATGCCGGAGCTGAGCTGGGCCTGGGGCTATCAGTGGGGCCTCTTCCTGATTCTGCTCTCCACCGTGATACCAATTGTGTGGTTCAAATTCCGGGGCTGGTGGTAGTTACCCTTGGGGCGCTTTGCGCCGCAGCAAATCCAGCTCCCGGGCGGCCATCGCGACATGCGCGAGAGCAGTTTTTTGCGCTCTGCCGCAGTGCGAGATATTGCAGATTTTTCATAGTAAGATAGCATGAAGCAGGCGCGGATTTCTTCCGCGGCCCTGGGGTTAGATTCGGAAAATGAGGTGTGTGATGCGCTTCGGTATGTCCGCCGCCATTGGCGCGGCGCTTGCTGTTGCCTGTGTAATTCCCGCGGAAGCGGCGTCGATCGGCGATAAGACTGCCGAGAAGCAGGCGGAGATTCCCAACTGCACCCATAAGATCGGTACGCTCGCCGTACGCGAACCGCAAAACCGTTGGTGGGATGGTCTCGGCCTGGAATCGCCGGAAGCACTTCTCAAAGTCTTTGTGATGAAATCGGGCTGCTTCACCCTGGTCGATCGCGGCAAGGGCTTCGAAATGGCGCAACAGGAACGCGCGCTCGCCAGCGGCGGCGCCCTGCAACAGGGCTCCAATGTCGGCATGGGCCAGGTCCGCGCTGCCGATTACATTCTCGTGCCGGATATCGTGACCAAGAACGGCAATGCCAGCGGCACCAACATCGGCGGCATTCTGGGCGGCTTTATCGGCGGCGGCGTCGGCGCCCTGGTCTCCAGCATCAACATTTCGTCCAAGACCGCGGACGTGGTTCTCACGGTCACCAATGTGCGGACCTCCGAGCAGCAGGCGATGGCCGAGGGCCATGGCTCTAAGACCGATCTTGGCGTCGGCTTCGGCGGCGGCTGGGGCGGCTGGGGCGGCTTCGGTGGCGCAGGCATCTCCAATTACCAGAATACCGCCATCGGTCAGGTCGTGGTGCTGGCCTATATCGACGCCTATACACGGCTGGTGAGCGACATGGGCGGCCTGTCGGCCCAGGCTTCCGCCGATGCGCCGATGCAGTCCGTCAGCATGTCTCGCGCCGGCCGCATGTATGCCAGCGCTTCCGACAAGGCCAAGGTGGTGCGCCCGCTGGATTCCGGCATGATGCTTTATCCCACCGGCAACAAGGAAGGCGTGTGGTGGGAAGTGAAGGATGAACTGGGCAATCAGGGCTGGGTCTCGTCCCTGAGCTTTGCACTCGCCAAATAGGCAACGCCCTCCCGATAGTAAAAAGGCCCGCGTCAGACGCGGGCCTTTTCTTTTAGAGCGAGCGGCCCATGGCGAGAAATTTCGCCCGCCGCGCCCTGAGCAGCTGCTCGCCGGTCTGGCCGTCCATTTCGCTCAGGCCGCGCGCAATTTGATCGCCCACCGCTTCGATCGCTTCGGCAGGCGCACGGTGCGCGCCGCCTTCGGGTTCGGGGATCGTCGCGTCGATCAGCTTCAGTTGCAGAAGATCCTGCGCCGTGATCTTGAGCGCCGTGGCGGCTTCCTGCGCTTTTTCCGCTGAACGCCACAGGATCGAAGACGCGCCTTCGGGCGAGATCACCGAATAGATCGCATGCTCGAGCATATAGACGCGGTTGGCCGCGGCGATGGCGATGGCGCCACCCGACATGCCTTCGCCAATGATGGTGGCGATGAAGGGTGCTTTCAGCGCCAGCCCCGCTTCGATGGAGCGGGCAATCGCTTCGGCCTGGCCGCGCTCCTCGGCACTGACGCCGGGATAGGCGCCAGAGGTGTCGCAGAAGGACAGAACCGGCAGGCCAAAACGGTCGGCAAGCTCGAACAGTCTCACGGCCTTGCGGTACCCTTCCGGCATCGCCATGCCGAAATTGTGCTGCAGCCTGGTCTTGGTATCGTTGCCCTTTTCCTGGCCCAGAAAGGCGACGGGGCGGCCCCGGAACCGCGCCAGCCCGGCCACCACGGCCTGGTCTTCGCCGAAGGAACGGTCGCCGGCAAGCGGTGTCATTTCCTCAAACAACAGCTTGGCATAATCCAGAAAATGCGGCCGCCCGGGGTGGCGCGCCACAAGCACTTTCTGCCACGGCGTCAGCTGCGTATAGGTATCGCGGACCAGCGCCTCGGCGCGTGCGGTAAGCCGTTCCACATCGCCGTCAATGTCCATGGTGGGATCGGCTTCGGCGAGTTTTCTCAGCTCGACAATCTTGCCTTCCAGCTCGGCGATGGGTCGTTCGAAATCCAGGTAATGCATGCGGCCCCGATGCGAAAACGGGCGGAAAATGCCACATCCCAGGTTGAAAAGGAAAGAGCGGCGTTTTGGTTCCGTTTCAGGGACTTACTTCGCTTTCCGCGCTCTGGCCAGCGGATGGGCCTGGTGCATGACCGTCTTCAGACGATCCTTGGCGACATGGGTGTAGATTTCAGTGGTGGCGATGTCTGCGTGCCCCAGCAAGGTTTGCACGGCGCGCAAATCGGCGCCACCCTCCACCAGATGCGTCGCGAACGCGTGACGCAGCACATGCGGCGAGACCTTGGCGGGATCGATACCGGCTTTGACGGCAAGTGCCTTCAGCAGCTGGTGCAGCCGCTGGCGCGTGAGAAATCCACCCGCGGCGCGTGAGCAGAACAGGTAGCGTTCCGCTTGCGCGCGCCTGGCGCCCTTGGGCAGAAATTCCGCGCGAATGTCGAGATAGGACGCGATCGCATCGCGCGCCGCCGGGTTCAAGGGCGCCAACCGTTCCTTTCCGCCTTTGCCCCGAACCAGAATAAAACCATCTCTGCCCCGAACTGCCGCCAGCGGCAGCCCCGCCAGTTCCGACACGCGTAGGCCCGCCGCATACAGCATCTCCACGATGCAGAGGAGCCGCCGTCCTTCCGGCCCTTCTTCGCAGGCAGCAGAGGCGATCATCGCGTCGAGATCGCCGCGCGATAAAATCTTGGGCAGCGGCCGCGACAGGCGCGGCGACTCCACGGCCTCGGTGGGATTGTCCTTGCGGATATCTTCGGCATAGAGAAAGCCGTAAAACTGACGCAGCGCCGACAGCCGGCGCGCCTGGGACGATGCCGCGAGACCTGCCCCCGACAGGCTTGCGAGATAATTGCGAATATCCTCGCGGCTTGCACCGGCAAGGCCGTTCTTCGGATAGGCCGCGAAATCGGCAAGATCCCGGGCATAGGCGGCCAATGTGTTGGCGCCTGCGCCGCGCTCGGCGCTCATCATCTCCAGAAAGGCTTCGATCAGGTCGCTTCGCGGACTCATCCGCCTGCTTTAGCATTTTTCGGCGGGACACTTCGCTCCCCTGCCGGTTTCGTGTATGCGGAACGGAATGAAACTGAACCGTACCGTGGCGCTGGTCGGCATGATGGGCGCGGGCAAGACCTCGATCGGCCGCCGGCTGGCGGCACGGCTGGCCGTGCCCTTTCGCGACGCCGATCACGAGATCGAAGCCGCGGCGGGCCTCACCGTGGCGGAGATTTTCGAACGGTTCGGCGAACCGGATTTCCGGGAAGGCGAGCGCAAGGTCATCATCCGTTTGCTGGAAGACCCGCCGCATGTCCTGGCCACCGGCGGCGGCGCCTTCATGGATGAAACGACCCGCGCGGCGATGGCCAGGGACGCCTTCACGATCTGGCTGAAGGCGCCGGTCGGACTGTTGCTGTCCCGGGTCAAAAAGCGCGATACAAGACCCCTGCTCAAGGAAGGCGATATGCGCGCCACCATGGAGCGGTTGCTCGCGGTCCGCGAACCGGTCTATGCCACCGCTGCCATGGTGCTGGAGACCAGCGACGAACCGCATGGCGCCGCAATCGATCGCATTATCGCCGCCCTGAAGGAACGCGGATTGTACGAGGACGCATGAGCAAGCTTATCCGGGTTGGCCTTGGGGAACGCGGCTACGACATTCATGTCGGTCACGGCATTCTGGCGGAGGCGGGCCGGATGCTGAAACCGTTCGCGCGCGGTCCCCTGCCCGTGGTGACGGACGCGACCGTGAGCGAAATCCATCTGGCGGATTTTCTGGAGAGTTGCGGCCGGGCCGGTCTTGACGCGCATCCAGTGGTGATGCCGCCGGGCGAAGGCTCCAAAAGCTTTTCAGGCCTGGCCGATTTGTCCGGCGCGCTGCTCAATGCCGGTGTGGACCGTGGCGGGTTGATCGTGGCTCTGGGCGGCGGGGTGATCGGCGATCTTACCGGCTTCGCCGCCGGCGTGCTCAAGCGCGGCGTGGCCTTTGCGCAGATTCCCACCACCCTGCTTGCGCAAGTGGATTCTTCGGTCGGCGGCAAAACCGCAATCAACGCACCGCAAGGCAAAAACCTGATCGGGCTTTTCCACCAACCGCGAATCGTCATCGCTGACACGGCGCTGCTCTCCACCCTGCCCCGGCGCGAGTTGCTGGCAGGCTATGCCGAGGTCGTGAAGTATGGCGCGCTGGGCGACGCGGATTTCTTCGACTGGCTGGAAGCCAATGGCGTGGACGCCCTTGCGGGCGACAAAGGCAAGCTGATTCACACGGTGGCCCATTCCTGCCAGATGAAGGCCAACATCGTCGCGCGCGACGAACGCGAATCCGGCGAGCGCGCCCTGCTCAACCTGGGACACACGTTCGGCCATGCGCTGGAAGCCGTGACGGGATTTTCCGACCGCCTCATTCACGGCGAGGGTGTCGCCATCGGCATGGCGCTGGCCTTCCAACTGTCGGTGCGGCTTGGCCTCTGCCCGGGCCAGGATGCGGAGCGGTTTGTCCGTCATCTGAAGGCCGTGGGCTTGCCCCCGGCCATTTCCGACATTCCCGGCCTCCGGCCGGAACCGGACGCGCTGCTGGCGGCCATGACCCATGACAAAAAGGTGAAAGACGGAAAGCTCGTCTTTATCCTGCTGCACGGGCTGGGCCGCGCCTTCGTCACCGACAATGTGCCGGCCGACGCCGTGAAAGATGTTCTGCGCGCCTGAAAACTGGCAGGATGACCGCCTATTTTGGGTGACTCATGCTGATCCTCTACGCCGTCGCGCCTATCATCGTTCTTCTGGCCATCTCGGCGCTCTTTTCCGCCGCCGAAACCTCGCTGACCGCGGTTTCCCGCGGCCGCATGCACCAGATGGAACAGGAAGGAAGCCTGGCGGCCCGCCGGGTGAACCGGCTGGTTTCCAACCGCGAACGCATGATCGGCGCGGTCCTTTTGGGCAACACCTTCATCAACATTCTGGCCTCGTCGCTGACCACCGCCCTGCTGGAAGACCATCTCGGCAATCACGCCGTCGCAGTCACCACCGCCATCATGACGGTGGTGATCCTGATCTTCGTCGAAACTCTACCCAAGACACTTGCCATCGCGCGGACCGACCGGGTTGCGCTGGCGCTGGCGGCGCCTTTGCAGGGGGTCGTCTCGCTGCTGGCGCCCGTGATCGGCACGGTGCAATGGCTGGTGTGGCGTGTCCTGTCGCTTTTCGGGGTGCGTCCGCAGAATCCGGAAGAGAATTCCGACGCTGCGCACGAGGAAATCCGGGGTGCGGTCGCGCTCCATCACAAGGAGGGCAGCGTCGAGCGCGAACACCGCGACATGATCGGCGGCATTCTCGATCTGCGGGAGTTGACCGTTGCCGATGTGATGATGCACCGGACCAGCGTGACATCGGTGGATGCCGATCTCCCCGCCCGCGAAATCGTCGCGGCGGTGTTCGACAGCCAGCATACGCGCGTGCCACTGTGGCGCGGCGAGCCCGAGAATATCATCGGCGTGTTGCACGCCAAGCATCTGGCGCTGGCGCTGATCGAGCATGGCGGAGACATTGCCTCTTGCGACGTGGCAAGCTTGGCGACACCGCCCTGGTTCGTGCCTGATACCACCACCCTGGAAGAGCAACTGGATGCGTTCCGCGAGCAACGCACGCATTTCGCGCTGGTGGTCGATGAATATGGCGCCTTGCAAGGTCTGGTGACCTTGGAAGACATCCTCAGCGAGATCATCGGCGAATTGCCCGACGAACATCAGGCGCTGGAACGCCCGGACGTGCGGCGGCGCCCCGACGGTTCCTACCTGATCGACGGCACTGTTCCGATCCGCGACATCAACCGCGAACTGGATTGGAATTTGCCGGACGAAGGCGCCACGACCATCGCGGGACTGGTGATCCACGAAGCCCAGACCATCCCCGAGCCGGGACAGCGCTTTGCCTTTTTCGGATACAAATTCGAGATCCTGCGGCGCCAGCGCAACCAGGTCACTGCCTTGCGGGTGACGCCGCCGGACCGCAACGAAATATTTCCGGCGGGCTAAATGAAGCTGCCGAACGCATTGCATCTTGCAGGCCTTTGGTGGGTACTTCTGATCCTGCCGGCTGCCGCCCAGAGCGATGCGGTCGCGTTGACGGGCCATATCAACGCGGCGATGGCCGTCCGCGTGCATACCGCACTTCAGAGCGGCAAATTGCGGGCCATCCGCATTGACAGTTCTGGAGGCGAAGATCTTCCCGCGCTGGCCATCGCGCGCGACATGGCAAAGAGTCGCGCCGCACTCACCGTCGCGGGCGTCTGCGCGGGGCCTTGCGCCAATTATCTGTTTTTGACCGCAAGCCGCCGCACGCTGCTGCCGGGCGCGCTGGTGATATTTTCCGCCACAGCCACATCGCGGCTGGCCATGGTGCCATCCGGGCGGCGCAACGAAGTCAGGCCTGCTTATGCCGAGGCCGCTTCGCTGGAGAAACAGCTCACCCGAAACATTGCTTTGCTGCTGGAGCCACAATTGCAGCTCCAGACCGCGTGTTATTCGCTTACATCCCGCGATGGCGCGGGGCACGCCTATATCAATTACCGCGCCGCTTTCGTCGGCTGGGTTCCGTCACGTGCGTATTTGGAACAGGCGGGGATTCGCTTTTCCGGAACCTGGCCGCAGGGCTCCAACCAATTCCAAACCGCGCTGAAAAATGCATTCCCTGGTGGCCTTCGCGGCGAGATCCGCTTTGCCGGAAGCAACACGCCGCTATCGGCGTCCAAACTCCTGACTCAGCTGGGAGCGATCCCGGAATGCGACAAAGGCCCGGCAAGCCGCCCTGCCCGATCGCGTTAAACCTCCGCCGGCGACATCGCGGTCAGTGACAGGGCGTGAACGGGACCAGCCATCTCCTCGCGCAAAACGGCGAAGACACGCCGCTGCCGTTCAACCCGCGACAGACCGGCAAATTTTTCCGAAACAATACGAACTGTGAAATGCGTTTCGCCATGGCTGCCATCATCCCGCGTGGCGCCGGAATGGCCGGCATGGCGGGCACTGTCATCCTGGACATCGAGCAGGTTGGGCGTGAATTCCGCGGTAAGCTTGTCGCGAATATGATCGGCAATGCTCATCGGGTGACGAAGCGATGCCGGACCGATAAAGTCAAGCAATAGCTTTGCTTGTTTTTTAACGCCCGCGACCCATAATCCAACCATGACCCAGGCCCGGCCGCGCTTCAAAAGCGATATTCGCATCAACAAGGGTGCGCCCAAGGTGAAGGCGAAGCCGGATGTGCGTCCCTGCGCCGTCAAGAACTGCGAAAAGCCGGGCGAATGCCGGGTGCCGAAATCGCGCGATAATCTTTCCGATTATCTTTTTCTTTGCACCGCCCATGCCCGGGCGCACAATGAGTCCTGGGATTTCTTCAAGGGCATGGATGATGGCGATGTGGAAAAGTTCCGGGAGGAAGCCATGTTCGGGCACCGCCCGACCTGGCCCATGGGCAAGCGCGCCGCCCGGGCCCGCACCGGTCAAGGCCCCACGCATTTTCATGACGGCCATGCGGTATTGGACGATGAGGATGACAACGGCCAGCCGCGCCGTCCCGAGCGGCAATTGACCCGCCTTCAAGTCATGTCGATGGACACGCTCCAGCTGCCGCACAACGCCACCTTGATCGAGATTAAGGCGCGGTATAAGGAACTCGTGAAACGGTTTCATCCCGACGCGAACGGCGGCGACCGGGGCGCCGAAGAGCGTCTGAAACAGGTCATCAAGGCTTACGGCGTTCTGCGCGCTTCCGGCCTGATCTGACGGCCCCCGCCGGCCCGGCGGATGAACGCCACCCGGACCATTGATCATGAGCATTTCCGATACCGGCCTCGATCCCGCGGCGCAGCCCGATACCGTCATCGATGTGGCGAAGGTGTTCGGCATTGAAACCAAGATGAAGGTTCCGGCCTTCAAGAAGCCGAGCGAACATGTGCCGGATCGCGACGACGCCTACCGCTTCGACCGGGAAACCACGCTCGCCATTCTGGCCGGCTTTGCCTTCAATCGCCGTGTCATGATCCAGGGCTATCACGGCACGGGCAAGTCCACACATATCGAACAGGTGGCTTCACGGCTGAATTGGCCCTGCATCCGCATCAATCTGGACAGCCATGTCAGCCGCATCGACTTGATCGGCAAGGACGCCATTGTGCTCAAGGATGGCCAGCAGGTCACCGAATTCCGCGAAGGACTTTTGCCCTGGGCCCTGCAACATCCCGTGGCGCTGGTTTTCGACGAATATGATGCCGGCCGTCCCGATGTGATGTTTGTGATCCAGCGCGTGTTGGAAGTGCAAGGCAGGCTGACGCTGCTCGACCAGAACAAGGTGATCAGGCCGCATCCGGCATTCCGCCTGTTCTCGACCACCAACACGATTGGTCTTGGCGATACCACAGGCCTCTATCATGGCACCCAGCAGATCAATCAGGGCCAGATGGACCGCTGGAGCATTGTCA
>CAYWWT010000081.1:8767-10730 GCA_964461855.1 uncultured Rhizobium sp. | reverse complement strand
TTCGGTCTGGCGGACGCCAAGCGCATCGCCGCGATCCTGGAGGCGAGTGGCTGGTCCGATATTGCAATCGCGCCGATCGCGCGGGAATGCGTGTTTCCCGAAGCAGGCCTGGGCACTTATCTCAGCGTGATGGGACCGGTGGGCCGGGTGCTGCAGAGCGCGGATGCGGCGATGCGCGCGGGGATATTGGAAAAAATCCGGCCCGCGTTTGCGCCGTTCATTTTCGGGCATGAGGTGCGTTTCACCGCCGCCTGCTGGCTGGTGGATGCGCGGAGGGAAGGCTGATGCGCGAAGCGATCATTGCTCTGCTGCCCGCTTTGCCGATCGGCATCGGCGCAACCATCGTGATGGATCTGTTCGGGCTGTTTCGCAGCAAGCTGCTGGGCCAGCCATTCGCGGATTACGGACTGGTGGGGCGCTGGCTGGCGCATATGCCGCGCGGTGTCTTTGTGCATCGATCCATCGGCAAGGCATCGCCGGTCAAGGGCGAGATGGGCATCGGCTGGAGCGCGCATTATCTGATCGGCATGGTCTTCGCGCTCGTGCTGCTGTTGCTGTTCGGCGCGGGCTGGACGCAGCACCCGACGCTATTACCGGCGCTGATCGTGGGCGCGGGTAGTGTCGCGGCGCCGTTTCTTCTGATGCAGCCCGGCATGGGGCAAGGTCTCGCGGCGCGGCTGTCGCCAAAGCCCTGGGCGGCGCGGGCGCGCAGCCTCGTCACGCACCTGGTGTTCGGGCTGGGTCTTTATGCAGCGGGACGGGCGACGGCGTTGGCCGTTCAATAAACGATGTCGGTCTTCCTGCCGGAGATGATGTCGCTGAGAAGCCGCCCCGAACCGGCCGCCATGGTCCAGCCCAAGGTGCCGTGGCCGGTGTTGAGATAGAGATTGTCGATGCCGCTCTTGCCGATGATGGGCGGGCCGTCCGGTGTCATCGGGCGAAGGCCGGTCCAGAAACTGGCTTGTCTGACATCGCCCGCATGCGGGAAGAGATCGGTGACGACATGGTTCAGGGTCTGGCGCCGCGCCTCGCGCAATTTCAGACTGTACCCCGCAAGTTCGGCCGTGCCGCCCACGCGCACCCGGTTGCCCAGCCGCGTCACCGCCACTTTGAAAGTCTCATCCATAACGGTGGATTGCGGCGCATCCGTATCGGAGGCGACGGGTAAAGTGAGCGAATAGCCTTTGACCGGATAGACCGGAATGCGCAGGCCCAGTGTTTTGCCCAGCAGTGGGGAATAGCTGCCCAGCGCCAGCACATAGGCATCGGCAGTGAGGCGCTTGGCGCCATCCGGCCCCACCACATTCACCGAAGCGATGCCGGATTTGTTCTTTTCCATCCGCGTGACGGTGTGGTTGAAGAGAAATTCCACGCCCTTGGCCCGTGCCAGCTCCGCCACCGCGTTGGCGTAGAGAAAGCAGTCGCCGGTCTCGTCGCCGGGAAGGCGCAAGCCGCCCGCAATCTTCTCCGGCACATGGCGCAGCGCGGGTTCGGCGGCGATGCAGCCCGCGCGGTCCAGCAGCGCATAATCGACGCCGAAGCGTTTCAGCACCGCGATATCCGCAGCCGTGCCATCCAATTGTTTCTGCGTGCGGAAGAGTTGCAGGGTGCCCTGCATGCGCTGGTCATATTGGATTCCGGTCGCGCCCCGCAGATCTTCCAGGCAGGCGCGGCTGTATTGCGCCAGGGCCAGCATGCGCGCCTTGTTCTTTTCGTAAGCTCCGGCGGTGCAGTTCGACAGCAGCGCCAGGCTCCAGCGGATCATCGCCATGTCGGGCCGGGGCCAGATCACCAGCGGGCGATTGTGCATGAACAGCCACTTCACCGCTTTCAGCGGCAGGCCGGGCGCGGCCCAAGGCGCGGAATAGCCGGGCGAGATTTCGCCGGCATTGGCGAAACTGGTTTCCAAGGCCACATTCGCCTGGCGCTCCACCACCGTAACGTCGTGACCGGCGCCGGCCAG
>CAYWWT010000081.1:0-8667 GCA_964461855.1 uncultured Rhizobium sp. | reverse complement strand
TCGTTGCGGTCGGCCAGCGCGGCCAGATCGGGCACCAGCCGCGCACCTTTTTGCGTCAGCGCCAGGGTCTGGGCGCGTCCATCCTCGGCGCTGGCTCTGCGCAGGACCAGCGCCTTGGCGATCAGCCGGTCGGCCAGCTTGGTCACCGCGCCCCGCGTCACGCCCATCGTTTCGGCCAGCGCACTGGGCGGGATCGGCGGCTTGCCGTAGAGCGCACGCAGCATCACCCATTCCGCCACCGTGACGCCTCGTTCCGCCACCCTGGCGGCGAAGGCGTGCGAGACATGGTTGGACACGGCGCGGAGCCAGTAGCCGAGATGGTCGGTGAGGGCGGATGGTGCGCGCATTTGGTTGACTAGGAAACTATATTGGCGCGAACGGTCCGTCAACAGCAAAGAAGGTGGAAACCCGACGTCAGCCGGGACCCTTTTCGTCCATCGCGCCGGGCACCGCGTTGGCGACGGCGCTGCGGGCGGTTTCATCCACCGTCAGGCGGAAGATATCGGGCCGGGCGTAATGGCCGGTGACGTCCAGATCGTATTTGCCGCGCAGAATGTCGTTCAGATCGATATCGGCGGCGATCACCGCTTCGCGGCCATAGACCGGACCGGCCAGCACTTCGCCCAGCGGGCTGACGATGACGCTGCCGCCGCGAATGAGTTCGGTCTCGGGCTGATCGCCCTGGATGCAGTCGTAATCCTCGGGCGCATCGGCGCGGGTGAGATATTGGCAGGCGCTGAGCACAAAGGCGCGGCCCTCATAAGCGATGTGGCGCATGGAGGATTGCCAGATTTCGCGCTCGTCCACCGTGGGGGCGCACCAGAGATTGACGCCCTTGGCATACATCGTCTGGCGCAGGCTGGGCATGTAATTCTCCCAGCAGATCGCGGCGCCGATCTTGCCGAGCGGCGTGTCAATGACGGTGATGGTCGAACCGTCGCCCTGGCCCCAGATCAATCTTTCGCTGGCGGTGGGCATCAGCTTGCGGTGCCTGCCCAGAAGTGCGCCGTCGGGACCGAAAAACAGCGCGCTGCAATAAAGCGTGCCGCCGTCGCGCTCGATCGCGCCGGTGACGAGATGGGCCTTCATCTGTTTCGCGAATTGGCCTATGCGGGCGCATTCGGGACCGGGCACGGCGATGGCCGCTTGCCAATAGCGCAGGAAATCGTCGCGGCCCACCCCCGTGCGGCTGCCGACCCGGGCGCCGAAATCCAGCCCCTTGGGATAGCCCCCGACATAGGCCTCCGGGAAGACGGCAAGCTCGACGCCGTCACGCGCCGCCGCCTCGCAATGGGCGGCCATGCGCTCCAGCGTGCGGGGCGTGTCGAACAGGCTCGATCCCGCCTGGATGACGGCGACGCGGTGCCTGGCCATGGGCAAACCCCTTTTGAGCGATCGATGCGCCAGTCTGGCATGGCGCGCGAGGGTGCGGTAGCGGCGGTTGCAGAGGATTGCAAAGCGGGGAAAAACGGCTTCAATGGCGGCGGGCGCGATACGGGGGAAATGCCATGGCATTGGAAATCATCGGGGCCGGATTCGGCCGCACCGGCACCATGTCCACCTTTCAGGCGCTGAACCAGCTGGGCTTTCCCTGCTACCACATGATCGAAGTGTTGGAGAACAAGGCCAACAAGAGCCATCTGGATTTCTGGCGCAAGGTTGCCAACGATCCGCCCGGCACGCAGCAGGATTGGGAGCAGGTGTTCGGAAAATATCGCGCGGCGGTGGACAATCCCGCCTGCTGCGTGTGGCGCGAACTTCTTGTCGCTTATCCCGACGCCAAGGTGATCCTGACCTTGCATCCCAAAAGCGCGCAGGCCTGGTACGAAAGCACCATGGACACGATCTATTTCACCGAGAACAAATGGCAGTTCAAGGTGCTGGAGATTTTCACGCCGTTCGGCCGCAAATTCGGCGACATGTCGCACAAGCTGATCTGGCAACGCTCGCATCGCGGCACGATGGAAGACCCCGAGAAGGCGCTGGCCGATTATGTTCGGCATGTCGATGACGTGAAGACGGCGGTGCCACCGGAAAAGCTGCTGATCTTCACGGTCGATCAGGGCTGGGAGCCCTTGTGCAAATTCCTCGGCGTGCCGGTGCCGTCAACACCGTTCCCCAATGTCAACGACCGCGCCCAGATCAAGAAGATCCTGGCCGGCATGACCAAGGGCGCTTACTTCATTCTGGGCGGCTTGGCGCTGATCGCGGCGGGCGTGATTTATGGGTTGGCGCGGCTGTTGGGGTGATGCGTGCGCTGATCTTCGATTTCGACGGTGTGATCGCGGACAGCGAGATGCTGGCGAACACGGTGCTGGCGGAGTGGGTCAGCAGTCATGGTCTTCCCACCACGGTCGAGCAGGCCATGGGTCGGTATCTGGGCAAGCGCTGGCCCGAGGTGATGGCGGCAATCGAGCTGCAAAGCGGGCGTGCATTGTCCGCAGATTTTTCGGGGCGTCTGAAAGCGGCGACCCTGGACCGGTTTCGTGCGGAATTGAAAGAAGTGCGCGGCGCGGCGGCGTTTGTGCGGCGGCATGCGTACCACCCGCGCTGCATCGCTTCGTCGAGCGCGACGGACCGCCTTCATGTCTGTCTGGAGACGCTGGGATTGGCGGGCGAATTCGGGCCGCATGTCTACAGCGCGGATCTGGTGACGCGAGGAAAACCGGCACCGGACATTTTCCTGCTGGCGGCATCACGGCTGGGCGTGGCGCCACCGATTGCATCGTGATCGAAGATAGCGCGGGCGGCGTGCGCGCCGGGCTTGCCGCGGGCATGACCGTGGTCGGGCTTTGCGCGGCGTCCCATCTGCCGGCCGATCATGCAGATGTTTTGCGGGCGGCCGGCGCGCATCACGTGGCGTCGGATTGGGCGGCGGTGGAGGCTTTCGTCTCCGCTACCAATTGAACGCGATATTCGCGGTGCCGCCGAAGGCGGTGGTGCCACCGCCCACGCGGCTGTCGACGCGCGCCCCGTAAGCGAAGCCGCTCCGCGTGTGGACGTCGATGCCCGCGCCGAGCAGCGCCGTATCCCGCGCGAGGCGCGCGCCCTGGACCAGGAAGCTCGATCCGGGAAGCGCCTGGAATGCTGCCAGCGCAAAGGGCGCGCCGTAAAATTCATGCGCCCAGGCCGCGGTGAGTTCGGTCTTCGCAGCGTTTCCGCCAAGGGTCACATCATGGCCCAGCTTCATTCCCAATTCGCCGTGTCCGAAATCGGAATCATGCGCGGCGTAAGACAGCGCGAAATCGGCGCTGCCGGATTGGGCGGTTTCGCCATAAGCGGGTGCCTGGAAACTGTTCCAAGCGAAGGCGGCAAAGGGCACCAACCGCGACGCGTCGTCCAGATGCAGCCGCCAACCACTTTCGATCCGTCCGCCCACATCCTGGGCGCTGAATTTGCCGTGCAGGATGTCGGTGCCGGAAATGGTGATCGCGCGCAATGTGTCGATATCGTGCCAACCATAGGCGAACGCGCCCGCGACATAGCCCCGACCCAAAACATCCGCGGTACCGTAGAGGCCCAGCATGACATCGTCGCTGGCACCCCGGCCATTGCCTGCCGTGAAGCTGCCGTGCCCGAAATTGGCTGCCGCGCCCACGCGGATTTTCTCGTTCGCCTGGGTTTCGATGCCGCCGGCAAAACCGGCATTGCCCGCTTTCAGGCTTTGTGCGCCAGTTGCGGCGTCCGATGCGATGCCGGTATGGGCGCCATGGATCGCGCCCCAGACGCGGATGCCGCCGGTTTCCACCTGTGCCGGCTTGGGGGCCGCGACGTCGCCATAGGAGTCGTCAGGCGCGAAGTTCGACGCGGTGCCGCTGCCGCCGGTGCCTTCCGCCATCAGCATGGAGACGAAGGGAAGGAACACCTGGCTTGCGGCCTGGGCGGCGTCCGCGCCTGTGTCGCCCGCAATCTGTGTCATGGCGCTTCCCAATGCCGATCCCGACAGGCCGAACAAAGCGTTGAAGCCGTTGTTCACCGCCGCCCCGCCCGCGACTGCCGTATCGATTGCTTTAGCGGCACGAAGCGCGTTGGCGCCGCTACCGCCCGGCAGGAGCGGGGTTAGGGCGTTGGCCTTGAAGATGAGGAATACGGAATTGGAATCGTAATCGAGCGTGGTCTTGTAGGCGTTAAGGCCTGTGGTAGCCACGGAAGAGAATGTGCCGCTCACGCCACCTGGCGCCGATAAGAGCGCATAGCGGCCGGCGGTGTAGGTGCCCGGTGCCGCATTGATGGCAAGCGCACCGTCAAGCGTCGCGCTGCCGGTGACATCAGTCAGCCCGATGACGGATGGTGAAATATTGGCGACATAGGTCGCGCCGGACGCCAGCGCCAGATTGCCTTGCACGGTCAAAGTGCCGGGCGCGCCGCCTGAACCCGCGATCAAGGTGCCACCGGATGCGATGGTGGTGGTGCCGACCTTGCCGGTGCCAGTAAGTGTGCCGCCGCTGGCGACGCTGACTGCGCCGATGGTGCCGGTGACGTTCAAGGTGCCGGAGCTGACGAAAGTGCCGCCGGTAAAGGTGTTCGCTCCGGCGAGCGTTTCCGAGCCGCCGGCGATGGTCAACCTTCCGTCCGCGCCCCCTTGAATGACGCCGGAAAACATGTCGCCCGCATTCCCAAGCGTGAGCGGGTTGTCGGCAAGGTTTACGGTACCTGAGCCGGACAAGGATTTGATGCTGGACGATGCCGTCAGGCTCAATGTGCCTGCATCCTGGATGGTCGAGAATGCAAGACTGCCGCCTGGGCCAAGGATCAGCGTTCCGCCGCTTTGAATGACTGTCGCACCGCTATAGGTGTTGGCGCCGGCAAACGTGCGCACCGCGCTGGAGCCGCCAGTCCCGCCTGTAATGACAACGCCGCCCGCACCTGTAATGACGCCGGAAAATGTGGAATTGAAGGCGGAACCCGAAGGATTGGCCAATGTCAGCGTCTGGCTTCCCAGATTGATCGTGCCGCTGCCGGTCAAAAATTGAAGCGAGGTTCCCGCCGTTACGGCGGAGATGTCGAACACGCCGTCATTGGCGAGGGTGCTGCCCGCACCGATGGCGCCTGCTCCGCTGAGCATAAGGCTCGCCCCCGAGTTGATCGTGACGGCGCTGAAGCGTCCCACGCCGCTGAGCGTTTCGGTTCCGCCCGCGACGACAAGGCCCATCGGCACATCCTGACCCAAGGTACCGGTGAAAGTGCCTGACGCATTTGTCAGCGTCAGCGTGCTGCCGCCGATCACGCTTCCCGAACCGCTGAGGCTGGCAATGGATGCATTAATGCCGTTCAAATGGAGCGTTCCGTCGTCGATAAGATTGCCTGCGCCAAGGGCGGCGGAATTTCCGATCTGCAACGTCCCGGCCGAGATTAGAGTGGGGCCCAGATATGTATTGGTGCCGGCCAGAAACAGCGTGCCGGCACCGATTTTGGTAAGCCCGCCATAACCGCCCGCCACATTGGTGTTGGCTTGCGTGGAAACGATGCCCGAGAGGATGACGAAGTTGCCATTGGTGTCGAATGCGCCGTGGGTCAGTTCATAGGCGAGAGCGCTGTTGGTCGATCCGAGGAATTTGAGATTTCCGCCGTCGAATTTGACCGGCCCCGATCCAAGATTGCTGTCGCCGGACACGGCAAGCGTGCCGGACAATATCGTCGTGCCGCCGCTATATGTGTTGTTGCCGGTGAGCGTCAGCGTTCCGGTTCCGTATTGGGCAACATAGCCCAGACCAGAAATATTGCCGGAGAAAGTGATATTGTCGGATCGATCGAAATTGATCCCCGGACCGGCGGTCGACGGACCTACCACTACATTGCCCATGATCGAGCCCGTTGTGCCGCCATTACCAACAAGAAGGGCGCCGCCAGAGACGATTGTGCCACCGGTGTATGTATTGTCTCCGGTCAGGATTAGTTGCCCGTTGCCGATCTGTTCGACCTGAAAAGGCCCGCCCGGATCGGAAATCACGCCGGACTGCGTCGCTGAGCCGTTAATAACTTGCAGTTGCGTGCTGTTGTCGATCAAAACGATGGGCGCTGTGTTGTCGCTGCCGTTGGGATAGTCCCTCACCGCGCCCAGGGCCGGAGCGGCGCAGGCCATCGCCACAATGCTTGTGCCGAGGCAAAGCCCCGCTTGCCACGTCCATGATTTGCGCATGTTATAAGCGCGGTGTTCCCGCGGTCCCCTTAAATCCAGCCGGAAGCCGGATTTGTCACCGGCCATTCGGCACCCGCCCTGCGCGCACTCTATGTTGGCGGGATCGGCGGACGGAAGCGATTTATCGGGCGAAAGGGTTAAACGGCAGCGCTAACATTCCGACATCCCCAAAATGGGTGCATCGGGCTCAGCATGCGGGCCGTGCTGGGCGCTATTTCGACAGGTCCTGGAACACCATCGTCAGATAGGTAATGCCGGGGGTGATGTTGGAGATGGGCGTGCGTTCGTTCAGGCCGTGGCTGAAATTCTCCGACTGTTTGGTGAAGATGGGCGCGGCGCCGTAGGAGGGCACGCCCTTGGCGCGCGACCACATGCTGTCGCTGGCGCCCGCCGCCATGGAGGGAAACACCGGCACGCCGGGATAGACCGCCGCCATTGCTCTGGTCACCGCGCCCACGAAATCGGGGCGAGCGGGCGAGGCGTCGGTGGCGACCGAACCCTCCGTCACATCCTTGATGGTGAGCGCGGGCTGCGCGGCGACTTTCTTCAGTTCGGCCATGATGTCGGGCCGGCTGTGGCCGGGGAAGATGCGGCAATTGATGTTGGCTTCGGCGCGCTGGGGCAGGGCGTTCAGCGCATGGCCGCCCGACAGCATGGTGGCGACGCAGGTGGTGCCGATCTTGCCCACCATGGCGTGGTCGGCGGCCAATATTTCAATCGCCTTTTCGTCCGCGGGATTGGCGGCGAAGGCGCGCATGGCGGCGGCGATCTTGGGATCTTCTTCGTATTTCGCCGCTTGCGTGAAATAGGATTTGGTCAGCGGGCTCAGTTCCGGCTTGAAGCGGTAATGGCCGATGCGGACCAGCGCTTCGGCCAACTGGGTGATCGCATTGTCCTTGCGCGGGGCCGAGGAATGGCCGCCAGGATTGGTGACGGTGAGGCGGTAATCGGCATAGGTCTTTTCCGCGCCCTGCCAGGTGAAATATTCCGGCTTGCCGGTCTTCTCATTCAGCACGCCGCCGCCGCCGTCGAGATTGAGCACCAGTTCGGCGTTCGCGAATTTGCCGGCGATCAGCGCGCCGGTTCGCATCGCGGTTTCCTCGTCGCCGGAAAATTCGAGAATGATGTCGCGGCGGGGCTTGTAACCCTGGCGGCGCATCTCGTTCAGCGCGGCGATGGCCATGGTGCCTGCCAGCTTCATGTCGGTGGCGCCGCGCCCGAAGAGATAGCCATTCTCGACAATCGGGGTGAAGGGATCGCGTTGCCAGTCGGCGGGCTTGGCTTCCACCACATCCATATGACCGGAAATCACAAAGGGCTTGAGCTTGGGATCGCTGCCGGGCCAGCGGGCGATGAGATAGGTGGTGTCGAAGGCCGAGGCGGTGGTGATCTGTTTGGGATCGAAGCCCCCCGCGACCAGCGCGCCGCGATAAAGCGCCGCGACGTCGGCGGTCTTGTTGCCCGGCCCGAAGACCGAGCGGATGGCGATGGCTTTCCTGGCGAGGTCGAGCGCCTCGGCATCCGCCTTGGGATGGGCGGCGGGCGCGGCGTGAGCGGATGCCGCCAGCATCGCGGTCAGGGCAAGTATTGCGGTGGTGGTGCGCATGATCGCGTCCTATTTGCGCTGCTTGTCGCGGGCGGCGCGGAATTCGCTGTCGGGATACCAGTTGGGCCATTGATCGCTGTTGGCCAATTCCATGCCCGCGATGTAGAGCGCCTTGGAATCCTCGATGGGATTGGTGAGGTCCCAGTCGGCGCGCCATTCGTCGCTGACCTGGTGGTAGCGATGCTCGACATAATCGTCGGACAGTTTCATGCCCGCCGCCATGCCGCCTTTGACCAGATCGTGACCGCCGCCGGGCGAGATCGCGGGAATGCCCTGTTTCGCCAGGCTGAAATGATCGGAGCGGAAGAAATGGCCTTTCTCCGGCTCGCGGTCGGGCGACAACACGCGGTGCTGGGTCGCCAGCGCTTTCTTCAGCAAATCTTCCAACTGCGACTGGCCGGTGCCAGGCGCTTCCATGTCGTGCGACAGCGGGCTTGGGCCATCGGCATCGGTGTTGAACACCGCCACGATATTGCGCGCGGGCCAGAGCGGATGGCGGCCGAAATAATCGGAGCCCAACAGCCCTTGTTCTTCCAAAGTCCAGAAGGCAAAGGCGACCGAGCGGGCGGGACGCTTGTCGTGCGCAATCTTTTCCGCGAGCTCGAGGGTCTGCGCCACGCCGGTGCCGTTATCGACCGCGCCGTTATAGATCTTGTCGGCGCCGGGCAGGGCATCGTTGCGCCCCAGATGATCCCAATGGCCGGAATAGATCACCACTTCGTCGGGACGGGTGCTGCCTTTCAGGATGCCCACGACATTGCGGGTCTTCATTTGGGTGACGGTGGAGTGCGCGGCGATATCGGCGCTTTCGCCGGTCATCGCCACGGCTTTGAAGCCGGGCTTGTTGGCGGCGGCTTTCAACGTTGCGTAATCGAGCCCGGCGCGGGTGAAAAGCGTCTTTGCGGTGTTCAAAGTCATCCAG
>CAYWWT010000080.1:0-10769 GCA_964461855.1 uncultured Rhizobium sp. | reverse complement strand
TCCGCAGCATCTCCATCGCGCCCCTGATCGGCGAAGCCATGCGCCGGATCAACAACGAAGCCTCGGTCTCCAGCTTGTTCGACTGAACGTCCCGCTTCGAAACATTTTCCCCCTCCGGCCTTCGCACCGGTCGGCCTACAAAAGGTTCACTGAACCTTTTGTAATCGGCCTCCATGGTGCTACGGCCATCTCCCCCGCCAGCGAGCTTCGCACAAACGGGGAGGCGGGCCTGTGCTTGTTTGAATTAACCGACCTGTGCCCTGTGACGTAGAGCTTGATCGGCCAACACCAGCGCCATCATCGCTTCGCCCACGGGCACGGCGCGAATGCCGACGCAGGGATCGTGGCGGCCCTTGGTGATGATCTCGGTCTCCGCGCCGGCGCGGTCGATGGTGCGGCGGGGCGATAAGATGGACGAGGTGGGCTTGACCGCGAAGCGCGCCACGATCGGCTGGCCGGTCGAAATGCCACCCAGGATGCCACCGGCATGGTTGGACAGGAAAACGGGCTTGCCGTCATTTCCCATGCGCATTTCGTCGGCATTGGCTTCGCCGGTCAGGGCGGCGGTGGCGAAACCGTCGCCGATTTCCACGCCCTTGACGGCGTTGATGCTCATCAAGGCGCTGGCGAGTTCGTTATCGAGTTTGGCGTAGATCGGCGCGCCCAGGCCGGCGGGAATGCCTTCGGCCACCACTTCCACGATAGCACCGACGGAAGAGCCTTGTTTGCGCACGCCCTCCAGATATTCCGTCCACGGAGCAATGGCGCCCGGATCGGGGCAGAAGAACGGATTGCCTGCGGTCTGCGCCCAATCCCAGCGCGCCCGTTCGATGGTCTGGGTGCCCATCTGAACCAGGGCGCCGCGAATACTCACCCTGCCATAGAGCCGGTCGAGCACCTTGCGCGCGATCGCGCCCGCGGCCACGCGCATGGCGGTTTCGCGGGCCGATTGCCGGCCGCCGCCGCGATAATCCCTTAACCCGTATTTTGCATCATAGGTATAGTCGGCATGGCCGGGACGGTATTTGTCGCGGATGTCGGAATAGTCCTTGGAGCGCTGATCCACATTCTCGATCATAAGGCCGATCGGCGCGCCGGTGGTCAGCGGCTCCGCCATCCGTTCATCTTGAAAGACGCCGGAGAGAATTTTGACCGCGTCCGGCTCCTGGCGCTGGGTGACGAACTTCGATTGCCCCGGCCGCCGCCGATCGAGGTCGCGCTGGATATCGGCTTCGGTTAGCGCGATGCCCGGCGGGCAACCATCGACCACGCAGCCGATCGCCGGCCCATGGCTTTCGCCGAAGGTGGTGACGCGAAACAGATGCCCGAATGTGTTGTGCGACATGACGACTCTTTGATGTGGCGCGCGGCATGGCGCGAACCGCTTCGCACTTCGCGGGGCCGGCGCTTCTCCGATAGCCCAAAAACCGCTTCTAATCCAGCCGTTCCACGGTCCGGCCCCTTATCCGGAAAACCACGCCCTGGGGTTCGTCCAGCTCGCTCATGGCGCGCCAATCCAGGCCCTGAAACAGCCCCCGCAACACGCGGGTGAGCGCGCCATGGCTGACGGCGAATGTGTCGGCGGCAAGACTTTCCACCCAAGAGGTCGCGCGGACTGCGACCTCCGCATAATTCTCCCCGCCCGGGACATGCACATGCCATTTGTCGGCGGCCCGGGCATCAAACAGTGCCGGGTCGAGGGCGCGTGCCTCTTTATCGGTGAGTTGATCCCAGTGGCCCAGATCGATCTCCGCGATGCGCGGCTCGATGGCATAATTTTGCGGCGGCAGGTCCAGTCTTTCCAGCGCGATCTCCATGGTGGTGCGGGCGCGCTGCAAGGGGCTGGAAACGAAATTCAAAGGCGGGCGCGGACCCAGCGCGCGCTTCAGGATATCGCCCACGGCACGGGCCTGTTCGCGGCCCTTGTCCGTCAGCGGCGTGTCGAGGCGGCCGGAGAAACGCTTCTCGCGATTGGCCACCGTTTCGCCATGGCGGGAAAAATAAAGGGTAATACCGGGCTTAAGCCGAAGCGTCATGCTTCCCGACGGCGATATCGGGCGCGTCCTCGGCTTTCATGCCGACGACGTGATAGCCGGCATCGACGTGCAGATTTTCGCCCGTGACCGCGCTGCCCAGATCCGACAAAAGATACAGGGCCGAATTGCCGACCTCGTCTATGGTCACGGTCCGCCGCAGGGGCGCATTCAACTCGTTCCATTTCAAAATATAGCGGAAATCGCCGATACCGCTCGCGGCCAAGGTCTTGATCGGACCTGCGGAGATCGCGTTGACGCGGATGTTCCTTTTGCCGAGATCCTCAGCCATATAACGCACGCTGGCCTCCAGCGCCGCCTTGGCCACGCCCATCACATTGTAATGCGGCATCACTTTTTCGCTGCCGTAATAGGTGAGGGTGACCAGGCTGCCGCCATTCTTCATCATTTTCTCGGCGCGGCGGGCGACCGCGGTGAATGAATAGCAGGAGATATCCATGGTCATCCGGAAATTGTCCGGCGTGGTGTCGATATAGCGGCCTTTGAGCTGGTCCTTGTCGGAAAATCCGATGGCATGCACCAGGAAGTCGAGATCGTCCCAGACCGTAGCGAGTTGTGCGAAGGCTGCATCGATGGAGGCCTGGTCCGAGACGTCGCAATCGATCATGGCGGCCGGATTCAACGGCTCGACCAATGGCGTGACACGCTTCTTGAAAACATCCCCTTGATAGGAAAAAGCCAGCTGCGCACCAGCCGCGTGCAAAGCCTTGGCGACGCCCCAGGCGATCGAGCGGTCATTGGCGACGCCCATGATCAGGCCTTTTTTGCCTTTCATAAGGCCGTCGAACGCCATGCAATATTCCCCTCTGTCCGGTACGGGATTCTAGTCATTGTACCGGAATCGCCAGCCTGCAGATACCACCTGGACGCGGTGATTGCATCTGCAAAAGCCCGACAAAAAGGCCTCCACATGAGGATTACTTCATGCGGGTGCGAGGGTCGAAATTCGAATGCCAACCCTCGACGAATTGCCTGAGGGCCGCGTCCGGCGGATCAGGAAGCGCCACCACCAGCCGTACATAAAGATCGCCGGCCGGATCGTTTTTGCCCGCGCCATGGGCGGGAACGCCCTTGCCTTTCAATCGCAGGACCGCGCCTGAATTGGAATTGGGCGGAATGGAAAGATTGAGCGTACCGCTCAAGGTGGGGACCGGCACCTTCGCGCCCAGCACCGCCTCTTTCAACGTCACCGGCAGGTCCATCCTCAGGTCGTTGCCGTCCCGGCTGAGATAGGGATGCGGCGCCACCGTGACCTGAATCAGAACATCGCCGTTCGGCCCGCCATGACGGCCCGCGCCGCCGCGGCCCTTGATGCGAATCTGCTGGCCGTCCTTCAGACCCGGTGGAATCTTCACATCGATTTGCTCGCCATTGGTGAGCACGATGCGCCGGGTGCCACCGACCACGCTCTCAGCGAAGCTGGCGGTGACGGCAACCGCGAAATCCTCGCCACGTGCCGGCTGGTTCGCGCGCCGTCCGCGCCCGCGTCCGCCGCCCATCAATTCGGAAAATATATCCTCGGCGGAGAAGCCGCCTTGCGCGCCGCTGCCCTGGTCGTCCCAGCTGAAGTGAAATTCACGCTCGCCTCCGGCCGCGTTGCTGGCGCCGCCGCCAAAGCCGAAAGGATTGCCGCGAAAACCACCGGCACGGGGATCGAAGCCGCGCGGGTTGCCGCTTGCATCGATTTCGCCGCCATCAAATTTGGCGCGCTTTTCCTTGTCGCCCACAATGTCATAGGCGGCGGAAATTTCCTGGAAGCGTTTCTTGGCTGCCTCGTCCCCGGCATGGGTATCGGGGTGATGCTTCTTGGCGAGATTGCGGAAGGCTTTCTTGATCTCCGCTTCGCTGGCGGATTTGGCCACTCCCAGGACTTGGTACGGATCGCGCATGCATTCTCCCGGCTGCCGGATTCGCAGCCAATGGCAATATAAGGGGCTCTGAGCGTGGTTCTAGTCCGGGCTGGTCCGCAATGGCGGTGGCGGAGACGGCGTGGGCTGGGTGACGGGCGGCGGTTGTGGGGCCTCCGGCGCAGGCCCCAGCTGGTCGAGCCGGGCCTGCGCTTCTTTCATGCCATGACCGGCGGCCGCGGCATACAGATTGCGCGCCACTGTCAGATTCAGGGGCACCAACTGCCCGGCCTCGTAAAATTGGGCCAGTTCATATTGGGCGAGGGGATGATTGGCTGCGGCTGCCGCCTCGAGCAGCGGCAAAGCTCGCTTGGGATCGGGAGGACCCGCTTCGCCCCGAATCAGCATGTCGGCAAGGTCGGCCTGGGCCGTCGGCAGACCCGCTTCGGCGGCCCGCAGATACATCTCCTCAGCCCCTTTGGGGTCTTTGGCGGTTCCCAGCCCCTGGCGGCGCATCATCGCGACATTGCGCATCGCCGCGATATCCTCGTCGTCGATCGCGGACCAGATTTTATAGGCCCTGGGATAATCGCCGGCGTCATAGGCCGCGACGCCGGAATCGAAACTCTCTTTCAGGTTGGCGCTGGTCTCCGCGGTCGCACAACCGCCCACGCTAAGTCCCAGGGAGAGCAGCAGAATTGCCGGCAGTTTGCGCATGGCTTCCTTTCCGCCCCGAGGCTAGCCTGTCCCCTGCCGGGATGCTACGGCGGAGCGACCATGGGCGATATCGGTGGACCTTTGGATGATGGCGGTATCGCAACCGGGCGCGATCCCTTTGCGCTGTTCACGTCCTGGCTGAAGGAAGCCGAAGCCAGCGAGCCCAACGATCCCACTGCCATGTCGCTGGCAACGGTGGATGGCGAGGGGCGCCCAAATGTCCGCATGGTGCTTCTCAAGCAGGCAGATCAGAACGGCTTCGTTTTCTACTCGAACCGCGAAAGCGCCAAGGGTGGAGAAATTTCAACCCATGCGGTCGCGGCCGCCAACTTTCACTGGAAGAGTTTGCGCCGCGCCGTCCGGCTGCGCGGCACCGTGCGCGAAGTCAGCGCGGCCGAAGCCGATGCTTATTTCGCCACCCGCGCCAAGGACAGTCAGATCGGCGCCTGGGCGTCGGCCCAGTCGCGCCCGATGGAAGGACGCTGGGCATTCGAGAAAGAAATCGCGAAATACGCCGCCAAATTCGCGCTCAGCAAAGTGCCCCGCCCGGATTATTGGACCGGCTTTCGCATCACGCCATTCGAGATCGAATTCTGGCGCGACCGCCCCTTCCGGCTGCATGACCGGCTGGTCTATCGCCGCGACGGCGACGGACCCTGGCACACGGAGCGGTTGTTTCCGTGAGTGGCATCGCTGAAAGCGGCGTTCACATGCGACGCGCCGCCATCGCCTCGGTCAGCATTTCGCTGGTCCTGGTGGCAATCAAGACGTTCGCCTATTTCGCATCCCATTCGGTCGCGATGCTGGCGAGCCTCGCGGATTCGGCCCTCGATCTGTTCACGGCGAGCATCAACATGTTCGCCATCCGCCAGGCCCTGACGCCCGCAGACAAGGAGCACCGCTTCGGTCATGGCAAGGCCGAACCGCTGGCAGGCCTGGCCCAAGGCGCCTTCATCACCGCTTCGGCATTGTTTTTGGCAATCCAGGCGATCGAGGGACTTATTGATCCAAAGCCCGTTGAGCATGGGCTTGCGGCTCTGATCGTGATGCTGGTCTCGATCGCGCTGGCGATCGGGTTGATTCTTTACGAGCGCAGCGTGATCCGGCGCACCGGCTCGCTTGCGGTAGCGGCGGACCAGACCCATTACATCGGCGATCTCGCCACCAATATCGGTGTCGTCATCGCCATTCTGCTGGCATCGGGCCTGGGCTGGCTGCGCGCAGATCCGGCGATCGCCTTGGCTGTCGCATGCGTGATGGCGGGCAGTGCCTGGCTGGTGTTCCGGCAATGTCTGGACCAGTTGATGGACCGTGAACTGCCGGACGCGGAGCGCAAGCGGATCAAGGATATCGTGTTGGCGCATCCCGGCGTGACCGGCCTTCATGAGTTGCGCACCCGCTCCGCCGGCCTCTACACCTTCATTCAGCTCCATATCGAGCTTGATCCCAACATGCCGTTGGCCGAAGCGCATGCCATCAGCGATGCGGTGGAGCGCGACCTTTGTGCCGCCTTCGACAAAGCCGAGATCATTATTCACCAGGACCCGGCGGGACTGGAAGAAGCACAGGGCGTGTCCGCCACAGGCGGAAAATCCTGAGATCGAAGCGATGCCCGGCCGGGACCGTCGTGAAAGCGCAACATTTCTTACATACGCCCAAGGCCAAGGGAGAAGAGGCCGATGGGGAATTTGCGCAATTGCGCCGGACTGGTTTTCGGCTTTGTTTTTCGCGGCGGGCAGGGACAGCTGGTGCGTGATGAAACCCTTCGCGCCGCGCTGGATGGGGGTGTATGGCTGCATCTGGGCCTCAGCGACCATCGCGCCCGCCGCTTTCTGAATGATTTTCCGGATCTGCCGGAAACGGGCCGTGCGTTGCTTCTGGGTGGCGAGACCCGCATCCAGATTCTCCTGGCCCAGGATCATGCCGCGGGCGTGTTGCCGGACATCGAAAAGGATTTCGACGATCAGTCGCTGGAGCCGGGGCGGCTGGCTTTCTGGCTGAACGGCCGGATCCTGCTCACCACCAGACGCAAGCCGGTGCGGGCCGCCCAGGCCGTGCAGGAAGCGCTGGCCGCTGGGCTTTGTCTGAAAGATCCGGCGGCGGCCCTGGCGCGCCTGCAGGCCGCCTATGCCGAGATTGTGGAAGCGCGGTTGGTCACGCTGGGCGCGCAGCTGGACCGGATCGAGGACAAGGTTCTGGCCGACCGTGCGGCATTGGATGGATTGCCGCTCGGCCCGCTGCGGCGCGAATTGTCGCGTCATCACCAGGAATTCGCTGCTCTGCGCGGCGCCATACACCGGGCCGGGTTTGCGCGGCTGACTGGCGAAACGCCTTTGAGCGGGCATTTGCCAGCCCTGCATCAGGATGCGGAAGACTTTGAACGCGACGCGGGCGCGCTGCAAGATCGCGGGCGTCTTCTTTATGAAGAGGTCAACACCCGCATCGCCGCCACCACCAATCCCAGCCTGTCGGCGCTCACCGTCATCTCGACATTGCTGTTGCCGCCGACCTTTGTGGCGGGGGCCTTCGGCATGAATGTGGGTGGCTTGCCCTGGGCGCAGGACACCGACGGCTTCTGGCTGGTGCTCGGTTTCTGCGGGTTTCTGATCGCCATCAGCTATATCGTGCTGCGGCGGTTTCGCATTCTGCCTTGAAGCGGTCCTACTTCGCCTTGCGTGCCTCTTCGAGGATTTCCGCGACCGTCTCCTTGCCTTCGGCGCTGTGCAGCCAGGCTTCCGCTTCGTTCAGGCTGGAGAATTGCAGCGGAACCTTATGCGGCTTGTTGCGGTCCGGAACCGGGATCAGCACTTCGAAGGTTCCTGCCAGACGCACATCCCTGGTTTCGGCGGCGTAAGGGGGTGCCAGCTTGGGCTGCTTGTTTCTCATTTTTCTGGCCTCGCTGGATTCTCGCGGGGCTTCTATCAGCTTCTTTTGGATTTTGCCAAACCGGCTTTTGCACGGCTGGCGGGCGGTTTTCCGGGCTTTTTCCAGGGGGCCTCATGCGCTTCCGGTTCGCGCTTCTTGCGCCCGATCCCCAGCTGTTCGCGCCAGATCCGGGCGGGAATTTCCTCGACCTGGCCTTCGGCAAGATGGCCGAGCTGAAAGGGCCCATACGAAATGCGGATCAGCCGCGCCACCTTCAGGCCCAGCGATTCCATCACCCGTTTCACCTCCCGGTTCTTGCCTTCCTTGAGCGAAACCGTGACCCAGGAATAGACGCCCTTGCTGCGCTCGATATCGGCCACGATGGGACCATAGGCGACCCCGGCAATGGTGATACCGGTCGCCAGGGTGTCGAGATCGGCCTGGGTCACTTTGCCGAAAAGCCG
Source organism: uncultured Rhizobium sp. (assembly GCA_964461855.1). GTDB lineage: Bacteria > Pseudomonadota > Alphaproteobacteria > Micropepsales > Micropepsaceae > Rhizomicrobium. The sequence goes on along the minus strand of CAYWWT010000080.1, from coordinate 2,822 downwards.
GGCGCGGTATTTGCGCACCCAGCCCGCCGACGGCACTTCCAGCCGCCGCGCGATCTCGCCGTCATTGGTCAGAAGCAAGAGGCCTTCGGAATTATAGTCCAGCCGTCCCACCGATACGACGCGTCCGAGTGTCTTTGGCAGGCTGGCGAAAACGGTGGGCCTGTTTTTCTCGTCCTTGTGGGTGGTGACCAGGCCCGATGGCTTGTGATAGCGCCACAGCCGCGCCGGCTCGCGCGCGGCCAGCGGTTTGCCGTCCACCTGGACGACGTTGTTTTCGGTGACGTTACGGGCGGGACTGGTGACGGTTTCGCCGTCGATCATCACCCGGCCTTCAACAATCATGCGCTCGGCGTCGCGGCGCGAGCAGACGCCCGCGCGCGCAATGGCTTTTGCTATGCGTTCCCCTTCCGGCTTATTCTCCGACAAAAGGCTCTCCGACATGACCGACGATGAAGCCATAGCATTGGCGCTGGCCGAAGCCCAATCCTGTGCGGGCCGCGGCGAAGTGCCGGTGGGCGCGGTGTTGCTGGCGCCCGATGGCGGGCTTTTGGCGCGGGACGGCAATCGCATCCTGGAACGGCGCGATCCCACGGCGCATGCGGAAATGCTGGTTTTGCGGGCCGGGGCCGTGGCGCTCGGCAATGAAAGGCTGACCGGGACCAGCCTGTTTGTCTCGCTGGAGCCCTGCGCCATGTGCGCGGGCGCGGTCTCGCTGGCGCGAGTGGGCCGCCTGGTTTTCGCGGCCGAGGATGCAAAGGGCGGCGCGGTGGTCCATGGTCCGCGCTATTTCGAGCAGCCCACCTGCCATCACCGGCCGCAGATCGGCCGTGCCGGAAATCCGGAAGCGGCGGGAGAAATTCTGAAGGCGTTCTTTCGCGCCCGTCGCCAAAGCCCGATCTAGAACCGGCCCGGCTAGAACCAGCCCGGCGCATAGCCGGGGAAGCCCAGCAACAGGACTTCGCGGGCCGCGATCAGGCCGATGCCGGCACCGATCAGAACGTCGCTGAGAAAATGCGCGGTCAGAAGCGCGCGCGTCACCGCCAGGGTCGCGGCAATGGCGAACCAGAGCGGCCAGAGAAACGGCCAGACGCACGTGAAGATCACCGCCACACAACAGATGGTGAGCGCGTGCCCCGACGGAAAGGAATTATATTCCAGATTGAAGGCCAGCGGCATGAAGCCATAAAGACCCATTTCCATGTCGTCGCGCGGGCGTCGGCGCCCCAGAACCAGCTTGATGGTGTGCAGCACCACGCTGCCTAGGGTCAGGCTGGCGATGAAAGCGAGGCTGTAGGTGATCACCAATTCCAGATCCGCGCCGCGCGCCCCGAAATGACGCGCCAGCGCGGTGCCGACCAGGGCCAGCACCGCAACCACAAGCCAATGACCCGCCTTGGCGTAATGGGTGATCCCATCCAGGAATTTGTGCGCCCGCGCATTGACATGGTCATAGATGAAATGCGCCGCGCGCCGGTCGAAAGGAAGCGCGGCCAGACCCAAAACGATCAGGCCCAGCCCGACAGTGAAAAGCACGGACTTGTCGAACAGCATGGGCTTTGGTTGCTATGGCGGCGCGGCCAAGTCAAGCAAACCTCTCAGGCAGCAGCGGCGCGCTGAGGGGGATTGGAAGCGAAATCCACGCTGACCGTGGTCCCGAAGCCTTCCATGCTTTCGATGGTGGCGCCGCCGCCATGGCTTTCGCTCAACGCTTTGATCAGCGCCAGGCCCAGCCCGGTGCCACCCTGGGCCAGGAACGGATTGGAACGTCCCTGTTCGAAGGGTGTACCGAGGCGCTTGAGATCCTCCGCCGAAATGCCGATCCCAGTGTCGCTGACGATGACGCGAATCTTGCCCGCGATCTGCTGCACGGCGATGCCCACCCGGCCGCCGCGCGGCGTGAATTTGATCGCATTGGACAGAAGATTGAGCAGGACCTGTTTGACGGCGCGGCGGTCGGCGGTGAGGAAGATTTGCGGCATCTCCTCGATCACCATCGCCACCGCCGCTGCATCGGCGCGGTCGGCCATCAGGCAGGCAACATCCTGGATGGTGCCTTTGAGATCGACCTGCTCGAAATTCAGCTTCAGCTTCCCCGCTTCGATCTTCGCCATGTCCAGCATATCGCTGATGAGATCGAGCAGATGCTGGCCGGATCGGTGGATGATGCTGGCATATTCGTCGTAGCGCGGGTTGCCCAAAGGCCCCAGCATCTTCTGCCGCATCATTTCGGTGAAACCGATAATGGCGTTCAACGGCGTGCGCAGTTCATGGCTCATATTTGCCAGGAAGCGCGACTTGGCCTGGTTGGCGGCTTCGGCGCGTTCGCGCGCGGCGGCCAGCTCCTGCTCATGTTCCTTGCGAATGGTGATGTCGCGAGATACCGACACGATGTTGCGGACGGCGCCGGTCGCGTCGTCATAGATGGTGCGGGTGACCACTTCCAGCCAGATATAATGCCCATCGCGATGACGCACGCGATAGGTCGCGGTGAGGGTTTGCCCCCGGCGCGGAATGATCCCGAGCTTGCGCGCTTCCGGCAAATCGTCGGGATGGACGATGCCGTAAAATTTTCCCCGCTCGATTTCGTGAGCCGCGCGGCCCAAGATCCGTTCCAACGCTTCGGACGCGAACAGGATGTCGCCGCTGGCGGTATAAAAGATAATGATATCGGAGGCCTCGCGCGTCATGGCGCGATATTGTTCCTGGGCCAGCGCGCGGGCTTCTTCGTCGCGCACGCGTTGTGTAACGTTCTGGCAGACGCCGATCAGCGCGATGACGCGGCCATTGTCGCCGACCTCGATTTCGCCATGCATGTCGATGAC
>CAYWWT010000079.1:0-10869 GCA_964461855.1 uncultured Rhizobium sp. | reverse complement strand
CCAGAGCCAATCGCTCAACCTGTTCCTGCCGGCCAATATCGACAAATGGGACCTGCACATGCTGCACTGGACGGCATGGGAGAGGGGCATCAAGAGCCTTTATTATTGCCGTTCCAAATCGATCAGCCGCGCCGGTTTCGCCGGCCAGCTGGAAAAGAAGGGCACCAAGGTCGTGGCCGAAACCCGCACCGATTATGAAGAGTGCCTGGCATGTCAATAAACCTGGGCGCCATCGATCCGCGTTCCTTAATCGGAACTGGGCAAGTCGGTCTTCTGACCTCCAGCGGCACCTATGACGTGGAGCGCTATCCCTGGGCCTATGAATGCTGGAAGCGCCAGCAGCAGACCCATTGGATGGGCGAGGAAGTACCGCTGGGCGCCGACATCAAGGACTGGCAGTCCGGCCATCTCACCGACGCCGAAAAAGGCCTGTTGACCCAGATTTTCCGCTTCTTCACCCAAAGCGATGTCGAGGTTGGCGACAATTATCTCAAGCGCTACATCCCGATCTTCCAGCCGCTGGAAGTGCAGATGATGATGGCCGCCTTCACCAACATGGAGACGGTGCATATCGACGCCTATGCGCTGCTGCTGAAGACCTTGGGCATGCCCAAGACCGAATTCGAAGCCTTCCGCGATTATGACGCGATGCGCGCCAAGGCCGATTACATGCACACATTCGGCGTCGGCACGGTCGCGGACGTGGCGCGTACCTTGGCCATGTTCGGCGCCTTCACCGAAGGCATGTCGCTGTTCGCCAGTTTTGCGATGCTGCTGAATTTCCCCCGCCACAACAAGATGAACGGCATGGGCCAGATCGTGTCCTGGTCGGTGCGCGACGAAAGCCTGCACTGCGAGGGCATCACCAAGCTCTATCACGCCTGGAACGAAGAGACCGGCGCCGTAACCAAATCCGTGCGCGACGACATCATGGACGTCGCCAAGACCATGGTCGGTCTGGAAGAACGCTTCGTCGATCTTGCCTTCAGCCTGGGCGAGATCAAGGGCATGACGCCCGCCGACATCAAATCCTATGTCCGCTATATCGCCGACTGGCGGCTGACCCAGCTCAAATTGTCGCCCGCTTTCGGCAATTTCGAGGAAACCGAATCCGGCTACAAGCAGATCAAGCCGCATCCGTTGCCCTGGCTGGTGGAAATCCTGAACGGCGTCGAGCACGCCAATTTCTTCGAGCAGCGCGCCACGGAATATTCCAAGGGCGCCACCAGCGGTTCCTGGGACGGTCAGGGCGGGGTGTGGGACTCGTTCGACCGGCGCAATCGCGCCGCGGCGGAATAGATCAGCTTCCGGCAGGTCTCAACCGCGCCATCGCTTCGGGCAGTGCCGGCGTGTTTTCGGGCACATAGAGGCGGGTGCGGCTCTTCAGGTGCGAAACTCGGTTGACGTCCATCTGGCGGCCGAGGGCGCGCAGGCAGAACAATTCTTCCTTGGTGGCGATCCCGAAACCGGCGTGTTCCCGCATGCCTTCCTGCAATTCGCGGTCGCTGACCGCTTCCTCAAATAATTCCGCCCAGGCGTCGCTTTCGGATGCGATGCCGGCGCCTTCATCGAAATGAATCTTGCGACGGTCGCGGATCGCTGCCGGCAGCTCGTCGGGATAAAGATCATAGAGTGCGCGCAGAGGCTGCTTGCCCTGCGGATAGCCATCGACGGTCTTGAGCAGTGCGGCAGCATCGAGGCCGAGCGCATATTCGGCCAATAGCGGATCCAGGAACGGTTCTCGAATTTCCAACTCGAACCGCATCGAACAGCGATCCACCCGCTGCAGATTCGCCCGGTGCATCATCGAGAGACACTGTTCCTGGACATTGCGGCCCAGCGCGGTCGATTGCGCGAAACTATGTTCGAGCGGGCCATAGCCTGCGAACAGCTCGTCGGCGCCTTCGCCGCACAGGGCGACGCGATAGCCGTCTTCGTGAATGCGGCGCGAAATCAGATAGGCATAAAGGCTTGGGCGCAGGATGGCGGGCTCGAAGGCCTCGGCCACGCCCGCAACGGTTTCCAGCAGGGAGAGAGTCTCGCCGGCCTGCGGATCGAATATCACTTCACGCATGTCCATGCCCGAAGCGTCGGCATATTCCCTGGCATATCGGAGGTCGGGCGCATCCGGGCCGGCGATGATATAGCCCGGCATCTCGGGCCGATGGCGGCGCGCATAATGCATCATCAGAGTGGAGTCGATGCCGCCGCTGAAGAGGCCCGCGACCGGCAGGTCGGGCGGAAGCCGCAGGCGCACGGCTTCGGCCAAAATGGCGTCCAGCTCTTTGGCCGATCCCACGCCGGGCGAAGCAGGCTGCGGCAGCTGATAGAATTGGCGGCAGAAATTGCGCGTCAAAAGATAGCCGGGCGGCAGAAGCATCACATCGCCTTCGGGGTGAGCCTCCAGAAGCGGCTTGATTTCGGAGCAGAACAGAAAGCGCGCGCCGGACTGAATGAGATAGAGCGGCTTGACCCCGAACGGATCGCGCGCCGCCAGAAATTCTCCGGTCGAGGTGTCTACCGCCACGAAGGCATACATGCCGTTCAGGCGCTTGAAAGCCTGCGCCCCCCAGACCTGAAGCGCATTGGCCAGCACCTCGGTGTCGTTGTCCGTGCGAAAGGCAATGCCGAGCTTTTCAAGCGCCGCGCGCAACTCTGCGTGATTGTAGATTTCGCCATTCATCGAAACCAGCAAACGGCCATCGAATGACGCTTGCGGCTGCACGCCCCGGCGCGGATCGACAATGCGCAGGCGGCGCGTGCCCATGGCGATGTCCTTGCCTGCAAGCGCGATGGGGTCGGTGACGTCGCCGCGATGCGCGATACCGGCAATCAGGCGCCGGACAGCGTCTTCCGCGCCATCCCAATTGATTGCCGCTGCGATGCCACACATGCCGGAAATCCCCCAGAAACCGGGGAAGAGTAGGCGGCCTGAGGTTAACGGTCCGATAACCCTGAAATCAGAGGCTTGTCAGGGGCAAGCCGCTCTCGCGCCAGGCTCTGACGCCGCCATCCAGCGCCGCGGCATGGGTGTAGCCCAGCTCCCGCAAAGTTGCGGCGGCGAGGGTGGAGATCTGGCCGAACTCGCAGCAGACCAGGATACGCTCGGTGGGATCGGGCAATTCCGAGTTGACGCGCAATTCGAGCTGACCGCGCGGCAGATGCTTCGCGCCGGGGATGTGACCGGCGGCGAAGGCCTCCTTCTCGCGCACGTCCAGCAACACCAATTCCAGATCGTTGCGCTTCACGCGCTCCGCCAGTTCGGCCATCGAGATGAAAGCGATGTTGGCGGCGGCGTCGGAAAGCAACTGCGCCACAGTCTTGCCGCCGCTCATATTGGTGCGCAGCGCTTCGGTAAGATGGGTCGGCGCTTCCAGGTTGAGCGCGCGCATCATCTCGACGAAAGCGCCGCGCTCGCGCTTCTGGAGGCGGGGATTGTTCGCGATCTCGTCGCCGATGGTGGAATGGCTGCGCCCCTTATAGTCATGGGCGGGATAGACCTTGAGTGCGGGGTCAAGCTTGAGCAGCCGGTTGAACAAGCTGTCATGCAGTGCTTCCGGATCGCCGGTGGGAAGGTCGGTACGCCCGGTCCCGCCGATCAACAACGTATCACCCGTGAAGACACGATCTTCGGCCACCATGCACATGGAATCGCGGGTATGGCCGGGCGTGTGCAAAGCTGTCAGCCGCATCTCGCCCACGCGCAGGATTTCGCCGTCGCAGAGCCTGAAATCGGCATAGGGCGCGGGTGACAGGCGATGGGTGACCACTTTCGCCTTCAAGATTCTACCCAGTTCCTTGGCGGCCGAAAAATGGTCGGCATGGGTATGGGTATCGAGAACATAGCGGATGCGCAGCCCATCCTTCGCCGCCAGGCCCAGATAATGATCCATCTGTTTGAGATTGGGATCGATCAGGATGGCGGCGTGGGTTTCGCCGCATCCCATGAGATAGGACTGACATCCGCCGGTCGGAACCTGCTCGAAGATCATGCGCGAAGCCCTTTGCCCGCTGCACTGTGCCAGAAAAGCGGGATCAAGGCGACCGCAGCGCCGCCCGGAAAGCGCGATCCTGTTTCAGCGCATATTCCCGGGCCATCGCCTTGCGGCGGGTGCGGTACTTCTCGGCATAGACGAGGGCCCAAGCTTGACCGCGGGTAAATTTGGCGCCTTTGCGACCCGCGCCATTATGTTCGGTCAGCCGGCGATCCAGATCCAGAGTCCAGCCGACATAGGTTCTGGTCTTTCCGGCCTTGTTGCGTGCGATCAGGACATAGACGAAGGCGGGCATGGTTCTTCTAGGTCTGCCATTTTCGCAACGCTGGCAAGACGCAAATGCGGGATGCACGCCGGACCGTCGCGGCGTATATGCTTGCCGAAGCAATGATTGCTCGTGCAATGATTGTCCTCACGCGGGATAGGGATATGCGGCCTTTTTATCGCGCCAGCCATTACGGCATGGAGAATTCCGTCGGCTACCTGATCCGGCGCACCTCCAACCTCATGCTGCCGCAGATGGAAGCGTTGTTTGCGGATCAGTCGCTGACCTTCTCGCAATGGACAGTGCTGATGGCCTTGCGGGAGTGGGGGCATTCCACATCGGCGGGGCTGGCCCGCGACATTTGTCACGACGCCGGTTCGCTCACACGCATCATGGATGAATTGGAACAGCGTGATCTCGTCCAGCGCGTCCGCAGCGAGACCGACCGGCGCGTCGTCACGCTCAGCATGACGCCCAAGGGCCTGGCAATGGTCGAAACCCTGTTGCCCCGCGTTGTGGCGCATTGGAATGCGCTTCTTGGCGATTTCAGCCATCTGGAAATCAAGCTTCTGATCAAGCTCTTGTCGCGACTGACCGCAGCGACCGAAGGCAAGCGCGATCAGGACAATCCGCGCCCGCGCAAGCGCCTTGAAAAAGAATCCGCCGAGGCCCGGCGCCGCAGCGAACGTCGTGAACACCGTCATCGGCGGGAAATTCATTCATGAAAAAGCCATTCGCATTAGTTTCCGCTCTCCTGTTGTCGGCCTGTGTCTCCGCGCCGACGACCACGCCCCAGGCGCGCGCGCTTGCGCCAGAGAATCTTGGGCTGTCGGGCGAGGCGGCACCGCATTTCGATGACGCCTGGTGGACGGCATTTCACGATCCGCAGGTTGACCGGCTGGCGGAATTGACGCTGGCCGGCAATCCCACCTTGGGAAGCGCGCTGGCACGCATCCGCGCGGCGCAGTCGCAGCTTTCGGGTGCGCGCGCCGACGATCTGCCGCAAGTCAGCCTCGATGGCCAGGAACAGCGGCTTCTGTTCAGCAAGGATTACATCATCCCGCCACCTTTCGGCGGGACCTATCGCTGGTATGGCCAGGTCGCGGCGAACCTGACCTGGAACATCGACTTCTGGGGCAAGCAGGCCGCGATCATCGACCGCGCCCGCAGCAATGTCCGGGCGGCGGGGCTGGATGCGGCGGCGGCACGGCTGGCGCTGTCGGGCGCTTTGGCACAGACCTATATCAATCTTCTCCTCGCCTATCAGGATATCGATATCGCGCAGGAGAGCGTGCGCGAGCGCGAAGAGATCCTCAAACTCGCCGAGGGGCGGTTTAATGCCGGACTGGAAAACGCCAACGCGGTGGAACAAGCCAAGGCGCTGCTGGCGCTGGCGCGGGCGGATGTCAAACGCACCACGGCTGAGCGTGACCTGAATGTCCATGCCATCGCGGCGCTGACCGGGCAGGGTGCTGCCGCCTATGCGACGATCACGCGGCCTGCACCGCACCTGGATACCGCTTTGCCGCTTCCCACCGCCTTGCCGGCCGATCTTCTGGCGCGTCGCCCCGACATTCTGGCGGCACAGGCCCGGATCGAAGCGGCGGCGAAGGGTCGTGAGGCCGCGCATGCGGATTTTTATCCCAATATCAATCTCACCGCTCTGGTCGGGTTCCAGGCAATCGGCCTGTCCAATCTGCTGACGGGCGATTCCTTTACCTATGGCGCAGGTCCCGCGATCCATTTGCCGATCTTCGATGCGGGCAAGATCCGAGCTCGCTATGCCGGCGCAACTGCCGAACTGGACGCGGCAGTGTCCGATTACAACGGGACAGTGCTGGCTGCGATCCGCCAGACTGCCGATGCCATGACCCAGGTTTCGAGCCTGGAGAGTCAGCGCGCCGATCAGCAGGATGCGGTGGACAGCGCCGCCCGGGCCTTCGCCCTGGCGGAGAGCCGGTACAAAAGCGGTCTGTCCGATCAGACCCCGATGCTGAATGCTGAAAATACCTTGCTCACGGCGCGCCAGCAGATGGCGGCCTTGGTCGCCAATTCCACCATCCAGCGCGTGACCTTGCTTCTTTCGGTCGGCGGCGGCTTCAACCCGCCCGCACCGGGCGCCGATACGTCGATGAAATCGGCGGACGCCTCCAATTCCTCTTCCTCTCTGCACACGGCCAAGGACTGACGCCATGAGCGATGCCAGCAACAGCAACAACAATTCCCGCCGCCAACGCGGCTTTCTGATCCTGGCCGCGGTAATCATCATCGCCGGGCTCGGCTATGGCGCCTACTGGTTTTTCGATGCCCGCTTCTACGAAAGCACCGACGATGCCTATGTCAGCGGCAATATCGTCGCCGTCACCAGCCGCGAAAACGCGACCGTGATGGCGCTGCATGCCGACAACACCCAGTCGGTTCGCCGTGGCCAGCTCCTGATGGAAATGGACCCGTCGGTGGTGAATGTGAATCTGCAGGCCGCCGAAGCCAATCTGGCGCGCACCGTGCGCGCTGTGAACGGGGCCTTCTCGCACGCTGATACTTCGCGCGCCCAGGTGTCGCAGGCGGAAGTGGCGCTGTCGCTGGCCCGCACCGATTATCAGCGCCGCCAGCAGGCGGCGGCGGATGGCGCGGTATCGGCGGAAGAATTGGCGCATGCGCGCGACAGCGTTCGCGCGGCGGAAGCGGCGGTTGCCGCTGCCAGGGGCGGTCACGAACAGACCCTGTCGCAGATCCAGGGCACCGATGTCGCCAACAATCCCGATGTCCTGGCTGCCGAAGCGACTTTGCGCAACGCCGTGATCGCCCGCAGCCATATGAAGATCGTGGCCCCGGTGGATGGCGTCGTTGCCCAGCGCACCGTGCAGTTGGGCCAGCAGGTTGCCGCCGGCACGCCGCTTCTGGCGGTGGTGTCGCTGGACCATGTCTGGATCGATGCCAATTTCAAGGAAGTTCAGCTTCAGGATATGCGGGTCGGACAACCGGTGACGGTCACGGCCGACATCTATGGCGGCAAGGTCACCTATCACGGCCATGTCGAGGGGTTGGGTGCGGGATCGGGCAGCGCCTTTGCCTTGCTGCCGCCCCAGAATGCCTCGGGCAACTGGATCAAGATTGTTCAGCGCGTGCCGGTTCGCATCGCGCTCGATCCCAAGGAACTGGCGGAGCATCCGCTGCGCATCGGGCTTTCCGTCAATGCGCAGGTTTCGATCAAGGATGCATCGGGTCCCCAGATGACGGCAAAGGTCGGTCCGGGAACGACCACGGCTGACCTTGGCGATGATACCAAGGCAGAAGCCGATGCCATCATCGCCCGGATACTGGCCGCGAACGGCGCGACCCGGACGGCGGCACGCGACAAATGAGCGGTCCCGCCAACGTGCAGGCCTCGACCGAACCGGCGCCCATGAAGGGCGCCTCCCTGGCGATCACGGCCCTTGCCCTGGCGCTCGGCACCTTCATGCAGGTGCTGGATTCCACGATCGCCAACGTCTCGCTGCCCACCATCGCCGGCAATCTCGGCGTCAGTACCAACCAGGGCACCTGGGTGATCACCAGCTTCGCCGTGGCGAACGGCATCGGCGTGCCGCTGACCGGCTGGTTGATGGGCCGCTATGGCGTGGTGCGCACTTTCGTATTCTCGGTCCTTGCGTTCACGGTGGCTTCGTTCCTGTGCGGCATCGCCTGGAACTTGTCATCTTTGATCTTCTTTCGCATCCTGCAGGGCGGCACATCCGGGCCGATGATCCCCGGCTCTCAGGCGCTGCTGATTTCCATCTTCCCGCATGAAAAACGCGCCACCGCGCTCGGCATCTGGTCGATCACCACCCTGGTCGCGCCGATCTGCGGCCCGATCCTGGGCGGTTATATTTCCGACAATTATCATTGGGGCTGGATATTCCTGATCAATGTGCCGGTGGGCTTCATCGTGGCGTTCCTGTCCTGGCGCGCGCTGGAAAGCCGCGAGACGCCCACGCGCAAATTGCCGATCGATACGGTCGGGCTGGGGTTGCTGATCGTGTGGGTCGGTACGCTGCAGATCATGCTCGATACGGGCAAGGATGCGGACTGGTTTTCTTCCACCACCATCGTGGTCGAAGCCATCATCACGGCGGTCTTCTTTATCGCCTTCCTGATCTGGGAGTTGACCGAGACACATCCGATCGTGGACCTGTCGCTGTTCAAGAACCGCAATTTCGCGCTCGGAACCCTGGCCTTCTGCCTGGGCTATGCGGTGTTCTTTGCCAATAACCTGCTGATGCCGTTATGGCTGCAGACCCAGATCGGTTACACCGCGACCTGGGCGGGGTTGGTGGCGGCGCCCACCGGCGTCATCGCCGTGCTGCTGACGCCCTTCACCGCGCGCATGATGTCGCGTGTCGATGCCCGCATCATTTGCACGTTGGCTTTCATCGCCTTCGGCGTGTCCTACTTGATGCGCGCGAACCTCACCGCCGATGCCAGTTTCTTCGCGTTCATGCTGCCGCTGCTGGTGCAAGGTATCGCCATGGCGACTTTCTTCCTCGCCATGATCACCATCCTGCTCGACGGCGTCTCGCCGGCGCGCATCCCGCTGGCGTCGGGGCTTTCGAACTTCGCGCGCATTACAGCCGGTGGTTTTGCCGCGTCCATGGTCACCACCTTGTGGGATCGGCGGGAGGCATTTCATCAGGCCCGGATGGCGGATCTCACGACAAGCTTCAGCCCGGCGCTGACCCAAGCCTTGGCGGGACTGCACCGGTTGGGCTTCCCGGACCTGGGCGCCAAATCCTCCATCGTCCGGGTCATGACGGGCCAAGCCTATCTTCTCGGCGCGAACGATATTTTCTGGGCGTCCGGCTGGGCCTGTTTCATTCTGATCGGCATGGTGTGGCTATGCCGCAAGGCGAAATCGGGCGGCGGCCCGCCGGTCGCCGCGGACTAGGGCCTTCCATCACTCTCCGGCTTTCTTCCCCCGCATGGCGAAGCCATTGGCGGGGGAAGATGTCTGCTAGCGGGCTTGCCCGCGTGGCAGACAGATGGGGCAAAGTAATTGACTCGAATCAGAAGCCACGCGCACATCGATCATGGGTCAGCGCTTTTTGATTCGTGATCGGCGCCGGCGGCGTATGGTGCGCCGCCTGAGTCTTTGCGCAGGCCTGGCCGCCTTCGCACTTGTTGCGCCATGGTCCGTGAATGACCGGTTTGGAAAAGCGCGATCCTCCGGCACGGCACAAGCCGCCGATGCATTGCCTCAGCTTCCGGCCGGCGAAGGAACGCTTTATCCCGATGGCTTGCGCGCTGGCCGCGGTCCATTTCCTGTCGCGACACTGGTCGCGCCCGATCGGGGCGAGGGAATTGCCGCGTCGTTGCCGGCTATTGCGATCTGCATCGACGATATGGGTGGTAATTCCGAAGGCACGGCGAAAGCGATGGCGCTGCCGCCGGACGTGACCCTGGCGTTTCTACCTTATGCGAGCACCACGCCGGTCTTGGCGGTACAGGCCAAGGCGATGGGCCATGAGATTCTGGCCCATGTTCCGATGCAGCCGATCGGTCCCAGCGATCCTGGCCCGAAGGCCTTGAGGGTGGGCGCGCCCGACAATGCAGCGCGGCTCGCCTGGGCGCTTTCGCGGGTCCCCGGGCTTTCGGGGATCAACAATCATGAAGGCAGCAAATTCTCCAGCGACTATGCCTCGCTTGTTCCCGTCGTGCAGATGCTGGCGGAACGGCGGCTGTTCTTCTTCGATTCCCGGACGATCGCGGCGTCGCAGATCGTGCGTGCCTCTCATCGCAATGGCGTGGAAAGCGCCGGGCGCGATGTGTTCCTGGACAATGTGCTCAGCGAACGCGCGGTTCGTGCCCGGCTCGATGAACTTGCGACGAAGGCAAAGAGGTCCGGCGTCGCGATTGCCATCGGTCATCCCCATGGCGTGACCATGCGGATCTTGGCCGATTGGCTCGCGGAAGATCACGGTGTGCGGCTGGTGCCGGTGTCGGAAGCGATTCGCCTGAAGAGCGCGCGCAGCGCCATCGTCGCGGCGCGCTGAAGGCCTTACTGGCCCTTTTTTGCCGCCGACGCGAAGCGGACCGCTTCCTCCGCCGCCGCCATCAGGGCGCGGGCTTTGTTGACTGTTTCCTGATATTCCGCTTCCGGATCGCTGTCGGCGACCACGCCGCCGCCCGCCTGGACATACATGGTGCCGTCCTTGACGAAGGCGGTACGCAGAACGATGCAGGTATCCATCGAGCCGTCGGCAGCGAAATAGCCCACCGCGCCGCCATAAGGCCCGCGCTTTTCCTTCTCGAATTCGTCGATGATCTGCATGGCGCGGATCTTGGGCGCGCCCGAGAGCGTGCCGGCCGGCAAGCCGGCGGCAAGGGCATCGACCGCATCCAGGCCGGGGCGGATATCGCCTTCCACATTCGACACCAGATGCATCACATGGCTGTAGCGCTCGATGAAGAAACTGCCGGTGACTTTGACCGTCCCGGTCTGGGCGACGCGCCCGACATCGTTGCGGCCCAGATCGAGCAGCATCAGATGCTCGGCGCGTTCCTTGGGATCGGCCATCAATTCGTCCGCCAGCGCGGCGTCCTGTTCCGGACTCTTGCCGCGCGGCCGGGTAC
>CAYWWT010000078.1:0-10963 GCA_964461855.1 uncultured Rhizobium sp. | reverse complement strand
GGTTGCTGGATTATATCGTGCCCGATCGCATCCATGTCCTGGCCAACGGTCGCATCGTTGCCGAAGGTGGTAAGGAATTGGCGCTGGAGCTGGAAGCCAAGGGTTACGAGCAGATCGTGAAGGATGCGGCATGAGCGTCGCGCTGGCGCTTCCCACCCGCCGGGTCGAGGAATGGAAATATTCTGATCTGGCGCAAGCCTTGGGCGAAGCCGGATTCGGCGACGAGACGGCGCGCCTGGTCTTGGATGCGCTACCTGCCGGTATCGAGCGTTTCGATCTTGACGGCACCAGCCGCCCCGAATGGGTGGCGGCGCATTATGGCAAATTGCGCGGCAACGCCGTCAGCGCCATTTCGCTGGCAAAGGCGCGAGGCGGTATCGCATTTCGCGTGCCCAAAGGGCAGACGATCAAAGATATTCTGTCGCTGGAGTTTGCCGGCAGCGGACATGTCCGCGCCTTGCTCGTTCTGGAAGAGGGCGCGGAACTCACTCTCTCGGAGCGTGTCGGCGCCGAAACCCGCAACAGCGGATTTGAGATTGTGATCGGGCCCAACGCGCGTCTCAACCATGTCCGGCTTTCTCCGGTGTCCGATGCCGTCCAGGTGGAAGAGATTTCGATCAATCTGGCGCGGGGCGCTGTCTATCGCGGCCATTTCGCGGATTTCGGCGCCCGCCTGTCGCGCACCGAACTGGAGATCGCGGTTCAGGGCGAAGGTGCGGAAGTCGAGCTTTCCGGCGTCAGCGTCCTGTCGGGCGAGCGGCATGCCGACGTCACCACCCATGTCGCGCACAATGCGGGACGCACGCAAAGCACGCAGCTGTTCAAGAAGGTGGTGAGCGGCCGTGCCCGCGCGGTTTATCAGGGCAAGGTGACGGTGGCGCAGGGCGCCAATGGCTCGGACAGCCGCCAGTCCGCCAAGGCGCTGCTCCTGGGCAATCGGGCCGAAGCCGATCTGAAGCCCGAGTTGGAAATTTTCGCTGATGACGTGAAATGTGCCCATGGCGCGGCGGTGGGCGATTTGGACGCGGATTCGCTGTTCTATCTGCGCGCCCGCGGCATCCCGGAAACGGAAGCGCGGCATCTTCTGATCCATGCTTTCCTGGAAGACGCGGTCGAAGGTATCGTCAATGCCGATCTGCGCGAAACCGTGCGCGGTGCGGTTGCGGCGGCACTGAAAGAGGTCGCGGCATGACCGCTTCGGTCAAAATCGTTCCCGCCTTTGACGCGGAAAAGGCGCGCGCCGATTTCCCCATCCTGTCGCGGCAGGTTTATGGCAAGAAGCTGGTCTATCTGGACAGCGGTGCCTCGGCCCAGAAGCCGCGCGCGGTGCTGGATGCGATGACACGGTTCGCGGAAACCGATTATGCCAATGTCCATCGCGGCGTCCATTATCTGTCCGCAGCCGCCACCGACGCCTATGAGGCGGCACGGCGGACGGTGCAGAAATTCCTCAATGCGGGCCGCGAAGACGAGATCGTCTTCACCAAGGGCGGCACCGAAGCGATCAATCTGGTTTCGTACGGCTTTCTCGCGCCGCGCATTCAACCCGGCGATGAAATCGTCTTGTCGGTGATGGAGCATCATTCCAACATCGTGCCCTGGCATTTCCTGCGCGAACGCCATGGCGTGGTCTTGCGCTGGGCGGATGTGCGCGATGACGGCAGCCTCGATATCGACGCTTTGGATGCGCTGATCGGCGCCAAAACCAAGCTGGTGGCGATTACTCACATGTCGAACGTGCTGGGCACAGTGACGCCCTTGAAAGACATTGTGGCGCGGGCGCATGCCAAGGGCGTGCCCGTGCTGGCCGATGGCTGCCAGGGCGCGGTGCATGAGATCGTGGATGTGCAGGCGCTGGACATCGATTTCTATGCGCTGACCGGCCACAAGATCTACGGCCCGACCGGGATCGGCGCGCTTTACGCCAAGCGCGCGCATCTGAAAGCGATGCAGCCTTTCAATGGCGGCGGCGAGATGATCCGGGAAGTCACCCGCGATATCGTCACCTATGCCGATCCGCCCGCCCGGTTCGAGGCGGGAACCCCGCCGATTATCGAAAGCGTGGGCCTGGCCGCGGCAATGGACTATCTGATGGGCCAGGACCGCGTGGCGGTGAAGGCGCATGAGCACGACCTTCTGGTCTATGCCCGCGAACGGCTGAGGGATTTCAATTGGTTGCGGGTAATCGGCGATGCCCCCGGAAAAGGCGCCATTATTTCTTTTGAGGCGGAGGGGATGCATGCCCACGACCTCGCCACCATATTGGATCGTGAAGGTGTGGCGGTGCGTGCTGGGCACCATTGCGCCCAGCCGTTGATGGAGCGGTTTGGCGTGGCGTCCACCAGCCGCGCCAGCTTCGCGCTTTACAACAACCGGGCCGATGTCGACGCCCTTGTGGCGGCGCTGGCCAAGGCCCGGGAGATTTTGGGTTAGTCATGGATCAGTCGCTGCGCGAGCTCTACCAGGAAGTCATCCTCGATCATTCGCGGCATCCGCGTCATTTCGGGGCGCTGGACAACGCCACGCATCGGGCGGATGGGCATAACCCTTTGTGCGGCGACCGGGTGACGGTGATGCTGGCGTTGGATGGCGCCGGGCGTGTGGCGGATATTCGTTTCCAAGGCAAAGGCTGCGCCATCAGCCAGGCTTCGGCATCGATGATGACCGAAATGTTGGCTGGCCGCACCGTGGCGGAGGCTGAAAAGCTGATGGAAGGCTTTCTGCATCTGGTGAAGGGCGAGGAAGCATCAAGTCTGTCCGCGGATGACCGTGAGCATCTGGACGTCATGTCCGGACTTTCCGAATTTCCCATGCGGGTGAAATGCGCCACCCTGGCATGGCACACCTTCAAGAACGCCGTGGAGGAGGGTGAAGTTGTGGCGAAGGAGGGCGCGGCATGAGCGAACAAGCTCTCAGCACCGCACTGTCGCCCCAGGAATTGGACGAATTCACCTCCAAGCTGGTGATTGCGCTCAAGACCGTCTTCGACCCGGAAATTCCGGTCGACATCTATGAGCTTGGCCTCATTTATAAAGTCGATGTGGCCGACAATAAGGATGTCACCGTCGATATGACGCTCACCGCGCCCAATTGCCCGGTAGCGGGCGAGATGCCCGGCAACGTCAAGTCGGCTTTGGAGAAGGTGGAAGGCATCGGGCAGGTTGCCGTCAACATGACTTTCGATCCGCCCTGGACGCCCGACCGGATGAGTGAAGAAGCCAAACTCGAACTCAACATGTTCTGATGGGAACGCCATGACAGAAGCGATCCAGACCAGCCGTCCCCGCCGCGAACGTCCCAAGCCGGTGCGGCTTACCGAATCTGCCGCTACCCGCTTGCGCGAGATCATGGACGGCGCAGAGGGTAAATATCTGGGCGTGCGGGTCGGCGTCACCAATGGCGGCTGCGCCGGCATGAGCTACACTATGAATTACGCCGAAAGCACCAATCCGCTGGACGAAGTGGTGGAGGATCAGGGGATCAAGATTTTTATCGATCCCAAGGCCATCCTGTTCCTGATCGGCACCGAGATGGATTTCGAGACCACCAAGCTGGGCTCGCGCTTCGCCTTCCGCAATCCCAACGAAACCGCGTCCTGCGGTTGCGGCGAGTCGGTTTCGATCACTCCGGCCAAGGCCGATTGACGTGCCCCGCGCCGGCGATCCGGATCGCTTCAACGATCTGTTCGCTGTATTCGGCAGGATCGTCGTTCGCCCGATGTTCGGTTCCGAAGGGCTGTTCCGGGACGGCCTGATGTTCGGGATCGTCCATGAAGAAAAATTCTATTTCAAAACCAGCGAGGATACGCGCCAGGCGTTTATCGCCGAAGGTGCTGGGCCGCTCTTCTACAAATTCAAGACTGCGGAAGGCATACTTACCTCTTATTACGCGTTGCCCGACCGGCTCTATGACGATCCCGAAGAATTGGCGGAATGGGCGCGGGCCGCGTTCGCGGTGGCGCAGCAATCACCAACCGCGAAAAAGAAGCGGGCGCGGCGCGGCGCGCCGGCAAAAGCCCGCCGCTGATCTACTCGCCCCGGAACAGGGGATCGCGCTTCTCGAAAAATGCGGAGAGACCTTCGCGGAAATCCCTGGTCGTGCCGGCTTCGCGCTGCGCCGCCTGTTCGCGCTGCAGCTGCTCTTCGAAGCTGTGTTGAGGGCTTTCCCAGAAAAGCTTGCGGGTCATGGCCAATGCCTTGGGCCCTAGCGCCAGGCGGGCTGCCAATCCGAGGGCCTCGCCCATCAAGCCGCCATCATCAACAACCTTATGGATCAGGCCCCACTCTTGAGCTTTTTCCGCTGACAGTCGTTCGCCCAGAAGCGCCAATTCGCGGGCCCGCGCCAATCCTACCAATCTGGGAAGCAGCCAGGTGGCGCCGCCATCGGGCACCAACCCCAGCCGGGTGAAACCCAGCGCGAAGAAGGCCGAACGCGCCGCCACGACCAGATCGCCCATCAGGGCCAGGCTCATCCCGACGCCCGCTGCGGGGCCGTTCATGGCGGTGACGATGGGAAGGCGCGTGTCGCGCAACCGGCGCAGGAGAGGGTGGTATGTCCGCTCCAAGGTGTCGCCCAGATCAGCGTCTTCCGGCGGCGGCTTCGTCAGATTGGCGCCGGAGCAGAAACCCCGGCCTTCGCCGGTCAGGACGAGAGCGCGGATCTGAGCCTCGGATTCGATGGCGTCCATCGCCTGGAGGCAACCCTGCATCATCGCAAGGGACGCGGCATTGACCGTTGAAGGGTCGTTCAACGTCAGGATCGCGACGTTATCCTGCTTTGTCAGATAGCAACGGTCGAAATCTATACGCAGTTTCGCCTCCCGCGATTGCTCCGGATACAGCATACCGTTTTGAACAATAGACGCTACGGACGGTCTAGCTGGCACTGGGGCACAGATGGGGGAATTAAAATTCAAGCCGCGTTGGTGGAGAGCACCGCCATGCGGGAATCTTTTTCGGAGACCACCAGATTGCGCCCATTCTGCTTGGCGCCGTACAAGCAGGCGTCGGCCCGGCGCACCGTCAGCTCCGCACTCTCGCCCGGCACGAACTGCGCGACGCCGATCGAGATCGTGATCGTGCCGAGAATGTCGCCGGTGGATTTCTTGACCAGTCTGCGCGCTTCCACGCCGCGCCGGATTTGTTCGGCGATCCTGACGGCATCGGCCAGGGCTGTTCCGCGAAGCACCACGCCGAATTCTTCGCCGCCATAGCGGGCGGCGGTGTCGCGGCCTTTGACATTCTCCGAAAGGCAGCTCGCCACCAGTTTCAGGACTTGATCGCCGGTCTGATGGCCCCAATTGTCATTGAATTTTTTGAAGTGATCGATATCGCAGAGCAGCAGGCATGCCGGGTCGCTACCATCCGCCACCGCCGCTTGCGCTGCATTCAAAGCATTGTCGAACGCCTTGCGGTTCGCAATGTTGGTCAGCGGATCGGTGAGACTCTCCTTGTGCACATTGTCGAGCTTGTCACGCAGCTCGCTCACCTGATCCGAAGATTTCTGAAGTTCGGTTTCCAGGACGCGAGTGCGATTCTGCATTTCATGCGTCGCGGCCAGAAGATTGCTTACCAGTTTGCGCAGATCGTCCTGCGATTGTTCGGCATCGAGCGCTCCGGTCACGGCGGACAGTCTGTTGCTGTAATGACCGGCGTCACGGCCGACATCGGTCAATTGACCAAGAGTTTGGGCGATGACCGAATTCATGCCTTCGCCGACCTGTTCCACGGCCGCCGCGGTGCGCGTACGCAGGCGCAGCTCCGCGAGTATCTCTGGCGTGAAGGCCTTGCGCTTTTCCAGCATCTCGCCGATGGCATGGCTGACGGCTGAGACTTCACCGGCGGCATGGGCATAGAACAGTTCGAAATTGGCCGGGGAAGGGACCACGCCGCATCCGCTCATCAACTCGAGTGCGGTTTTTGCGAATTGCTGTTCGTGAGCAGGCTTCAACGCAACATCCCCCGTCCCCCTCCCTGGCCGGTGGGGCGTGCGGAAGTCTGGGCGCCTGGTCCGTAAAAAAGCGTTAAACGGCCGCACCGGAAGCGGCGGATTTGCTGCCTTTTTCGGTACAGAGGGCGCGGTTAGTCCTGCGGGCCGCGCTTGGGCAGGGTGACCTTGCGGAAGAGGAAGGCGGGCAATTCGCTCTTGTCCACCACTTGGCTTTCCGCCTCGCTGCTCCGGCCGCGCGGTTTGTCATGTGCCTTCTTGTCCGCGTGCGGCTTGTGCTCGCGGCGGGGCTTTTCGTGCCGTGGTGGCTCGGTACGAGCGCGTTCCGGCTGCGGTGCGTCCAGAATTGCGGGCTGCGGTGCGCTTGCTTCCACGGCCGCCTCGCGGCTGGGCTCGATGGGAGCGACCTGATCGTGGAATTTTCCACCGGGCGGCCTGCGGTCGTGCCCGCGCTTGCCGCCGCGTCCGCGATCTCGCCCGCCGCGCTTGTCGTCCCGGCGCGGTCCGCGATCCTCGCGCACCTCGATATCGGTCATCTCGCGGCGAGCCAGCTTGGTGCCGATCAGCTTTTCGATGAAGTCCACATATTTGGAATCGCGCGGCGTGGTCAGCATATAGGCCTGTCCGCTGCGGCCGGCGCGCCCGGTGCGGCCGATGCGGTGGACATAATCGTCGGCATGGATTGGTACGTCGAAATTGAAGACATGGCTGACGGCCGGCACGTCCAACCCGCGCGCCGCAACGTCGCTGGCAACGAGGATTTTGAGTTCACCGCCGCGGAAACGCTCCAGTGTCTTGGTGCGCAGCGATTGATCCAGATCGCCATGAATCGGGGCGGCATCGAAACCGTGCTTGGTCAGCGATTTTGCGACCACATCGACATCGCGCTCGCGATTGCAGAAGACGATGGCGTGGTTGAGGGTCGGTTCCGCTTCGCGGATGAGGCGGCGCAGCGCTTCGCGCTTGGCCCAATCATTGGCGGGAATTTCCACCAGCTCCTGCGCGATATTGGTGGCGGTGGTGGCGGGACGCGCGACCTCGACACGCGCCGGATTGTGCAGGAACTGGTCGGTGAGGCGCTGGATCTCCGGCGGCATGGTCGCCGAGTAGAACAGGGTCTGCCGTGTGAAGGGCAGCATTTTGCAGATCCGTTCGACGTCGGGGATGAAGCCCATGTCGAGCATGCGGTCGGCTTCGTCGATCACCAGGATATTGGTCTGGGACAGCATCAACCGGCCGCGCTCGAAATGATCGAGCAGGCGGCCCGGTGTGGCGATCAGCACATCGACGCCGCGGTCCAGCTTCTTCACCTGCTCGTCCATCGAAACGCCGCCGATGAGCAGCGCATGGCTGAGCTTGGAGTATTTGCTGTAGCGATTGAAACTTTCCGCCACCTGGTCGGCCAGTTCGCGTGTCGGTTCCAGGACCAGGGCGCGCGGCATGCGCGCCTTGGAACGCCCGCGTGCCAGCATCTCGATCATGGGCAGGGTGAAACTGGCGGTCTTGCCGGTTCCGGTCTGGGCGATACCGATCAGATCCCGGCGTTCCAATACGAGCGGGATACCCTGCGCTTGAATTGGAGTCGGTGTGGTGTAGCCGGTATCGGCGACAGCCTTGAGAATATCGGGAGAGAGGCCGAGGCTTTCGAAGCCGCCTGGCGATGTGGGCGAAGTGGTGATTGCAGTTTCACCGGTTCCGGCTTCCGCGCCGGAGATCGTTACTTGGGTCGTAGCACGCTCCTGAAAAGGGGCGCGTCCATGGCGCCCAAGCCTGACGGCCCGTATTGGCCGCCCGCTCTTATGCGCGGCAAAATAGGAAGAAACTGCGGAAAGTCAACAAATCCCCTGGGGCCATCGCCAAGCAAACGCCCGGTGGAGGGGGACACCGGGCGCCGCCGAAGGTGAAAAGTGACTGGAACCCTGTATGGGCCTCACCTTCCGGACTGTCTCAAAAATAACGCGTGCGAGACGAAAAGCGTTCCTGTTGCGCAAGGGGCCCGGTTCGCGGCAGCTTTGCGCAACGGGGGATGGCGCGCATGCGGAATGGATTGCTGGCTCTGGTGGCGGTGGCGATCTGGTTCCTCGCGGTCCAGGTGCAGAGCGGGCCGGAACCTCTCGGCTCCGGCGCTCCCCAGACTCAGTTCTCGGCGACCCGCGCGATGGCGGCGCTCGCGCGCATTCAAGGACCACAGCGGCCCCATCCGGCGGGTTCGGCGGAAAATGCCGCCGTCCATGACCGCATCCGCCGCGAATTGGCGGCACTGAACGTGCCCTTCACCGCCCTTAAAACCCGCGCTTGTTATGGTGAGTTGCGCTGGTCTGCCATCGAATGCGCGGACATCGAGGATCTGATCGCCGAAGCGGTTCCGGGGCAGGGCAAGGCGATTGTGTTGATGGCGCACATGGATTCGGTCGCCGCCGGCCCGGGCGCGGGCGATGACGGCTCCGGCGTCGCCACTTTGCTGGAAGCCATTCGGGCGTTGAAAGCGGGAAGCGCGTCGGCAGGTCATCCGGTGATCGCACTTTTCACCGATGGCGAGGAGGCGGGCCTTCTGGGCGCCGCGGCTTTTGTCGAAGACGCGCGCTGGCGCGAACGGGTCGGCGTCGTGATCAATGTCGAGGGGCGGGGCTCCAAAGGCCAAAGCCTGCTGTTCCAGACCAGCCCGCGCGACTCCGCGCTGGTGGATGTCTATGCAGCGGCCGCGCCGCGCTTCGCCACCAGCTCGCTCTATGGCGAGATCTATAAATTCCTTCCCAACGATACCGATTTGACGCCGTTTCTGGATGCCGGATTGGCGGGATACAATTTCGCGTTCCTGGGCGGTGTTGCGCACTACCACACCGCATTGGACACGATCGCCAATCTGGACCCGCGCAGCGTACAAAGCGGCGGCGACGCCGTGCTTTCGTTGACGCGCGCCTTGCGGGGCCGGGATTTCGCGACCCTTGCGGGAGACAATGCGATCTATCTCGATGTCATGGGTGTCTGGTTGCCGCGCCTGCCGGCGGCATGGGCGTTGCCGCTCGCGCTCCTGGCGTTGGCGGTGATCGCAGGCGTTTGCCTGCGGCGCCGGCCAGGGCTGCTGGAGTTGCTGACGCCGCCGCTGTTCCTTGCCGCTGCGGTGGCCTCGGGCTTTGCGATCAAAGCGCTTGCCGCGTTGATATCCGGACATGCCGATCCGTCTTATGCGCAACCGCTTGTCTTGCGTCTCGCGCTCGCGCTATCGGTGGGCACTCTGGCGCTGCTGGCAGCGCGTCGCGCCACGGTAACGGCATGCTGGCTGTGGCTTGCGGTATTCGCGGTGGCGTCCGCCTGGATGTTGCCGGGCCTCAGTCCTTATTTCCTGTTTCCGGTTCTGGCCGCGGCCCTGTTCCTGCCCTTTGGTGTGGCCTGGGTGCCCGCGCTGGTATCGCTGTTGATCTGGATGCAATTGACTGCGGCGGCGGAACCACTGATGGGACTGGCCGTAACGCCTTTATTCACCGTCCCTGCGGCGTTAGGGCTGGTCTCGGCCCTTCCTCTGCTGCGCTTCAGCCGTGCGCAGGGCGTGATCGGTCTGGGCTTGACCTTGGCAGCCACGATCGTGGCGGGATTTGTGCCGCCTTACGATGCGCAGCATCCGCAAAGGCTGAACTTTCATTATGTCGAGGCGGAAGGCCGCGCATCCTGGGTGGCCGATCCGGTCAAGCCGTTGCCGGAGGCCGTGCGGACCGCAGCTGCTTTTTCACAGAGCGCCCAGGGCATTGGCGGCGATGTCCGCTGGCAGGGCTATGTCGCAGACGCGGGCCATCCGCAATTCCCACCGCCGGCGGCCATCCTTCGGCGCGACGGGAACGCGGTCGTCCTTAATCTGCGGGGGGCAGATGCCGCCGAGGGCATGACGCTCACCATTCCCTCCGATGCCAATCTGTCGCGCGTCGCAGTGGATGGAAAATCATTTCCGGTGAAAGGGGATGGAAGCCGTCTGTTCATCAGCTGCGCTTCGCCCGGGTGCCGCACGGCTACGGTGACGCTGGTCCAGAAGCAGCCTGGGCCGCTGACGGTCATTCTTTCCGAGCTGCGGCATGGCTTGCCGCCAGGCGGCGAGACGTTGCAGGCCGCACGTGGGGTATTGGGCACGCCATCACAAACCGGCGATGCCACATCCCTGGTGAGCCGTCTTAAGATCGACTAGATGTCCACACTGGTGGCGAAAGCCGCGTTTTCCTGAATGAATTGGAAACGCAGCTCGGCTTTTTTCCCCATCAGCCGCTCCACCATATCGTCGGTTTCATCGCCGTCGGTGACCTCCACCTGAATCAGGGTGCGGTTGCCGACGCGCATGGTGGTCTCTTTCAATTGCTGCGGCATCATTTCGCCCAGGCCCTTGAAGCGCGAAATCTCCACTTTTGCGTTGGCGCGAAATTCGCTTTTGAGCAGCCTTTCGCGGTCGGCATCGTCGCGGGCATAGATCGTCTTGGCGCCTTGGGCGAGGCGATAGAGCGGCGGCATCGCCAGATAGAGATGCCCGCCCCGGATCAGCTCCGGCATTTCGCGATAAAAGAATGTGAGAAGCAGGGATGCGATGTGGGCGCCATCGACATCGGCGTCGGTCATCACGATGACCTTCTCGTAGCGCAAATCCTCTTCACGGTATTTCGTGCCGGTGCCGCATCCCAGCGCCTGGACCAGATCCGACAATTCCTGATTCTGCTGCAATTTCCCCGCGCCGGCGCTTGCCACGTTCAAAATCTTGCCGCGCAACGGCAGGATCGCCTGGGTGGCGCGGTCGCGCGCCTGCTTGGCGCTGCCACCCGCGGAATCCCCTTCGACCAGGAAAATCTCGGTGCCCAACGCCGCATCGCGCGTGCAATCGGCAAGCTTGCCGGGCAGGCGCAGCTTGCGGGTCGCCGCCTTGCGCGAGACTTCTTTTTCCTGCCGCTTGCGCAGCCGGCTTTCCGCCTGATCGATCACGAACTCGAGCAGCTTGTCGGCCTCGGCCGGGCTTTCGGCCAGCCAATGGTCGAAATGATCGCGC
>CAYWWT010000077.1:0-10969 GCA_964461855.1 uncultured Rhizobium sp. | reverse complement strand
GGCGCATCGGAGGGCTGCGGTCAAGCAACCGTCAGGGAAGGCCGGAGCCATGGCTCACTGGAGCCTGCCAGGATTGAGATCCGGGCATGTACGACAATGTGTGGGCGTCGGTTGGGCCGCTGCGCGATGCCAACGCGGTCCGATACCTTTCATAATCCCGCTCTGAACCGACCCAAACGCAATTGCAAACGATGGGATCGGCCCAGCTATACGAGTTTTGCGTTCCCTGAGCAGCGCGGACGAATTTGTGTGAGGGCAGGCTGGATAATTCCGATTTTCGTTCAGGCGTATTGGCTGGCTGCTTTTGAAATCCGGACTGTTCCAGTACTTCTTCTCTGTCTTTGACCCAATAAGCGCAACTCGACAGCGTAAAAATGCCCGCCAAAAAACAAGCTCGTACGAAATAGTGAAGAGGGGATGTTTGCATAACCGCTCCTCCGATCCGGATAAAACCGGCCGATAGGATAGCACCGGCCCAGACGAGGGTCGCCAAATATCTCTCGAGGCCGGATCGAGCCAGCGGCCATGCCGCCACCTCCAGCATCGATATCGGGATCGAGGTTAAGCCGGCCTTGCCAAATCCGGCGCCTCGAACACGCCGATGCGCCGCCGGCCCTGCCACAATTCCACGCGCTGGCTCTGGGCCGCGGCCCTGGCGCGCTGGCACGCTTCCTCGTCGCTCGCGCATTCCAGATCGCTCCGCGAGCGGATGCCCCCCGCCTCATCCAGCACATACAAACGGTAGTCCATCTGTGCCTCCCAACGCCGTCAGCGATCTTATGAGCCGCGCCGCCAAAATCAACTTTCCGTTTAGTATAATGAGTAACTTGCTCATTCGGTGATGTTAAAAAGTAAGCCATTGGAATCCATGGATATAGTGCAGTGCAAAATAAATCCCGCCGTCCCGTCTTGTAAAAGGAGCATATACCCCCATCTGGGAGCATGTGCTCGCAATTACACGGGCATTCCATCGGGAGAACATCATGAGCAAACAATCCGGATTATCGTCGGTTCTGGCCGTGGCCGCGTCTTATCTCGCCATCGGTGCGGTGGCGCTGAGCGTCGCCAGCTCCGCCCGCGCCGCAAGCGAGGAAGACATCGCCCGCCCGCAGGGCTCGTTCGTTTCCACCTCCGCCGCACCGGCGCAGTCGGGTTCGCTGTCCGCGCGTCAGGGCAACGTCGTGATCCTGGCAAGCGAAGAAGACGCGGCGGTGCCGCAGGGCGCCTTCACCTCGGCGATGAGCGCGCCGCAGGACGCCGTCCGCCTTGCCGACAATGGCAACCGCGCGACGTTGGACTAAGATGTGATGACGGAACACAGTTGGGGCGGCCGATCGTGCCGCCCCATTTGCGTTTGCGCTCTTTTCAAGCCCGTTCCAATTGCGCCAGGTCGAGCTTTTTCATCGTCCTGACCGCCGCCATGACGCGGTTCGCTCTGGCCCGGTCTTCACCCGCCAGCAGCTCCAGCACCCTTTCCGGCACGATTTGCCAGAACAGGCCGAACTTGTCCTTCAGCCAGCCGCAGACGACTTCTTCGCCGCCATCCGCCGTCAGCGCGGCCCAGTAATGGTCGATTTCTGCTTGCGTCTTGCAAGGCACCAGAAGCGAAACCGCTTCGGTGAATTTGTAGCGCGGCCCGCCATTGAGGGCGATGTGGCGCTTGCCGCCGAGCTCGAAATCGACGGTCAGAACATCGGATTCATTGGCGACCTCGGCGCCCGTGCGGCGGCCGATCCGGGTGATCTTCGAATTCGGGAAAAGCGAAACATAGAATTCGGCGGCCTGTTGCGCCTTTGTGTCGAACCACAGGAAGGGCGTGATGTCGGGCATGTCTTTCTCCTCTTTCGAACGGGTCAGGTATCACTTGCGATTTGCAACTAATCTATTTCACTTGCTATTTGCAAGTGAAATATGCGAGGCTGGGGCATGAAAAGCCGCCCCCCGCCCTGTCCGATCAATGCGGCGCTGCTGGTGCTGGGCGACCGCTGGTCGCTGCTGGTTGTCCGCAACCTGATGTTTGCGCGCGCGACGGGGTTCAGCGAACTCCAGCGCGCGGGCGAAGGCATGGCGACGAATATCCTGGCCGACCGCCTGGCCAAGCTGACCGCAATGGGCGCGGTTGAAAAGCGGCCCGACAAAAAAGACGGGCGCAAATGGATCTACAGCCTGACCGAAAAAGGCTTCGACCTGGCGCCCATCCTGCTGGAGTTGAGCCGGTGGGGCGTCAAATACGAAAAGGGCATCGCGCCGGACGGGGTTCTGGAAGCCTATGAATCCGACCGCAGGAAATTTCTCGCCGGCCTCAGGAAATAGCGCGCCGCCCCTTTTGCGCTATCGCTCCCAATAGGGCGGATTGCCGAAGCTGGCCCGCAGATGCGCGGTCAGCGCCAATATCTTGGCGGTGACGCGCCGGTCGCCGGGATAGGCGATGAAGACCGTGCCCGGCTCGGCCTCGACGCCGACATCGACCACGCGCACTTTGCGCGCCTTCAAGAGATCGTAATAGAGAAAGCGGGGCAGCAGCGCGATGCCCAGCCCCGCCTCCACCGCGCCGCGCATCAGGATGCCGTTGTTGAAGCGCACCGCGCTGGCGGGCCGCACCAAGGTCCAGCGCCCGCCCTGGCGAAAGCGCCAGTCCGATCCGCCGCGATAGGTATAGATGATGCCGCGATGCTGCCCCAGCGCGTCCAATGTGCGCGGCGTGCCGTGCGTCTTCAGATAGGCAGGCGCCGCGACCAGACTGCGCCGGCTGCCGGCGAAGCGCTTGACGATCAGGCCATTGTCGGGCACCGGCCCATGGCGGATCACGGCATCGAAACCGTCCGCCGCCCCGACCGCGCGGTCGTCCAGCTCCAGCGACAATTCGATGCGCGGATGCAGCTTGGCGAACTGATTGAGCGCGGGCCCCAGATGCAGCACGCCGAAGCTGATGGGGGCGGCGATGCGCAAGGGCCCCGCCAGCTCGCCCCGCCGCTCCGACAGGCCCGCCGTCGCGTCATCGACCGCGCCAAGAATGCGCTTGGCGTGCGCCAGAAAATCCAGCCCGTCATCGGTCAGGGCCAGCTTGCGGGTGGAGCGGCGCACCAATGTCGCGCCGATGCCGTTCTCCAACTCGGCCAGCCGCTCGCTGGCGGCGGATTTGGAAATCTGCAGCCGCCGCGCCGCCGCGCTGATCGATCCGGCTTCGGCAATCGCCGCGAAGACCAGCAGGGATTCCATCTTCAGCATTGTTCGGAAACTCCGGACACTGGCTCCTGGAATACCAGTCTAGACCGGGGCCGCGCGCGCCGTCACTCTTCCCCGATTTCCGGGGGTGCCGCCATGGTGCGATTTGCGATTCTTCTATGCATTGCCGTTCTGGCCGCCGCGCCCGCCCGGGCGGTCACGCCCTTTCCCTCCGGCTTCAAGACGCAGGAGATCAAGACCAACGGCACCATTTTGCATGTGCGCATCGGCGGCCAGGGTCCCGCCGTGGTGATGCTGCATGGTTTTGCCGATACCGGCGACATGTGGGCGCCCGTGGCGGCGGACCTCGCCAGAACCCATCAGGTGGTGGTGCCCGACCTGCGCGGCATGGGCCTCTCCGCCCACCCCGATACCGGCTACAGCAAGAAGAACCAGGGCGTGGACATTGCCGGGGTGATGGACGCGCTGAAGATTCAGAAGGCCGATCTGGTCACCCACGATATCGGCAACATGGTGGGCTATGCGTTGGCGGCGCAATATCCGGCGCGCATCACCAAATGGGTGGTGATCGATGCGCCCCTGCCCGGCATCGGCAATTGGGACGAAATCATCAAGAGCCCGCTTTTGTGGCATTTCAATTTCCGCGGGCCCGACATGGAGCGGTTGGTCGCGGGACGCGAGCGCATCTATCTCGACCGCTTCTACAACGAGCTTTCCGCCGATCCGAAAAAGATCGACGAGGCGACGCGCGATCACTATGCCGCGCTCTATGCCCGGCCCCATGCCATGCATGACGCCTTCGAGCAGTTCGCCGCCTTCAATCAGGATGCCATCGACAACAAGGCGCTGCTGGCCAAGGGCGGCAAGCTGCCCATGCCGGTGCTGGCGCTGGGCGCGGAAAAATCCTTCGGCAGGCAAGAGGCCGCCGTGCTGCGCGTCGCCGCCGCCAACGTCACCATGGGCATCGTGCCGGACTCCGGCCACTGGATCATGGAAGAAAATCCGGACGCCACAGGCAAATTCATCCGCGATTTTTTGGCGAAGTAGCCCCGCTCATGTCTTCGGTTTGAGTTGGTGCAGGAGAATCCGGTTGCCTTCGGAATCCTTGCACAGCGCCATGCGGCAGACCGGGCTTTGAATATCCGTCGCCAGGAATGAAACATTCTTGGCTTTCAACGCTTCAACCAGCTCGTCCAGGTCTTCGACTTCGAATGCAATCGTGCCGCCCGCAGCGTGGGCAGGCTCGGCCCCCGAATGCACCGTCAGCGCCAGGCAGCCGCCACCGGGAAGGTCGAACTCCACCCAGCCGCGTTCGACCGAGCCGGTGCTGGGGCCAAGGCCCAGGGTCTCGCGATAAAACGCCTCGGCCCGCGCCATATCCTTGACCGGATACATTGTGAAAGCGACTTTCCGGAACATGTGCTTCCTTCATCCAAGGTGCCGGATGAGAGATACCATATCTGCGCGCGCATGGATGGCCTTGGCGCAACCCCGCCTCTAAACTCGCCGCCATGACTTATGCCAGCAGCCTTTTGCTTCTCACCGGCGTCCTGGCGCTGAGCATGATCAGCCCGGGGCCCAACTTCGCCATCGTCACCGCCACCGCGATCAATGTCTCGCGCCGCGCCGGGCTGATCGCGGGGCTGGGACTGGCCGCGGCGACCGCGACCTGGACCTTGCTGACCCTGGCGGGGCTGGGCCTGGTCATCGCCCGCATTGCCTGGCTCTATTCCGCGCTCAAGCTGGCGGGCGCAGCTTACCTTATTTATCTGGGCGCACGCATGATCTGGCAGGCGCGCAAGGCGCAGATGCCGCCGCCCCCGGACGGGATCGCAAACGCCCGGGCGGTTTTCCGCAAGGCCTATTTCGTCAGCCTGACCAATCCCAAATCCGCCGCCTTTTACGGCAGCATCTTTGCGGTGGCCTTGCCGCCGCACGCGCCCTTGTGGTTTTCCGCCGCCGTGTTCGCCATCGCCACGGCGCTGTCGGCGCTGTGGTATTGCGGCGTGGCGCTGCTGCTTTCCACCGCCGCCATCCGCCGCCGCTTCGTCAATGCCAAGGCGGCGCTGGATGCGGGCATCGGCGCGGTGCTGATCGGGCTGGGCGGCGCGCTGCTGCTGGAGCGATAGACCGGCTTACGCATTATCATTTGCGAATGACAGCCGGTGCGTGGAGCGCGTGGACAAAGAGCAGCGGATCGCGAACTTTCTCGCCCTGGCGAAAGCGGCGGACGAGAAGGCCCAGAAGGCTCCGACCCTCGAAGCCAAGGACGCCTGGGCGAAGATCGCCGAACGCTACCGCGATCTGGCGCGCCAAACCGGGAAAGGCTTCTAATTGTATTTTTCGCGTTCGTGCAGGGAGGTCGAGGGATAGGCGGTGATCGCCACGCCGCCGCAGGCCCGGCACACCAATTCGATTGGATAGGGCGGCTTTTTGCTCAAGCGTTCGAAGAAAGGCCCGTCGATGCCGACCTGTTCGGACGCGCACACATTGCGGCGCGAAATATCGTCCCAGACCACATTGCCGGTCTTTCCGCATTTGCGGCAGACGATGGCGTCGGCGCGCTGTCGAATGGAATAATCTGCGTATCTCGAACGCATGAACACCTCCCGGTTGAGCGGGAGCACGGACAGCGTACAAAAACCTGTCCCGAAAGTCTCTCAAGCGCCGGTGCTCTTGGCGATGCCGGCGACGTAGAGATAATGCGCCGGACGCTGCAAAAGTTCCATTACATTTGGCGGGCAGCGGAACGGCTTGCCGCCGCTTCCGCTACGGATCGCGCCTATTCCCGCCGCACGCCCTTGAATTTGCCGTCATCCTTCTTCTGCGCGATGAATTCGCCGGTCGTGGTGTCGCGCTTGGTCGCATGGTCCTCGCCCATGATCTTGGTCTTGAGCTGGGAGCGTTTGCGCACCGCGCCGTTGCGGTGTCCGTCGCCGGCAGGTTTGTTCGTCGCCATGACCATCGTCCTTTCCAAAAAGCCAGTCTCCTTTTTTGACGAACGTGTGACGCGTGGTCTTGTTCCTGGATCGCCGCAGCGCGGATTCAACGACGGCGTCAGCGCCCCCTGGCCGTCGCGCTCGGACACAGGCGACGCGCCGGCATGAAAAGAACGAGGGCCCATCACGGCTTCCCGCTCTTTTTGTTTGCGACAGATTTATACAAGCGGCGCATGTGAATTTTGCAATTCACGGGATGCATTCATTCTCTCCTCAAAATTTAACGCTCTGTTAGGCCGCAGCGCCAAAGCTGCCGCCATCCCTTGAGTCCGCTTCCTGCGACTCGAACCGCCATAGCCGAGTTTCCAGATTCTGAGTGCGCACCTCTCATGAAATGGAATGGCGCCGCGATCCTTCGACGGATGCGGTCTTTCAGCCATGAGAGGAATTTCAATGACCAAATCGATCGCCGCCCAGTTTCTGATGGGCGCATCCGCTCTCGCACTCGCCATCGGCTCTGCGCCCGCGCTGGCGGCGGATTATACCGCCTCCGACAGCGCCAGCCTGCAGACCGCCATTGCCGATGCCAATCTCGATCCGGACACAAGCGACACCATCACGCTCAACAATGACGTCACGTTGGCCGGCGTGCTGCCGGTGGCCCAAAAGGCCATCACCATCGACACGGGCAGCCACACCATCACTTCGGCCTATTTCAACGGCAGCACCGTATCCGGCGCGGTGTCCCTGAACGGCGGCGGCACCTATCCGGCGGGGGCAAGCTACATCTTCAACGGTACCATTCAGGCCACTGGTGCCGGCGCGGCCGCCAGCGGTGTCGGCGATCAGGGTCTATTCATGAATGGCGGCAAGGTGGCGACGAACAATGGCACCATCAACGGCGGCGCGGGCGGCGGACTGGGCGGCAATGGCGGCGTCGGCGCCGACGTCCTGGGCGGAACCTTCACCAACAACGGCGCTGTCAATGGCGGCGGCGCCGTCAACGCCACTGGCGGTGTGGGTGTTTCTCTCAATAGCGGCGGTTCGCTCACCAACAACACCGGCGGCACAGTCTCAGGCGGCAATGGCCTGAGCGGCGGCATCGGCGTCACGATTGCGGGCCTTCCGAACCGGACCGTCATGAACAGCGGCAGCATCATCGGCGGCATAGGTTCGACCGGTGCCGGTGGCGATGGCATACGGCTGGTGCAGGGGAACTCTCTCGCCAACACCGGCACGATTACGGGCGGCGCCGGTGTGACAGGCGGCGGGGGCGTCAATATCACCGGGATTTCGACGTTTATTCCCACGGTGACCAACAGCGGCACCATCCGGGGCGGCGACGGCGCCACCAGCGGCGCGGGCGGCAATGGCATTATCGTGCATGCCAATACCGGCACGATCACCAATAGCGGCAGCATCATCGGCGGCGCGGGCGCGGCCGCCATCACGAACGCGTCCGGCACCACCAATGTGCCGGTAAGCCTGATCAACAGCGGTATCATTCAGGGCGGTGCCGGCGGAGCAGACGCCATCCTGATGCAGCTGCCGTCGAACCTGACTTTGGAATTGCGCAAAGGCTCCGTGATCACCGGCGCGGTGGTGGGCAACACGGGCGCCGTTGCCAATTCCTTGATCCTGGGCGGCGACGACGACGCCAGCTTCGATGTCTCCAAGGTCGGGCCGCAATATCAGAACTTCACGTCTTATCAGAAGACCGGCAACAGCACCTGGACCCTGACCGGCAGCGGCAGCGTGGCGACGCCCTGGGCCATCCAACAAGGCACCTTGGCCATCAGTGACGGCGCGTCGATGATCGGCGATGTCACGAACAACGCCACCCTTGCCTTCAACAACAGCAATGCGCTGACCTTCGCCAATGCCGTCACCGGCACGGGCGGCGTCAACCAGACCGGCAGCGGGCGCACCGACATGACCGGCGCCAGCAGCTATAGCGGCCCGACCAATGTCAGCGCCGGCACCCTGGCGGTGAACGGCTCCATCACTTCCGCCGTCACGGTGGCGAGCGGCGGCAGTTTGGGCGGCAACGGCACCGTGGGTGCGGCCACGATCCAGTCGGGCGGCACCATCGCGCCGGGCAATTCCATCGGCACCCTGCATGTCAACGGCGCTTTCGTGGCCGATGCGGGCTCGATCTATCAATTGGAAGCCGATCCCGCTTCCAACGCCTCCGACCTGATTCTGGTCAATGGCACGGCGACCATCGCCAGCGGCGCGAAGCTGAATGTGGTGGCCAACCCGGCGGGCACTTTCCAGAACGGCGCGCATTACACCATCCTGACCGCGTCGGGCGGCGTCACCGGCGCTTACGATGCGCCCGCCCCGCTGTCGCAATATCTGGCGTTCCAGGAAACGCAGGATGCCAACAATCTCTATCTCGATGTGATTCAGACCGGCGATCCGGCGAGCGCGGCCCAGACCGGCAACCAGAGCGCGGTCGCCGGCGGCGTGCCCGCGGGCGGCACCATTGCCACCGGCCTGCTGAATTCGCAGAGCGACCTGGATGCCCGCAACGCCTTCGACAAGTTGTCGGGCGAAGCGGTTGCGTCCACCCGCGGCGCATTGGTCTCGGGAAGCCTGCTTGTGCGCGACACCGCGCTGGACCGGCTGCGCGATGTCTGTTCGGCCGATGAGACCGCGCGCCATCCCGGCTGCCTGAACGGCGAGCGTCCGCTGGTCTGGGTGCAGGGCTTCGGCAATTGGGGCCGCATCGGCGGCGACGCCAATGCCGCCGCGCTGTCGCACACCACCGGCGGGTTCCTGATCGGCGCCGACGTGCCGGTGTATGATTGGCGCCTCGGCTTCTTTGGCGGCTACAGCCGCACCGATTTCAAGGCCGATGCCGTCAGTTCATGGGGTTCGAGCGACAATTACCATCTGGGCACCTATGCGGGCACCAGCATCGACGGCGTCGCGCTGCGCCTGGGCGCCAGCTATAGCTGGGCCGCCTTGTCCACCGAGCGTTTGGTGGCGTTCGGCAACTTCTCCAACGACCTGACCGCGACCTATAGCGCGGGCACGGCGCAGATCTTCGGCGAAGTGGCCGAGAGCTTTGCGTTCGACCGCATGGCTGTCGAACCCTTTGCCAATATCTCCTACATGAACCTGCGCACGGCGGGCTTCCGCGAAGGTGGCGGCGAGGCGGCGCTCACCTCGCAGGCGAACACGCAGGAAGACACCTTCACCACCATCGGCCTCAGGCCTTCGACCGGCTTCAGCATCTTCTCGCTGCCGATGGAGTTGAAGGGCATGGTGGGCTGGCGCCACACCTTCGGCACCGTCACGCCATCGGCCACCGTGGCCTTTGCCGGCGGCAACGCCTTCACCGTCACGGGCGCACCCATCGCGCGTGATGCGGGCGTGGTGGAAGCGGGCGTCAGCACCAATGTCACCGAGGCCGCCGCCATCAACCTGACCTATGGCGGCCAGTTCGGCGGTAACGAATCCAACAACGGCATCCGCGGCACCTTGGCCGTCGCGTTCTGAGGCAGGCAATGAGCCACCGCGCGCGTGCGGGCCGGATTACCGGCTCGCCGCGCGGCGGGCCTGGCCCCATCCTACACCCCAGGAACCATTGGTGGTAGAATTTCCCGTTGGTTTGGATCTCAAATTACCGGAGGAATTCATGGAAAAGTTTTCTGCGGTGGGAAGAGCGCTCGCCGTCATCCTGGCAATCGTATCGGGCTTTGTTTCCAATCCCATAATCGCGCCGCTGCTTCTGCTGTTCGGCGGCATCGCGGCCATCGGCAACACGCCCGAGCGCAACACCAAGAACTATCAGATGGCGATCGTGCTGGTGGTGGGCGCAAGCTTTCTTCAAGCCGTGCCGTATTTCGGGTCTTATCTGGTGGCGATCTTCACCGGCCTGGCCATCGCCTTTGTCGGCGCGTCCATCGTCGCCATCACCATCACCCTGGAACAGCGTATCGTCCGCGATTGGATGACGACGTCCGGCGCCAAACCTGTCGGTCAGGTCAAGACCGCGCTTTAAACGCCATGCGTGAAACGGACCCGCCGCCCCCGAAAGGGGCGGTGCGGCCCCTCATCAATGAACCAGGTGGGCCGGAGAAACCGCCGAGCGGGTGACGAAGCCGCCGATCACGGTGGCGATATGGGCCCAGCGCTCGAAACCCGGCAGGTCTTCGCGCTTCAGCGCCTTTTCGCAGCGGCGGCGCGCCTCGCTCTGGGCTTCCTTGCCGTACATCGCGATCATCATCCGCGCCGTGCCGAAGCCATCCAGACTGGTCATGGGTTCCCTCTTGGTGCCGTCCATCTTGCAACGCGCAAATCCGGATTTCGGTGCCGAAAAAGCGTGGGCGCCCGGCGATTTCCGCGTTCGGATCGTACCGCGTTCACTTTTAGGGCCTGTCTTTGTAACAATTGCGAATCCGGCATCGAACAGTGGCAGGGAACAGGTCATGATGGCCGCCCTGCATTCGATGGAGCCAATATGCGAAACATGATCCTGGGCGCGTCCCTCATCGCCCTGACCCTGGGCGGCGGGGGCCTCAGCGGCGCGGCGCTGGCCGCCAGCCTGCCGGACGCTGTCGCCAAGGCGGTCGCGGACCCCGCGCGGCCCAAGACCGATTCTTCGCGCGACGCCTTGCGCGTGCCGGGCGAGACCCTGGCCTTTGTCGGCGTGAAGCCCGGCATGAAGGTGGCGGAGTTCTTTCCCGCCGGCGGCTATTACACCCGGATGATCAGCGACGTGGTCGGGCCGAGCGGCAAGGTCTATGGCATCGAGAATCCCAAATGGGACAAGGGCCAGGACGCCAAGATGGCCGCCGAACCCGGTCATTCCAATGTCACCATCCAGATGATGC
>CAYWWT010000076.1:0-10973 GCA_964461855.1 uncultured Rhizobium sp. | reverse complement strand
TGACGCGGGAATGCGATCTGTTGAATCGCGCCCTCGCGCCGGGAACATCGTACCGGCGGTTTTCCGCGGTGTCACGCTAGGAATGATGAAAAATCAGATCGAAGACTCGATCCATTCCTTGATTTTCGACTTGGGAAGGGCGCCCACCTTGGTGGCCGCGACCTGTCCCTGCGAGAAGATCATCATGGTGGGAATGCCGCGCACGCCATACTTGGTGGGGACGTGCGGATTTTCGTCGATATTGATCTTGGCGATGGTGACCTTGTCGCCCAGCTCCGCCGAAAGCTCGTCCAGCGCGGGTGCGATCATGCGGCAGGGACCGCACCATTCCGCCCAGAAATCCACCAATACCGGTTTCGTGGCGTCCAGAACATCGGCCTGAAACGAGGCATCCGAGACTTTGATGGGCATGGGTTAAATCCTTGTGGCTCGCACTCTTTTATGGTCGCGCGGAGAGAAAACCGGTTTGCCGCCGACACGCTGGCGCACCCGGCTCCTGGCCGCGTTCCTATATCTAGGAACGGCCCCTCTCGGGGTCAAGTTGCCGGGCGATCCCCGCCAATTGCTGGTCCAGAAGGGCATCGGGCAGCCGCATCAGGGAAGGCCCGTCCGTCCATAAAAGGCCGCAGACGATTCGGCGGCCTGGAAATATGCGCATCCCTGCCGCGCGGTAGAGCGCCATCTGTGCCAGATAAATCGGGCTGACATCCTCCGCCCGGGCCGGCGGCGGCCGGTTGGTCTTGAAGTCGAGAATGAAGACTTCCGTATCCGTCACGACCAATCGGTCGATGCGGCCATTGACCTGGGCGCCATGTCCCATTTCGGGGAGAGCGGCCAGGAACGCGACCTCGGCTTTGCTCGAGGCGGCGAAGACCGGCGCGAATTCGGGATCGTCCAGGATGCGCAAAGTCTCGTCAGCCAGAGCTTTGGCGGGGCCGAGATCCAAGCCCTGTTGCTGGGCGTAGCGGATGGCGAGCGCGCGCCGCATATCGGGTGGAATTTCCGGCAGGCGGGCCAGCAATGCATGGACGATATTGCCGCGCCGGAAGCGGCTCGCATTTGCCTGCAACGGCGACAGCGATTGCGGTTCGGGCATATCCAGCGCATCGGAAGGGCGGATCAATCGCGGCATGATCCGTTCCGGCGGCGCCTGCCGACTTGTCCAACCGGGAAGCGATGGAGCCTGCTGTTGCGGCGGGGGGCTGGATGGGCGCGCCTCATGCTCGACATGACCAAAGGCGTGTGCGGCTTCCCCATGCCGGGTGAAGGGCCGGCCCAGCGCTTCGGCGGCCGCGCGTGCCAAGGCGTACCAGGATTCCGGTTGCACGCCGCGCCGGTTTTCGAACCCGCAAACATAGAGCCGGTCGCGCGCACGGGTGAGGGCGACATAAAGAAGCCGGCGATGTTCCTTGAGCGCCTCTTCGGTTTCGGCGCGCTTGGCCGTCTTGATGCGCTCGGAAGCTTCGCCCTCAGGCTGCGGATAAAGCGGTCCTGCTTCGGTATAGAGCAGATGGCCTTTGCGGGACGGCGGATCGGGCAGGGCCGTGGTATCGGGCAGGATCACAATGTCGGCTTCCAATCCCTTGGCGCCATGGACCGTCATCACGCGCACTTCATCGCGGCCTCGCTCCATGTCGCGCTTGATTTCGGTGTTGCCCCGCGCCAGCCAATCGATGAAGCCTTCCAGCGAAGGCGTATGCGCGCGCTCATAAGTCAATGCCAGGGACAAAAACTCCTCGATCGCGTCGATGGATTCGGGGCCCAGTCGCGCGACAAGATCGCGCCTTTTGCCCCAGCCGGTCAGCGCGTGGCTATAGAATTCGAATGGCGGCGCGTAATCGGCCCGCGCCAACATCTCGCGCAGGAAAGTATGTGCATGGTCGAAGGGCGGCTGGTTTCTTTTTTCTTCCAGCGCCTGCCAGACCATGCCGCTGCGCGTGTGACAGAGCGCGAAAAGATCTTCTTCATTGATACCGCAAAGCGGCGAACGCAACAGCGCCGCCAGGTTGAGGTCGTCTTCCTGCTGGAGAACAAAGCGGCCCAAAGCCATCAGATCCATCACCGCGATCTGTTCGGTGAGCGTGACGCGGTCGGCGCCGGCCACCGCGATCCGGCGCAGCTTCAACTGCCGGATCACTTCGCTGCCGAAGGGCTCGCGCCGGGGCAGCAGGATCATGATGTCGCCGGGCGCGATGGGCTTTTCATGCCCCGGGAGCGTGGCGCCGCTATCCAGCCAATTCTTGATCTGGTCGGCGATGCGCTGCGCGAGGATGACCACCGGGCTGTCCCGCTGCTGCGCATCCACCGGCAGATAGGGATCGACGGGCAACACGGGCGGCGGCGCCAGCGCAGTCCAGAATTCCACGCCACCCAGGGCCTCGGCACGGTGCGCCAGGTGCGTGACAGGCTGGTCGCGCGAGGTCAGGCCCGAGCGCGCCGCCGGATCGGCGAAAACGGTATCGACAAATTGCAGAATTTCCGGCGCGGAACGGCGCGAGGTCACCAAGGGTTGATCGACGAACGCCTGTTCGGCCTGGGCCGCGAGTTGTTCGAAATGCTGGCGGTTGATGTCGAACTGCGCGGGGTCGGCGCCCTGAAAACTGAAAATGGATTGCTTCTCGTCGCCGACGGCAAAGATCGTGCGGGCCAGGGTACGCGGACGCGCTTCGCCAGCGAAGAATTCCTCCGTCAGCTTGCGCACGATCGCCCACTGCTCCGGGCTGGTGTCCTGGGCCTCGTCGATCAGGATATGGTCGATGCCATTGTCGAGCTTGTAGAGAACCCATTGTGCGGCATCGCCGCGCTCAATCAGATTGAGGGTGCGGACGATCAGGTCGTCATAATCCAATACCGCGTGGCGCTTCTTGGCCTCGGCATATTCACGGCGAACGGTATCGATGACGGTGAGGATCGCTTCCGCCATCTTCGCCGTGCGGGCGGCGCGGCGCCGGTCTTCGGCCTGGCAGAAACGGGTTTGCAGGTTGGTCAGCCAATCGAGAAGATCGGACCGGGCTTCGCCCAGTGCCTTGGCCGCGAGCTTCTTGCGGGGATTGCCTTCCGAAGTCATGAGCCACTCGCGGAAATGTGCGAAGCTGTGCGGCGAAACCTTCAACGCCAGAATTTTTGCGATCTTGGCGGCCGCATCGGCATCCTGCTTGCCGCCGCTGCTCTTGAGCCATTCGCGCACCGCCCGCAGGGTTTCGATCTCGCGTGCGAGATCGGCGCAAAAGTCGCCTTCCGCGTCCGTGTCGCGTTCGACGCCATGCGCGCGCCAGACCGCGTCGGCGAGATCGGTTTCCGCCAGGCCTGCAAAGAAGCGATCCAGCTTGCGGCGGTCATTGCCCAGCGCGGCATTCAACAGATCGCCCAGCCGCGCTTCGCCGGCCTCGGTGGCAAGATGCGCGACCGCCTTGCTTAGGGCTCCGGCGCCGGAACCCGCGCGCTCAAGCACGGCCTGGCGCGCTTCGCCGATCATGGCGCGCGCGGATGGTTCGTCCAGAACCTCGAAGCCGGGCGTGACACCGGCTTCGATGGGAAAGCGCGCCAGCACGATCTGGCAGAAGGCGTGCAGGGTGAGAACCTTCAATCCACCCGGCGTCTCCAGCGCCTTGGCGAAAAGGCGACGTGCCTTGGGAAGATCGTCAGGTTCTGCACCAATGGCGTCGATGTTCCCGGTGAGCACATCGTCGGGCAGCATCGCCCATTCGCCCAGTTGCCGGAACAGGCGATGTTGCATCTCCGCCGCCGCCGCCTTGGTGAAAGTGAGGCAGAGAATTTTCTCCGGCGGCGCGTCCGCCAGCAGCAGCCGCGCCACACGATTGGCGAGGGTGTAGGTCTTGCCCGCACCGGCATTGGCGGCGACCCAGGCCGAGAGGAAGGGATCGGAGGCGAGATTGCTGCTCATGTTTCCTCCGGCCCGGAGACCGACCATTCGCGCACCCGCGCGAGATGGTCGTAATCGCCTTCGGACGAAAGACTGAACGGCCGCACCCGCGAGCGGTAAGGTGTGGCGGGTTCGTCAAACCAGGCGATGCGCGCGGCCAGTTGCGACACGGCCCGCGCGATCAGGTCAGGCACGTCGGTCAAAGCCTGCGCTTTGCCGCCTTCCGCACCGCCGGAGATCTGGAGATAGAGCAGTTCCTCTACCGCCGGCCTTTCCAGTCCCGGAAAACCGCCGGCCGCAAGAATCGCGCCTTCCAGCGGCAACTGCGGCGTGAGCAGTTCGCGGACCTGCGCGGGGCTGGGCGGGCGGCCGGTCTTGTAATCGAGGATGGCGGCATTGCCGTCATTGAGCAGATCGATGCGGTCGGCCACGCCCCTGAGAACGAAGTCTCCACCCGGCGCGGTGAAGGTTCGTTCGCCGCGAATTTCCAGCACGCTGCGGGTGATGCCATCGGCGCGGTCGCGCTCGAACGCCACGAACCAGTCTGCCGCTTTCTCGAAACGGGGCCGCCAGACCGCAAGCGCAGCTTTCGGAATGGCAAGCGCTTCGAAGATTTCATCCGCG
Organism: uncultured Rhizobium sp.; assembly: GCA_964461855.1. Lineage (GTDB taxonomy): Bacteria > Pseudomonadota > Alphaproteobacteria > Micropepsales > Micropepsaceae > Rhizomicrobium. The sequence continues at coordinate 6,466 of CAYWWT010000076.1, read as the reverse complement.
ATTGCCATCAATTGTTTCGCCGCATCGTCGGGCGGCACTCCCGGGAAACGCTGTTTGTAAACTTCCAGAATGCGATGAAGCGCGGTGCCGCGTTCCAGCGGCCCGACCGGCGCGTCGAGCGGGTCGAGTGGTTTCAGCTTCAGGACATGGCGCGCATAGATGGCATAGGGATCGCGCAGCCAGGTTTCGATCTCGGTAACGGAAAGCCGGCGCGGCCTGCTTTCCAGCGGGGGGCGGGGCGTGGGCGGTGGAATGGGTGGCAATGGCTGCACCGCATCCAGACGTCCGGCATTCTCAAGATGTGGGCTTTGCGCGATCTCGAGATTCAAGCCGCTGGTCAGTTGCGTCAGGCGTTGAAGCCAGCGCGACGCAATGGTGGGGGCACCATCGGCTTTCGCAGCCCGCGTGAGAAGTATGTCTCCGCCCGCGGCAAGACCCGCGAAATCAAGTGCCGCCAGGCCGATGCTGCGTTCGGGTTGTTCCAGTCCCAATGTTTCGCGCATGGGTCGGGAAAACCAGGGATCGGCGGGCACGCTTTGCGGCCATGTCCCTTCGTTCAATCCGCCCAGGATGGTGAGATCGAAATTCTGCAGCCGTGCTTCCAACGGACCCAGAATGGCGATGGCGCGATGGCGGCTGAAACGTGGCCGCACCGGGGTCTTCATCGCCAAAGCCCGGAAGAGGGAAGGATAGGCGCGCGGCTCCAGCGGCGGCAGCCCCGTTGCGCTGTCACGGAATTGCGCGAAGAACAGCGCCGCGGCTTCGCCATCCGCGTCTTGCCAGATGGGGCAATCCTGACCTTCGGAACAGGACAGCCGCTCCGCCACCGCAAGATGTGCGGCGATGATGTCGGCAAGCGGAAGCGCCGCTTGTGCGAAGACCTGCTCGAGCGGCGCCAGCACCGGTACGACGGTCTTCCACCAATCCTGCAGATGCGTGCAGGCGGCCTTGGTGTCGGGATCGCGCGCTTCGGCCTGCGCATGAGCGATGGCTCGCGCTATTCCAGCAAGACCGGGGTCGGGGCGCGGTCCCCGCAAGGCGAGGCGATCCAGCGCGCGCGCCTGACGGCGGAACGCAACTGCATCGCCGTCAAGACGGGCGAAGGGATGTTTGAGAAGTGCCAGCAAGGGCACCGGCGCAAAACCCGTTTCTGCCGCCTCGGCCAGCAGGCAGAGAAATGCGCCGGCGCCGGTATGGGCGAGGGGGCGTCCGGCGGAATCGTCGATGGCGATCTGCCAACGTTCCAGTTCACCCGCGACCCGGCGCGCCAAGGTCCGGTCCGGCGTGATCAGCGCTGCGGTCCGGCCTTCCTGTTCCAGGGTTTCGCGCAGTGCCAGTGCGATGGTCAGCGCCTCTTGCGCGGGGTCGGATGCGGTGACGAGGGTGATGCCCAAAAGACCCTGCGCGATATCGCCGCCGCCGGCATCGGCCAGCGCGCGCCAGGCATCCGTCGTCGGGGCCGGACGCAAGGTCTCGCGCAAGAGATGCTCGCGCGGCGGATTGGGCGCGGCGCCATGCCAATTCGTGACCGCCGCGCGCGACACGCCAATGGAATCCAAAAGCTGCTTGAGGCCGAATTGCGAATGACCGGGATCGAGCGCGCTCCAACTCTTCGCGTCCAGTTCGCAATCCAGACCGGGCAGCACCAGCGCGCCATGCTCCAGGCGCGCGATCACGCCCAGCAGCCGCGCGGTGGCCGGGATCGAACCGGTCGAGCCCGCGGCAATAACCAGCGAAGACGGCGGATTCTTTTCCAGACGATCGGCAAGCAAGGAGAGCGCCAGATTGCGCCGCGCAGCCGGGTTGATCGCTTTTTCGTCCGCCAGAATGGCTGGCCAATGGTCCCGGATCAGGACCAGAAAACGCGTGACATTCTCCCAATGCGCCGCCAGCGGCAGCGGCACCAGCTTTTCCAGATCGGCGAGGTCGGCACCCTGCCGCTCGGCGTCGTCCATCACCTTGGCCAGGCTCTCCGCCAATGCGGCAGCCTGGGAGAAGCCGATATGTTCGCTCTGCCCTTCGCTCCATTGCCGGATCAGCGCGGCGAGCAACAATTGGCGCCGGACCGGCGAGATCGCGGGCGGAAGGTCGAAATTCTCGGCAACGGCGTCGAACAGAAAATCTTCGTCGTCGCTGTCGCCCAGGGCGTGGAATTGCGGCAGCAGCGCCGCACCGTCCAAGACTTTCGCGAAGGCCTCACCGAAACGGCGCGCGGCGCGCCGTGTCGGCAGATAAATGCTGACATCGGCAAGGGCGAAGGGCAGTTTTTCCAGACGTGCCATCAATCCACGCGCCAGGGTCTCGCCGAAAGGCGCGCTGGCGGGAATCGAAAAGATCCCGCTCACGCCCGTCCCAGCCGGGCGAGAAAGTTTTCGGCATCGTCGCGCGCTTGTGGGCTTCCGACATGCAGCCAGACACCGTCGAGCCGGGCGCCGTAAAGCCGTTCTTTTGCGATGGCGCGGTTCCAGACGATATTGGTCGAGAAGGCAGGCGCCGGCGGATCCGCGAACAGCCGGGGATGAACCAGCTGCACGCCGGGAAAGGCGAAGGGCGAAACAATCCGGTCGGGCACGCGGCTGACATTGCCAATGGAAGAAAGGCGGAAATCACCGCGCCAGCCTTCATATCCCAGCGCAGACACCATGGCGGCCAGAAGCAGCAAGCCATCCATCCGGGTATCGTCCCAAAGCTGCGCCAGGGTCGGCAGCGCTGCGCTATAGCCTTCGACCCAGAGGGAATCCGAATTGAGGATGAAGAAGGGCTCGTCCTGGAAATGCGCCAAGGCCTTGACCACGCCGCCGCCGGTATCCAGCAAGGCATCGTCCTCGGACGAGTAGCGGATCTCGATGTCGCGCCTCTGGTCGAGATGATCTTTCAGCATCTGGGCACGATAATGCAGATTGATCACCGCCATCTCCACGCCCGCCGCGACCAGCCGGTCCAGGCTGTGATCGATAAGCGTCTTGCCGCCCACGGTAATGAGAGGCTTGGGCCGGTCGTCGGTGAGCGGCCGCATCCGCGTTCCCAGGCCTGCGGCCATGACCATGGCGCGGCGGATCACGCGGACTCCAGTTCTGGCAAGGTACGCCGTGCTTTGGGGATGGTGCGGTCGTACCAGGCCTTGAGATCGGCGAGCAGCGGATGGCTGAGATCGCGTTCCAGGTAAGTCCAGACCCTCGGCAGGTAGGAAAGATAGCGCCGCTTGCCGTCGCGCGCGTAAAGCCGGGCGAAGATGCCGACGATCTTGGCGTTGCGCTGTGCCGCCATCACCGCGATCTCGGCGCGGAACCGCGTTTCGTCCAGCGGCACGCCTTGTGCCCGCATCGCCGCCAGATAATGCGCCGTGGCGATCTCGCCCAATTCGGGCGGCACATCGCGGCGGGCATCTTCGGTCAGCGAGATCAGATCATAAGCGCGGCTGCCCGCCACGGCGTCCTGGAAGTCGATCAGTCCAACGCGGGCAAGGCCCGTCCGGTCCGGCAGCCAGAGCAGATTCTGGGCATGATAATCGCGATGCACGAAAACCGGTGCGCTGCCGGCAACGGCTTTCAGCGCGTTACGCCACAATGTATGGTGTTCGCGATATTCGGCCTCGCTCGCCTTGCGGCCCAGCGCCAGCGGCAGAAACCATTCCAGGATCAGATCGGTTTCGGCGATCAGTGCGATATCGTCATAAGCAAAAAGCGGGATGGGAGAGAGGTCTTCCTCCCCCGCGCGCGCGATAGTGCGCTGGTGGGGGAGGTGGTCGTAGCTGGCCCTCGGGCCAGCGAAGACCGGAGGGGGTAAAAATTCCGGTGCGTTTTCCCGATGAAGCCGGGCAAGCACTTCGACCGCCGCCTTGTAAAGTTTTTCCGCATCGCCGCCTTCTGCCAGTACGTCGGCGTAGAGCGCATCGCCCAAATCTTCCAGAAGCACCCATCCGTGCGAAAAGTCCGCGGCATGGATGGCAGGCGCCGCCAGTCCGCGCGACCGCAGGAATTCAGAAGCGGCTGCGAAACGGCGGCAATCGGCACCTGCCAGACGGGCGATGGCATTGTATCCCAGCACCCGGCGGGCCGCTTCGTCCGCGTCAGTGGGCGCGACAGAGGTTTCAGCGCCTTGCGGCTGGTGCATCAGCATGGCCTGGCGGCCATCTTTGCGGACGCGCGCATAGGTGCGGGTCGAGGCATCGCCAGGCAGGGGGGCGATCTCGGCCCCGTCCCATCCTGCGGATTCCAAAAAGCGTTGCTGGTCAGTCATGCTGCGTGTCCAGCGCGCGCCAGCGGTTTGGGCCATCGAGCTGGGCCAAGCGTTCGCCATTGGCGGACAATTCCACCAGAAGCGAATCCGGCGGAAGCCGGCCTTCCGCGCGCTCCGGCCATTCGATCAGCGCGGCGCCGTCCTCCAGCGCTTCGTCGAGACCCAACTCATCCATCTCCGACGGGCGCTTCAGCCGGTAGAGATCGAAATGACTGACCGGCAGGCGCGGCGTGGCATAGCCCTGGACCAGCGTGAAGGTCGGGCTTGGAACGGCTTCCGACACCCCCAAAGCGCTGAGCACAGCGCGCGCCAAGGTGGTCTTGCCGCTGCCCAGATCGCCTTTCAGCAGCACGGCATCGCCGGGAACCAGCGCCTGCGCGATGGCCGTACCCAGCGCGGCCGTGGCCGCCAGATCCGGAAGGGCCACCGTCATGCGAAATCTGTCCGTCATGCCCTGTTCTAGCCCGCGTCCAGGGCCGTCCTCAACGGCGCCGGACATGGCTTATGCCGCGTTTGCACAGCTTCCGCGCCCATGCTAGCCCCCGCCCGAATTCGCGGGAAAATCATGTCGGAACAAATTGTCATTATCGGCGCCGGACAGGCCGGCGTGCAGGCGGTGGAAAGCCTGCGCCGCGAAGGCTTCACGGCCGCCATCACCATGATCGGCGACGAAGCCTTCCCGCCCTATCAGCGTCCGCCTCTGTCCAAGGCCTATCTGCTGGGGAGCTTTGCGCGCGAGCGCCTCTTCCTGAAGTCCGACGCCTTCTACCGCGAGGCCGGATGCGAACTGATCTTGAATATCCAGGTCACTGCGATCGACCGGGCGGCACGGACCGTGACCCTCAGCGATGGCCGGTCGCTTCCTTACGACAAGCTGCTGCTGGCAACGGGCACCAAAGTGCGAAGGCTCGCCTGTCCTGGCGCAAACCTGCCGGGTGTCCATTATCTACGCGACATTGCCGATGTGGACGGGCTTCAGGGGGTATTTCAGGGGGGCACGCGTCTGGCGGTGGTGGGGGGCGGCTATATCGGACTGGAGGTTGCGGCGGTGGGGGCAAAGCGAGGCCTCGACGTGACCGTGTTCGAGACGGCGGACCGATTGATGGCGCGCGCCGTCTCACCGCAAGTTTCGGATTTCTACGCCGAAGAACATCGTCGCTCCGGCGTGAAGTTGAATCTCAATACAAGCGTGGAAGCATTTGAAGGGAATGGAAAAATAGAGAGTGTTCGGGCGGGCGGTAAAGGGCATCAAGCCGATCTTGTTCTGGTCGGGATCGGAGTGCTCCCGAATGACATGTTGGCACGCGAATGCGGACTGTCTTGCCAGGACGGCATCGTCGTGGACCGCAACGCCATGACCTCCGATCCGGCTATTTTCGCTGCCGGAGACTGCACCCGCCATTATGGCCGCGAAGGTATCGAGATCCGGCTGGAGTGCGTGCAGAACGCCATCGACCAGGCCAAGCATGCAGCCCTCGCCATGGTGGGGCGGCCCAAGACCTACAGCGAAGTGCCCTGGTTCTGGTCCGACCAGTATGACCTCAAGCTTCAGATCGCGGGGCTGGCGCGGCCAGGCGATCAGATCGTGCTGCGGGGCGATCCGGGCCAGCGCAAATTCGCCGTCTTCCATCTGCGCGATGGCGTGGTCGCGGCCGTCGAGGCGGTCAATGCCGCGCCCGAATATATGATCGGCAAGAAACTGATCGCCGACGCTGTGCCGGTCCTCGCGGAGAAGCTCGCCGACCTCTCGATCCCCATGAAGCAGATGGCCTGAAACGATGCCGAAAGTGACCTTCATCCAGCCCGACGGAACCCGGCAGACGGTGGAGATCGCGGTCGGCTGGTCGGTGATGGAGGGCGCGGTGCGCAGTTCGGTGCCCGGCATCGACGCCGATTGCGGCGGCGCCTGCGCCTGCGCCACCTGTCATGTCTATGTCGATCCGGACTGGGTGGCGAAGCTGCCATCCAAATCCGAGATGGAAGAGACCATGCTGGACTTCGCGCAAGGCACGGCGCCCGCCAGCCGGTTGTCCTGCCAGTTGCGCGTCACCTCCGACCTGGATGGGCTGGTGGTGCGGGTGCCGGTCTCCCAGCACTGAGCGTTATACCGAAGTCGCGAAGCGGCTGTCCGCGATGCGCCGCGGGACATGGCAGCGGACCAGGGTCCCGTCTCCGCTTTCGATCTCCACCCAGCCGTCATGCAGTTCCATGAAGCGGTTGACCAGCG
>CAYWWT010000075.1:0-11013 GCA_964461855.1 uncultured Rhizobium sp. | reverse complement strand
TGGCGAGGATCGCGCCACGCTATGTGCGCCTATCGGGCGAGATCGCCGACCAGGCAGTGCTGGACAGCCTCAGGGCCAGATTTCCGGATGCCGCGATGGGGCATGCCTATGCCTCGACGGAAGCGGGCGTCGGATTTGAAGTGACGGACGGACGCGAAGGTTTTCCGGCCTCTCTTGTCGGAAGTACCAGCCCGGTCGAGGTGCGGGTGGTCGAGGGAACGCTTCAATTGCGGTCTCCGCGCGCCGCATCGGGCTTTGTCGGCAGCACGGACCGCTTGGGCGAGGACGGTTTCGTCGATACGGGTGATATGGTCGAGTTGCGCGGCGATCGCTATTATTTCGTGGGGCGGCGCGGCGGCATCATTAATGTCGGCGGGCTGAAAATCCATCCCGAGGAAGTCGAAGCCGTGATCAACCGCCATCCCGCCGTGCGGCAATCCCGAGTGTCGGGCCGCAAAAACCCGATCACCGGCGCCATCGTTGTCGCCGAGGTGGTGCTGATGGAGGGCGAAGACTCCGAAAAGGCCGGCGAGGAAATTCTGCGCGCCTGCCGCGCCAGCCTGAAGCCGTTCCAGGTCCCCGCCATGGTGCGGCTGGTCGCGAAGCTGGAATTGAGCGCGGGCGGTAAACTGGTGCGCCATGCGTAACATGCTCGTCACAGGCGGATCGCGGGGCATCGGGCTCGCCATCGTCCGCAAGCTTGCCGCCGACGGCTATAAAGTGTTTGCGCTCTCCCGTCGCGGCACCACGGAGCTGGACGCGGCGATCGCGGCGGCGCCCGCGGGCGCGGTGAACTTCATTCCCTTCGACCTGTCGCAAACCGAACTTATTTCCGATCTGGTGCGGGAAATGAAAGTCGAGCATGGGCCTTTGTTCGGTCTTGTGAACAATGCGGCCGCCGGCAGCGAGGGCTTGCTTTCGAACATGCACAAGTCCGAGATCGAGACCCTGATCCGGCTCAACACGCTTTCACCCATCCTGCTCACCAAATATGCCGTGCGCGGGATGATGACATCGGGCGAGGGGCGCATCGTCAATATTGCGTCCATTATCGGCTTCACGGGCTATAGCGGTCTCAGCGTCTATGGCGCCACCAAGGCCTCGATGCTGGGCTTCACCCGCAGCCTGGCGCGGGAGGTGGGCCGGCTCGGCATCACCGTGAATGCCGTCGCGCCCGGTTTTGTCGCCACCGAAATGACGGCGAGCCTGACCGACGATCAACGCACCAGGATCGGGACGCGCAGCGCGCTCAAGCGGCTGGCGGAACCGGAGGATGTGGCAAACGCGGTGAGCTATCTGATGAGCGACGCGGCACGGAATATCACCGGCACCACCATCACGGTGGACGCGGGCAATACCGCCTAGAGCGCGAGCGCCTTGCGCACGGCCTGCGGCCAATCCTGAGAGCGCGGGCCATGGACGGCGAACAAGGCGACGGCCAGACGGTCCATGCCGAACGCAACGCAGCCGGTATGCAGAACCTGCCCTTCGCGATTGTGCAGACCCCAGACTTCACCGAAATGCTCGCGGTGATAGTTGAAGCTCATGCAGGCGGTGGGCTTTTCCTCGGACAGGATGGGCACCAGAAGCTCGAACTTCAGCGCTTGCTGCAATTGGCTTGCCGCCATCATGGCTCCGACGCGGCCGAAGAAGGGATCGCTGGCGGTATCGATCTTGTAGCGAAGTCCGATGGAATCGGCGATTTCCTGGGCGCGGATGATCCAGGGCTGGCGGAACTCCTGGATCTGCTCCGGCGTGCCGATGCAGACATATTCGCGCATCCGGAACGTCTGGAAGCGATCCAGGATTTTCGAGGGCTCGCGACGGAAGCAATCGCTGGCGACGTCGAAAATATAGCCGTCGTCCGGCACCAGGCCGCGCGCCGCCGCGATGGGATAGACCGGATAACAAGCCGCCGGCGAAAGGACGAGATCGGAGGGCTTGAGGTCTTCCGTCCAACTGCCGCCGGTCTCGTCCTTGGCGGCGGACGCCATGATCTGGCGTTCACTTCCTTCGAGGCAGGAGACGGCGCCGACCAGATTGGGAAAGCTGTGAAGGTATCCTTGCTTCTCCAGCGAGGCGCGGCTCATCACCGGGGGAAAGCGAAACACTTCGGCGCGGGCCGGGCGGTGGCGCGTGATCAGCGCCGTCAGGGCATCCACCACGCTTTCATAGGCGCCGGTGCGGCCATAGACCCCGTCCACGCCCGAAGGCTGGAACAGATGCGCCGCCAGCCCCTCCAGGTGCCCGTCATCGTGATGATGCCCGCAAGGAGCGGCGGTGTTGGCAAGACTCATGATTCAATCGCGAATGGAGGACGGGATGTCGGACAGAAGGGTCGAGGACGAAAGGTTCGACAGGATACGATCATTGTTGATCATGATGGGTGCGGAAAGAATGTCGCGCAGCGCCCGGCCGGTGGAAATGTCGGTATCGTTGCGATAGCCGGAAAGTCCCGTCGCCCGCATCGCCGCCATCACCGTTTCCACGGCCAGTTCCGAGGCATCGACTTTCAGGAGGTTGATCGCGGTCTGGAAATCCACCGTACTCAACGCCCGCGGGTCGTGCGCGGCATTCTCGTAACGGGCCAGCGATTGGGCGATCAAGGCACGCAGCGAGCGCAATGCCGCCAATGATTTGACGAAATGCGGCATGCCGGGCGGAAGATCGCCACCCGCGCGCGCGGCCTTGCGCATGAATTTGCGGGCCCGCTCCACGGCCCCGGCCGCCACGCCGCACCAGACGCCGGACCACATCAGATGCGAGGTCGGGACCATGCTTTGAGTGTGGATGACGCCATAGGGCACCGGCATGATCTGGTCCGCATGGCCTTCGGCCTTGAGCGAGAAGCCGGCGCTGCAGGTGCCGCGCATCCCCAGCGTGTCCCATCCGCCGGTCTTTTCGAGCACGTAATCCTTCTTTTCCAGCACGACCAGGACTTGGTCGGAGCTGTCGGCATCCACCGCGCGGCGCGCGGTCGATACGATCGCATCAGCCTGGGCGCCATAGGAAATGACGCTGGCGTTGCGCACAAGGCGGATGCCGTCGCCACTCCGTTCCACGGGCGCTTCGGAGGACCGCACATTGCCGCCGCCGCCCCCTTCGGTGGTGGAGGAGGCCAGCAGCAATTGCTCGGATGCCATCCGGCTCATGAAGTCGCGGTGCCAGGCGCTGTCCATGCCGTGATGCACGATGCATGCGGCTTTCACCTGATGCATCGCGTAGATCATGCCGGTGGAAGAGCAGGCGCGGCCCAGCCGGTAGCAGACATCCACCACCTCGCTGACGCTTTGTCCTTCGCCGCCCAGTAATGTGGGAACCATGATCCCCAGCAGGTTTTCGGCTTTCAACGCGGCGACCGCCTCCAGCGGAAAGCGCGCATTGGCGTCCGCGACTTCGGCATGGACAGCGGCGACTGCGGCCGCTCTCTCCATCCGTTCGGAGAGGAGCTCTGTTTGCGGCCGAGTCTGCGCGAACTTGTTCAACATGGAAATCCTGCGGCTGAGAGATCAACCATATTGGGAAATACTGAAACAAGCGTGAAACCGCACTGCTAATATAGGCGCAGCGTTAACGCGGACGGCAATGCTATACGGTGGTTGGTATTGTGGACCGCGCCTTTGGGGGGTGTCATGTCGGCTTTGGAACGGATCGCGGCCATCGCAGTCCAGATGCTTGCCAAGCGCGGCAATACCGACATCCCCGCACCCGATACCAACCTGCGCGAGGCAGGCCTCACCTCGCTTGATATGGTAAATCTGATACTGGCGGTTGAAGGGGAATTCGATATCGAAATTCCGCAAACATCCATGACACCGGAGAATTTCGATACCCTGGCCGCGATCGTGGCACTGGTCTCCAATTTCTCCATGCTGGCTTGAAAGACGGGGCGCGATGCCGCTCGACCGCCACGCGCGCCGCTTCCTGGAGATGCTGGCCGCCGCTGGGGAAACGCGGGGACGCTATGGCGATGTCGCCGAACGCCGGCAGGCCCTGGCTGCCTTGATCGACCTGGTCGATCCGCCAGGCATGGAAGCCATTGGCGGCGTCCGCGACCAGTTCTTAGATGTAAATGACGGGATTATTACACTTCGGACATATTCTCCATCCGGAAAACCGGAGCGCGTCCTGCCCGGGCTTCTATTCTTCCACGGCGGCGGCTGGGTGGCGGGCAATCTGGAGACCCATGACGGGTTCTGCCGCCGCTTGTGCAATGAGAGCGGCTGCCGGGTCGTGGCGGTCAATTACCGCCTGGCGCCCGAGCATGTCTTTCCCGCGGCACTGGATGATGCGATGGCGGCGCTGCGCCATGTCGCAGCGCATCCACGGGAATTCGGCATCGACCCCAACTGCCTGGGCGTCGCGGGCGATTCTGCCGGCGGGGGGCTGGCGGCGGCGTTGTGCCGGGAGGCGCGAGACCGGAATGGCCCGGCGATCGCATTTCAATTCCTGATCTGCCCCATCCTGGATGTGGCGCGCGAATCCATCAGCCGGCGCGAATTGCGCAATGGCTATTTTCTTGATGCGGAGACGCTTGACCGCGACCTGGAGCTTTATTGCTCGGGGGCCGAGCTTGCGGATCCACGCCTGTCTCCGCTTCTGGCGAGCGATTGCGAAGGGCTGCCGCCGGCCTATATCCACACCGCGCAGTTCGATCCCTTCGGAGACGAAGGCGAAGCCTATGCGGCGAAGCTTTCGGATGCCGGCATCGCGGTGCATGGCCGCAGCCATCCCGGCATGATCCATTTTTTCTACTGCATGCAGCGTATGATTCCCTATGCCCGCCAGGCCGCGCAGATCATGGGAGCGGAAATCCGCTATGCGGCGCAATTGCCGTCACCGCTCGAGCGGCGCCGTCAGAAGCGAACCAGACCAGACTTGATCCGCTCATAGACCTTGTCATCGAGCGGCACATAGCCGTCGCCCAGATCGGCATAGAGAATGTCGGTGGTACCGGCTGGTTGGTACCCTTCCTCTGCCAGGTCACTTTTTTTCGGCTTGAAGGTTTCGGTGAAAGCGAGGCTTTGGACCAGACGCAGGAATAACGGCCGGGCATAGCCAGGCAGGCGCGCCTGCAAATGGTCCTTCAAGCTGTTGATCTTGAAACCCGGTCCGGTTTCCAGTGCCGCCATGCCGGCCTTGCCGTCAGCGCCCGGAACAGAGACGCCATAGACATTCGCGGCAATGACGCCGGGAAATTGTGTCAGCGCCGCCGCGACCTCGGTGGTGGCGACATTTTCGCCTTTCCAGCGGAAGGTGTCGCCCAGCCGGTCGACGAAATAGAAGAAGCCTTGCGCGTCCTGCCGCATCAGATCGCCGGTGCGGACATAGGCGTCACCCGCTTCAAAGACATTGCGCAGGATCTTTTTCGCCGTCGCCGCTTGGTCGCTATAGCCTTCAAAGCGCGACGCCCCGTCCAGGATGCGGCCGATGGCCTCGCCGGGCTCGCCGGTGACCGCTTTCTGGCAGAAGCCGTTTTCGCCGCGCATCGGTTCGCCGTCTTCGCCGCGCCGGATCAGCGCGATCCCGAAACGGTGCCGCAGGAAGCCGGGAATGCGCCCGATGGCGCCTGGCTTTCCTTCCGCATTGTAGAGCGAGAAATTGCCTTCGGTGGCGGCGTAGAATTCCAGAATCGCAGGGATCGCGAAGCGCTGCTGGAACCGCTCCCAGATTTCGCCGGAAAGACCATTGCCGCAGGCCAGCCGAAGCGCGTGTTTCGTGGGAGGGGCATCCGCGTTCAGCAGATAGCGGCAAAGTTCGCCGATATATTGGAAGATGGTGGCGCCGCTTTCCGCGACATCGTTCCAGAAGGCACTGGCCGAAAATTTCTCGCGGAGAATGATCGCGCCGCCTTTCAGCAGCACCGCGCCCGATGCGACCACGCCGCCCACCGAATGATACATGGGCAGGCAGTTATAAAGCCGGTCGCTGGGATGCGCCTGCATCATCCCGGCGAACCAGTGCGTCCACATCATCACGCGGTGATGGCTGACATGGGCAGCCTTGGGCAACCCGGTCGTGCCGGATGTGTAGATCAGAAGGGCGTGATCGTTCAGTGTGACATTGCGCTCTTCGGTTTCCGTGAGCGGTTCGCCGGACGTATTCGCGATGGCTTGGCCGAAAGCCGCGTCATGCACCCAAACCCGGGCCCTGGAATCGATATCCACCAACATTGGTGCCAGCGTTTCCGCGACGATGATGTGATCCGGTGCGGCAACCATCAGACAATGCGCGAGCGCCGGACCGGACAAATTGGTATTGATCAGCGCCACGATTCCGCCGATGCGGGTTATGCCCAGCCAGATGGCGAGATAATCGGGGCGATTGGGCATCAGCAGCGCCACCACATCGCCTTTGCGCACGCCTTGGACCAGGGCCCAGCGTGCGTAGCGCCGCATCTGCCTCGCGAGCGCGGCGTGGGTGAAGCCTTCGCTCCTGCCGAGCAAGGCGGGGGCGTTTGCAAATGTTTCGCCCAGTTCCTCTATCACGCGCGGATAAACCCGCTCAGGTTGCATGTCGATGCCGGCGGTCATTTCCAGCGCGCCCAGCCAGGCTTTGGAGCCGGAACGTCTTTCAAGGGACGGGAGCGGGGCGTTCGTCATTTTGTCTCGAAACGGAACGGATTTTCGAAAATTAGCAGGCGCACACTGCGATCGCGTTAATGGGGCGATGGTCTTGCTGGCAAGGTTCGTTAAACACCTGTGCCTTAGACTTGCCTCATACGATACGGGCTTGGGTCATGCGCGCGGAAACCATTGCGATTCATTCTGGCTTCGATGCCGATCCTGCGACCAAGGCCGTGGCGGTTCCCATCTACCAGACCGCCTCCTATGTTTTTGACAGCGCGGACCATGCCGCCGCGCTGTTCAACCTGGAAGTGCCGGGCTATCGCTATAGCCGCATATCCAATCCCACCGTCGCGGTCCTGGAGAAGCGCGTCGCCGACCTCGAAGGCGGCATTGCCGCGATCGCGGCCGCGTCGGGGCAGGCGGCGCTGCACTACGCTTTCGCCAATGTCGCCGATGGCGGGGGAAACATCGTTTCCACTGCGCAATTGTATGGGACCACCCATACGCTTCTGGCCCATCTGCTGCCGCGCTCGAACATCACCGCTCGGTTCGCCGACAGCGGCACGCCTTCGGAGATGGCGGCGCTGGTCGATGAAAATACGCGCGCCTTGTTTTGCGAAAGCGTGGGCAATCCCGCTGGTAATATCTGCGACATAGAAGCCATCGCCAAACTCGCGCACGCCCATGGCGTGCCCTTGATCGTGGACAATACCGTGGCGACACCGATCCTGGAGCGCCCGTTCGACCATGGTGCCGACATCGTCGTTCATTCCCTCACGAAATTCCTGGGCGGCCATGGTTCGGCGATGGGCGGCATCGTGGTGGATGGCGGCAATTTCGACTGGATGGCGCACGCCGAACGCTTTCCGCAATTCACCAAGCCGGACGAATCCTATCACGGCCTGGTCTATGCCGATCATTATGGCCGCGCCGCCTTCACCGGCCGCATCCGCAGCGTGCTTCAACGCGCCACCGGCGCCATCCTCTCGCCGATGAGCGCCTTCCTGCTTCTGCAGGGCATCGAGACCGTGGCGCTGCGCGTCGAGCGTCACGTGGAAAATGCCCGCGCGGTAGCCGAATTCCTGCGCGCCGATCCCAATGTGGAGTGGGTGCAATATGCGGGCTTTCCCGAAAGCCCTTACTACAAGCTGGCGCAGAAATATCTCGGCGGGCGCGTTCCCTCGCTGCTCACGTTCGGCGTCAAGGGCGGGTTCGAGGCGGGCAAGGATTTCCATGACGCCCTCCATCTGATCAAGCGGCTGGTCAATATCGGGGACGCCAAGTCGCTGGCCTGCCATCCGGCCTCTACCACCCACCGCCAGATGCCACCCGAGGAGCAGAAGAAGGCCGGCATAACGCCTGAGACGATCAGGCTTTCCATCGGCATCGAGCATCGCGATGACATCATCGCCGACATCGCCCAGGCGCTTGCCGCGGCGGGACGCTCGCAATCCGCACGCAGGATCGGCTGATGACGGAGAACAGCAGAAACCTCGAGAATTTCGCTTTCGGCCATCGCGGCACCCAGGCGACGTTGCATATCGCGCTGGTCAACAACATGCCAGATTCCGCCTTGCGCGCCACCGAATTGCAATTTGCCCGGCTGGTCAAAGAGGCATCCGGGAATTTCGATGTCCGGCTGCACCTTTTTGCCATGGCCGAGGTCCCTCGCGGCGAAGTGGCACGATCCCGCATGGAAGGCTTCTATGGCGACGCCGCCGATCTTCCTGCGTCGGGCATGGATGCCCTGATCATCACCGGGGCGGAGCCGCATGATAAGGGGCTGGAAGAAGAGCCCTATTGGCACGCGCTGACGCGCCTGATGGACTGGGCGGAAAGCGGAACGATTTCGACCTTGTTTTCCTGCCTGGCGGCGCATGCGGCGGTGGCGCATTTCGACGGCATTCCGCGCCGCCCTCTGCCGAAAAAACTGAGCGGCGTTTTCGACAGTCTTCGCACGACGGACGATCTTCTGCTCACAGGCATCCCGCCGCGCGCCGCGACCCCCCATTCGCGCAAGAACGGTCTCCAGGAAAGCGATCTGACGGGGCATGGCTATCGCGTCCTGACGCGCCTGACCGATGGGTCGGTGGATCTCTTCGTCCGCGACGGGCGCAGCCGCTTCGTCTTTCTGCAAGGCCATCCCGAGTACGGCGCCGAAGCGCTGGGCCGGGAATATCTGCGCGACATGGCTCGCTACCTGGACGGCACGGGGCCACGCCCATCCATTCCGGAAAATTATTTCGACCGCGTCACGGAGAACACGCTGGAGACGCTCTCTGCGCGCCAGGCGCCGATTGGCGATTACAATGACGTGGTCATGGCCGCGGTCCCGCTGCAATCCTGGCGCAGCCATACGCTGAGGCTGTTCGCCAACTGGATCACCGGTATCGCCGCCGATAAGCCGCGCCGCCGCACCAGCCGCCCCGCGGCGGCCCAGCACAAATCGCCCTGAAGGCGGGGTTCGGGCCAGTGCGGGCTGCAAGCCTGCCTTGCGCGCGTGAAATACCCCCTGAATGCGGGTGCGGTATGGCGGCAACATTGCGAAATTGTCGCAAACCGTTTGGGCCGGGCCCTTCTCCCTGCCTGCACCCTCCATTAAATAGAGTGCTTCGGCGGGGGCCGGATAGAAGATGGCGTCTCTGTTTTTCTGGGCAGGCGAGATTTTGGCTCTACTCGCGCTTTTGGGCGCGGGTTATGCCTTGGCCGCTGCTTTTCTGACTGGCCGTTTCATGCGGGAGGAGGCGGCAGGAACCTCAGCCTATCCCGCAGTGACCATTCTTAAGCCGCTGCATCTGGGCGAGCCCGGCCTCTCGGAAAATCTGGAAAGTTTCTTGGCGCAGGACTATCCCGGCCCGGTGCAGATCGTATTCGGCGTACATGATCAGAACGATCCCGCCATTCAGATCGTAAAGGCGCTCCAGGCCCGCTATCCGGACCGCGACACCGTCATCGTCGCCGACGGCGCGCTGCATGGTTCCAACGGCAAGGTTTCCAATCTCATCAACATGCTGCCGGCGGCGCGTCATGACGTGCTGGTTCTGTCCGACAGCGATATCACCGTCTCGCCCCGCTGGCTGCGCCAGGTCACGGATGCCTTGGCGGCGCCTGGCGTGGGGGCAGTGACATGCCTCTATACCGGCGAAGTGGCGCGCGGCGGCAGAGGCATGTGGTCCACCCTGTCCGCGATGGGCACCTCTTATGATTTCCTTCCCAACGTTGTCCTCGGCATCAGCCTGGGTTTGGCGCAGCCCTGCATGGGCTCCACCATCGCGCTCAGCCGCGCCATGCTGGACGAGATCGGCGGCTTCATGGCGTTCGCCGATTATCTCGCCGACGATTATGAAATCGGCCGCGCGGTGCGGGCCCGTGGATATCGATTGGCGATTCCGGCCATGGGCGTGGGCCATACCGCGACCGAAGCCAGCGCTCGCGATCTGTTCCGGCACGAGCTGCGCTGGACACGCACCATCCGGATCGTTAATCCCCTGGGCCATCTGGGCAGCGTGGTCACGTTTGGGTTCCCGATTGCGCTCATTGCCGCCATTCTGCTGGACTTTTCCTGGTTCAGCCTTGTAGTGCTGGCGCTTACATTGACGGCGCGGCTTTTTCTCAAACGCCGCATCGATAGTATTTTTGGTACGCATGCGGGTCCTTCCTGGTTTTTGCCGGCGCGGGATCTTTTGAGTTTTGCAGTGTTCGTGACGTCGCAATTTGGCGAGACGGTTCATTGGCGGGATACCCGCTTCTCCGTCGAAACCAGCGGCGCCATGGCTCAATCTTGAAGGTTCTTTGTCCATGGCCATGAAATCGCTTTTCCTCCAGGCCCCGTCCTTTGATGGTTATGACGGCGGCGCCGGTGCGCGCTATCAGATGAAGAGGGAGGTCAAGTCCTTCTGGTTCCCCACCTGGCTGGCGCAGGCCGCCGCCATGGTGCCGGGCTCGCGCCTGATCGACGCGCCGCCGCACAATCTGTCCTTCAAGGACATCGAGGAAGACGTGAAGGCGCACGAACTGATCGTGATCCACACCTCGACGCCCAGCTTCAAATCCGACTGCAAGACCGCGCGCCTGGTGCGCGGCATCAACCCCACCGCCAAGATCGGTTTCATCGGCGCCAAGGTGGCGGTCGAGCCGACCGAAAGCATGGAAGCCTGCCCCGAACTCGATTTCGTGGCGCGCAACGAATACGACTTCACCATCAAGGAACTGGCGGAAGGCGCGGACTGGTCCACCATCAAGGGCCTGACCTATCGCGACTCCAATCGCCAGATCGTCTCCAATCCGGAACGCGAAATTCTGGTGGACATGGACAAGCTGCCGTCCGTGCTGCCGCTCTACAAGCAGCTCGACGTGAAGAAATATTTCGGCGGCTATCTGCTGCACCCTTATATGAGCTGGTACACCGGCCGCGGCTGCAAATCGCGCTGCACCTTCTGCCTGT
>CAYWWT010000074.1:0-11231 GCA_964461855.1 uncultured Rhizobium sp. | reverse complement strand
GATTGGTCCGGGCGGCGAAGGCTAATGCACTCCCCTTGTCATCCCCGGCGAGCGGTGCACTTCGGACTGGGGATCGCTTATTTTCGCCGCGTTCCAACAATGCCGTAGCCGCCGCCCGGCCACTGCCAGGCTGCCTGCATTGTTCCCGACACGGGATCGACCCGCCCCTTCATGAAATTGTCAGAGCCTTTGTGGCCGAACCAGATGGTCAGATCGTTGCCCGTCATCTCATAGACGTAATCGAGCGTACTGCCATCGGTATAAACGTAAGCGCGCGAGCAGACATCGCTGGACGGTTCCTGGCGCAGCGGCTGAAGACGGCCAATAACCTCCAGGCCTTTCAGGGTCCTTCCGAAAACTTGAATCTCGAAATCCTGGAGCAGGAAGCGGCGGCCTTCGGCCCAGCGAAAGGTGATGGTGCCGTTGGCTTCGCCGGAAAGATCCCATGTGCCGATGAGAGGTTCGAATTCCTGCATGGATGATGCCTTCCAAAAGAGCTTACCGTACCTCAAACTCCGGATCGCACGGCACCTGCATCGCCATCGCCAGGTGATTGGTCTGGGCGGCAAGGCCGATGACCGCGATCAGCTCGGCATGCTGCGCGTCGGTCATGCCGCGGGCGCGGGCGGCGGCGGTGTGGGACTGCACGCAATATTGGCAGGCATTGGCGGTGGAGACCGCGACATAGATCAGTTCGCGCGTCAGGGGATCGAGCGCGCCTTCGCGCCCCATGACGGATTTCAGCGTCTCCCACACGCGTTTCAAATTCTTCGGGTCGTTGGCCAGCGCGCGCCAGAAATTGTTGACGAAATCGGATTTGCGGGTGGCGCGGATATCCTCGAACACCGCCTTGGCTTCGGGGATCGCCTCCACCTCGGCGTCCGTCAACAGCTTCACCGTGGCCATGCGATTTCTCCTTTGGGTGTGAGCCCCGTTCCCCGCGCGCTGCCGATCATGAAACCCGCAGGCCACTCATATTATCCCTTTCATGGAAGGTGCGCCCTTTAGTACGATCCCGCACCAACAAACGCATAGGGTTCCCTGGCAAACATTGGTTAATTGGCGCCAAAGGACCGAAGAAAATTGGCTGGCATCGGCAAGTCGTGGGGAAAGATCATCGAGCGCATAGGGCTGCTGCTTCTGGCGGCGCTGGCGCTCGTCATTTCCTGGGTGCTGACGGTGCGCTTGTTCGAATGGGTGCTGGGGCGGTTGGGCGGATAACGCGGCGCTGCTTTCTTTATCAGTGCAGCGCCGAGAAAAACTGCATGGTCAGCGCGATCGCGCCCGCAAAAATCGCCCAGCTTCCGATCACGGCCAGCCAGAACATCCAGGGGCGCATGACGGGGAGGCGGTCTTCCCATTCCAGATTCTCGATGCCCGCTTCCTTCTGGTCGCGGGAAAAGCGCCAGTCCTTGGCGCGGTGTTCGTAGGACGCGCCGATGCGCGGTGTCTTTTTCAGGTAATGCACGTCACCCATAGCGGCGCGCCTCATGGATGGCTTCGTCCCAGGCGCGGCGGTCGGGCGTGGTGTCGTCCAGGCTGGTGAGAAGATCGTCCAGCGCGCCCCGGCGCAGATCGGTGAGCGGCGCGGCATCGGCCACTTTGCTGCGGAAGTGCGAAAGCGCGTCATAGAAGATCGCCTGCGCGCGAAATTCGCCGTCGCGCTCTTCGTCCGCGATGCCGGGGGCGCGCCGTCCGGCCAGGCGCGCGAAGGTGGAAAGCACATTGCGCTCGTAAGCCTGGCGGCGGTCCATTGCGTCTCCCGTTGCTCGCGCCGCTTCCGGTGCCTGCCGGGCCCCCGGGAGGCGGGGTCCCTCGACCGGGCGTGCCCGGCAGGCTTCGCCGGAGGAGGCGAGGCGGCAGAATACAACAATTGTTGTTACAGGCAACAACAGGCGGTGTGGGCGGGCGCTAAAACAGCGGCGAGGCCTCCATGCTTCGACGGGCTCGGCATGAGGCTGAGAGTACTCCTCACCTTGAGCCTGTCGAAGGGTGAGGACGGGGGAGGGCGCCAAAACAGTGGCGAGGCCTTCATGCTTCGACGGGCTCAGCATGAGGACTGAGAGTACGCCTCACCCTGAGCCTGTCGAAGGGTGAGGACGGGGATGACAATATGGCGTGGTATTCTAACGCGGCATGGGCGGCACCGAGCCGGTCGGCATCGAGCCGTTGGGCATGGTGCCGTTCGGGACGCTGCCGGGGGGAACGGTGGTGCCGCGCGGACTGCCCATGGTGGCGCGGGTGTCGCCCGTCTCCGGCATGGTGCTGCCAGGAGGCGCGCTGCCCGGCGCGGTGCTGTCCATCGCATTGCGCCGGTTCATCGGGTCGGACGTGCCGCTGTTGTCCTGGTTGGCGTCGGTGTCGCTGTCATTGGTGCGCCCGCCCGTCAGGGTGCTGCCCGGCTCGCCGGGCTGGGTGCGGTCGGCGTCCGGCTGGTTGCGCTGATCGCTCTGGGCGTTGTTCATGCCGGGATTGCCGCTCATGCCCGGCTCGTTTGGCTGGGTGGTGGAACTGTTCTGCGCCAGCGCGGGGCCGGCGAAGATCACGATGGCGGCGGGAAGCAGGAGGATCTTTTTCATGCGTAGCCTTTCGGGTGTGCGTGCTTACGCCCCTGAAGGGAAGAACGGCCTCGCCGGAACTTGTTTCCCTGCGCGCGGGGTATTTCGTGCCACCAATGGCGCGCGCGCGCGTTTCAGGCACTCGGAACATCTCGAGCACCCCAAGAGGAACAGCATGAGCGAACACAAAGCCAAGATGGCGACGCCGCCCGAGACCCCACCGGGGCTGGAGGTGGACGAACATGGCCGCCCCATTCCGTTCGACAAGCGTACGGAAGGCGACAAGGAAAAGGTCCAGGATCACATCGCGGCGGAACTCCATGGGTCGGTCAAGAATCCGGACGGCGAAGCGCAAACGCCCGCGCCCATGCCGCGCGAATTGCAGGGCACGGCCAAGCCGAAGCTGGACAAGGACCCCGAAGGTCAGCAGGGCGGCACCGGGCGGAACGGCCAAGGTTGAACAGAAACGGCTAAGGCCGTCTTCCGGCGCGGCGCGGTTAGGCTAGGATAAGGCGCTGCCGGGGGCCAAATCATGCCGCACCTCTATCTTTTCCTCACCGCCGCGTTCCTGCTCGCCGTCGTTCCGGGTCCGGGCATGCTTTATGTCGTGGGCCGCACCTGGTCGGCGGGGCGCGGCGATGGGTTGGCCTCGTCGCTGGGCACCATGCTGGGCGGCTTTGTCCATGTCATCGCCTGCGTCGTCGGCGTCTCCGCCCTGGTGATGGCCAGCGCCACGGCGTTTTCGGTGCTGAAAATCGCGGGCGGGGTCTATCTGATCGTGCTGGGCGTGCGCGCCTTTCTCGCCGCCTCGCGCGAAGACATCGCGCTGCCGGACAATTTCGGCCGCGCCGGGTTCGTCCGCGCGCTGCGCCAGGGCGCGGTGGTGGAAGCGACCAATCCCAAGACCGCCGCTTTTTTCCTGGCCTTCATTCCCCAATTCATTTCGCTGGAGGCGGGCCATGTCGCGCTGCAATTCCTGGTGCTGGGCACGATTTCGGTGATGCTGAACACGGCCGCCGACCTGGCGGCGGTGATGGCGGCGGCGGGCCTGCACCGGCGGCTTGATGCGCGGCCGATCATCTTCCGGCGCCTGCGCCAGGGCTCGGGCCTGTTGATGGCCGGGCTGGGCATGGGGCTCTTGGCGGCGCGGCGCGGCTGAAAGCCAGGAGTTCCGCGCTTTACCACGCGCCCATGTTTACAGGCGTGTGTGGTTTCTCATCCCCTGACATACTTCCGCGACATCGGAATCGGGCGTAACGTCCCGACGTTTTGTCATCAAATGCCCGGTACCGTCCTTTGCGAAGGGGGAGGCCGGCGAAAAACCAACGGGAGTTCGGAGCGTGGAAGATCAAGTCAATAACGGTACCAGCCGCCGGTCGTTTCTGACGGGCGCAAGCAGGGGCGCGAGCGTGTTGGCGTTGAGCCCGCTTCTGGCCAGCATGGGCGCGAGCGCACCCGCCGCGGCGGCGCCGGCGGCCAACGGCAAATTCGATTTCGACACGCCCTATAACCGCATCGGCACCGATTGCGTGAAGTGGGATCAGCCGATCCGCGACGAGAAGATGCCCAAGATCATCGCCGGCATGGGCATCGCCGACATGGATTTCGAATGCTCGCCCGTGGTCACCGCGGCGCTGCAGAAGCGCATCAACAATCATAACTGGGGTTATGAGATGCTCGACATCGACCTGCTGCTGGGCATGGCCGGCGGCAGCCAGTTCGTCAAGGGCATCATCGAGTGGAACCGCAAGCATTACGGCATCACCAACATGACGCCGACCAATCTGGGCGTCACCACGGGCGTGCATTCGGGCATCATGCCGGCGCTGCGCGCCTTTGCCCCGCCGGGATCCAAAGTGCTGATGGCGACGCCGATCTACAACGCCTTCTATTACGATCTCTACGGCTCCAAGCTGGTCGCCAACGAAAGCGTGATGAAGATCGTCAACGGCCAGTATGAAATCGACTGGGACGATTTCGAGAAGCGCGCCTCCGACCCCAACACCAAGACCACCATCCTGTGCAATCCGCACAATCCGGTGGGCCGGGTCTGGACCAAGGCCGAACTGACGCGCTATGGCGAGATCTGCCTGAAGCACAATGTCAAAGTGCTGTCGGACGAAATCCATTGCGACTTCATCGGCAAGGGCCAGAAATTCACCGCCTTCGCCACCCTGGACGACAAGAAGGTCGTGGACAATTCCATCACCTTCAAGGCGGCGTCCAAGACCTTCTCGCTGGCCGGCCTGAAATGCGCCTGGTACTTCGCCACCGACCCGGCGACCTTCAAGGCGGTGCAGTTCTGGAACCGTTCGGAAGTCTCCACCCTCGGCATCGTGTCGTCGGAAGCGGCCTATCAGGGCGGCGAAAGCTGGATGAACCAGTGCGTCGATTACATCGACGGCAACCAGCAATTCGCCAACGACTATATCAAGAAAAACATTCCCTTGATCAAAGTCGGCGGCAAGCCGCAGGGCACCTATCTGGCCTGGCTGGATGTCAGCCCCCTGGCCGAAAAGATCGGCGCCAAGCAGATGGCGGCGGAAGAGAACAAGAAGAAGCAGCCGATCAACTTCATCACCGGCAAGCCCAATATCGTCGTGCCCGACGATATCGTGGGCCACTGGTTCGCCAAGAATGCCTTTGTGGCGATGAACACCGGCAGCTCCTATGGTACCGGCGGCCTGAACCATATGCGCATGAACATCGCCACCTCGCGCCGCACCTTGACGGCGGCGCTGGACTCGATCGCGGCGGCGACCAAGAAGCTGGCCTGATCGCGCCGGTCATAACGTAAAGAACGGCCCGGGCGGAAACGTCCGGGCCGTTTTTGTTTTTCCTCGCTGTCATCCGCCAAGCGAAGCGCAGGCCGGCGGGGATCCAGGTCGTGAAAGCGGCGCGGGTTGAGAGACCTGGATTCCCTTCCCCTCGCGCTGACGCGCTCGGCCGAGAATGACAAAGGGGGTTGCGCCGCTACGCGCGCCGCTCCTCACCCTGAGCCCGTCGAAGGGTGAGCTTGCCTGGGCGAGAAGGCAGCGCGCGCTCCTCATGCTTCGACAGGCTCAGCATGAGGAAATAGGGCGATGTCCTCCTTTGCAGCGGGATCGAAGCTGGTTATAGGTTGATATCAACAAATGGAGGCGCGGCATGACGGGTCTGGTTCTCACAACCTTCGACTGGGTTCCCGAAGTGCCGCGCGGTTTTGTGCGCGACATCCGCATCCGCTGGGCGCTGGAAGAGGCGGGGCTGCCTTACACCGTCGAAAGCACGCCCTTCAAAAACCGCAACCCGGCGCATTTCGCGCATCAGCCGTTCGGCCAGGTGCCGTGGCTTACGGATGACGGCCTTTCGATCTTCGAAAGCGGCGCGATCCTGCTGCATCTGGGGGAGCGCAGCGACAAGCTGATGCCCAAGGATGCGCGGGGGATGAGCGACAGCAAGGAATGGCTGTTCGCGGGCCTGAATTCGGTGGAGATGGCGAGCCTGCCCTGGGCGCTGTGCATGTTTTCCGGGCAGGGCAGCGACAATCCGATCTTCCAGCAGTTCGAGAGCTTTCTGAAAGTCTCCCGCCTGCCGCACCTGGAAAAAGTTCTGGCGGCGCGCGAATGGCTGGCCGGGCCTTTCACCATCGCCGATATCGTGATGGCCGATGCGCTCAGGCTGGTGAACCGGTTCGAGGGCCTGAAAGAATTCCCGCAGGCCCAAGCCTATATCGCG
The DNA here is from genome assembly GCA_964461855.1 of uncultured Rhizobium sp. Taxonomy (GTDB): domain Bacteria; phylum Pseudomonadota; class Alphaproteobacteria; order Micropepsales; family Micropepsaceae; genus Rhizomicrobium. The sequence continues at coordinate 4,956 of CAYWWT010000074.1, read as the reverse complement.
CGCGCCACCGCCCGGCCGGCCTTTCAAAAAGCGCTGGCCGACCAGATGGCGCATTTCGCCAAGGCCGACGCCGCGCAAAAGTGATGCGGGACTTTCCGTCGCCGCGCGCTTGCGCTTAATCTTGGGCGCGAGAGGGACCGACGATGCGGACGAAAAGCGTGGCGCTTGCCGTGGCGATGCTGTGCACGGCGACGTCCTGGATGACGATGCGGGCTGAGGCAGCGGAAAATGCCGGGGCGTGGCGGGTGATCCAGTCGAACGAATTCCGCCAGGGCTTTGTCGCGGGGATCGCGTCCTATCTGCTCAACCAGTCCAACGGCCCGGTGCGCGCGGCTTACGCCGAATGCCTGGCCGGACGCACCGACCTGTCGCTGCTGGGCGAGGTCGATGCCTATATGGACCGTCATCCCGAGACCGCGCCCTTCACGCCCGACCTGGCGGTGAGCCTGGCGCTCGGCGAAGTTTGCGCCTCCAACATGCCGGCGCCGCCGCGCATGCCGTGACGGGACGAGCGCCGGCATTTCCCGTGTAGAGTTTTGTCGCTTTTCGTATGCCAGCGATGCCATACGAAAAAACCGCATTGACATACATAGCGCGAGGCGGCTCCACTTTCGCGATGGAGATACCAGCACAGAGCAATTGCATGAGTGGGGACGGCGCGGAAATTCCGCCGGCGGGGCGCGAGCTTGCCGTCTATGTGAAGGACATGTTGTCGTCGCTGCGCCGCTGCACGGGTGCGCCCTATTTCGAAACGCTGCGTGCGATGCTGCTGATGGCGGAAAAGGAAGCCGAATATCTCGGCACGCAAAAGAAGGCGCCCGACGCCAGACGGGCGATGTAAGCGCGGCTATTCCGGTTTGGAAGGGATTTCGTCCGCAAGAGAGACGAGGGCGGTATCCGGCGCCGTGGCGCGGATCTTCTGCATCAGGACGTTGTTCTCCGCCGCACTCGCCGCCAGCCGCAGCAAGCGGCTCGCCTCGTCGATCCGGCCCGCATCCAGCGCGGTCTGCGCCAGCTTCATCAATTTGAGGATGGCGTCGCTGATTTCGGCGTTCGTCGAAGTCTCGTCCATCGCAAGCCGCTTCCAATACGCCTCACGATTGACGGGCGAGCGGGCGGAATTGGGGCGGGGACGTGGCAAGATCGGGCCCGGCCACGCGCCGCGAGTGGTCAGCGTTTGGCATTGCCGTCTTGAGAAATTTCAGAGGGGCGGCGATGATGCGCAAACACACAAATGATGGACCGATGAACAACAACACACCCGATCCCGCGGTCTGGGTCCCCCAAATTATGCATTTCTGGTTCGAGCAGCTGGAGCCCGTGGCCTGGTTTGCCGGCGCGCCGGAGCTGGACGAGATCATCTGGGATCGCTTCGGCGATCTGCGCCAGGATCTGAAAGCCGCGCCGCCCGATCCCGCGGACCTGGACGGGGCCGGCCATGTCGCCGCCGTGATCGTGTTCGATCAATTCTCCCGCAACATGTTCCGCCGTTCGGCCGAAGCCTTCGCCACCGATCCCCTGGCGCTGGCGCTGGCGCAAGATGCGATCGCGCGCAACCTGGATCTGGCGCTGCATCCGCGCGAACTGCAATTTCTCTATATGCCCTTCATGCATGCCGAGAATCGCGCGCTGCAGGAAAAAAGCATCGAATTGTTTTCACGCATCGGCGTGCCGGGCGTGGTGGAGTTCGCGCAATCGCACAAGGAAGTGATCGACCGCTTCGGCCGCTTCCCCCACCGCAACAAGACCTTGAAGCGCGACTCGACGCCGGAAGAGATCGAATACCTGAACGCCAAGCCTGCCGAAGGATGGCAAAAGTAAGGCGTGGTTCCATTGGCGGATGGCGTGCTTCCTCATCCAGGCTCAGGATGAGGATTCCGAGTTTTGCTGTGCGAATGTTGAATTTCCTCACCCTGAGCCTGTCGAAGGGTGAGACGCGCGCGATAAGTTCCATCATTGCCTGTTGCGGATTTACGGGCGTCGCGACAACAGGTGTGCGCGTGATGCCACGCGCGCAAATTGACTGAATTTTAAAGATGCGATGACGGTTCGACATTGCTAGCGTGCGCGCCATGACAGACACAAATTGGTATGCCGACGCTTCCCTCTCCAGCGAAACCCATGTCTTCGCCGCCGGTTCTCTGGCGCAATGCGTGCGAAGATGGATGCGGCTCAACGAAGAGCATCGCGGCAGAACACAGATCCGCATCGGCGGGCGCACCGGCAATTTCGTCTATGGGCTTCCCGTCCTGAGCCCGGCGGAAATCACCGAACTGGCGAACCGCCCGGAATTGCAAAAGGTCTAAGCGCTGCACAAGCTCTGACGCCGCGACGCAAGGCCGGCGCCGTCCCGGGAAATCTCGCGGGCGGACGGCTTTTTGCGGGGCCTGTTGCGCCGCCGGCGGGCGCGATACTCTATTCCCCCATCTGTTTGCCACGCGGGAATGAGTGCGGCGCCATGCAGACATTTTCCAGCTTCGCGGAATTCTATCCTTTTTATCTTGGCGAGCATGCCAACCGCATGACGCGGCGGCTGCATTTCACGGGCTCGGCGCTGTCGCTGCTCTGCTTGGTGCTGCTGATCGTCACCGCCAATCTCTGGTGGCTCGCCGCCGCGCTGGTGGCCGGTTACGGTTTTGCCTGGATCTCGCACATGAGGATCGAGAAGAACCGCCCCGCCACCTTCAAGCATCCGCTCTACAGCTTCATGGGCGACTGGATGATGTTCTGGCAGATGCTGACGGGCAGGATCTCATTTTAGGGGAGGGCGTGATGAAAGCGTTGATTGCGGGATTGCTTGGCCTGACGGCGTTGCCGGCACCGGCGCTGGCGCAAGCATCCGGGCCCGAGCCCAGCTGCAACATGTGCGAAGGCGTTTACGTTCCGGCGGAAGAGATTCAGGCTTACGCGAACAAGGCGGTGGCGGAGCGGCGCATCGACCAGCAGGTGCGCGACATCGATATCGGCAAGGCCCATGTCGCGCTTGGGGTCGAGCATCGCGGCAAGCTGGACAGGCCGGGGCCGCAAGCCGTGGCCGAGCATGATCTGGTCAGCGAAGTCTATCATATCGTCGGCGGAACGGCGACGTTGAAGCTGGGCCCCGGCCTGGTGAACAAGACGCGCCGCCCCGCCGGCGAGGAAACCGTGCGGCTGTACAACGGCCCCGGCAACAATGCCGACGATATAAGCGGCGGCGTCAGCTACAATCTGAAGGCGGGCGATGTCGTGTTCGTGCCGGCGGGCACCGGGCACCTGTTCACCCATATCGACGATCACATCGATTACATCATGGTGCGGATCGACCCCGACAAGATCACGCCCTTGAAGGACGAAGCGGCGTCCAAGGCGTATCTCGGCGAGCCTTCGAACAAGCGCTGATCCGCCTCAGTCGTACCCGGTCAGATAGATCCTGCCCTGGCCGGGCACGACATACATGTGCAGATGCTGCAGCACGTCCATGCCGATGCTGAGGTCGGGAATGCGCTCGTTCGGCACCAGGGCGCCGCGCAGATGCTGTTCCCGGAACAGGGATGGGCGCATGCTGAAATTCTGGATCAGCACCGGCACATTCAGCGCCGTGACGCCGCCGCCCGCAAAGACGATCTGCGGGAAGGTGTGGGTGTAGATCTGCATGTGCATGCCGTCTTTCAGCTCGCCTTCGGGCGCCATCTCGGCGGTGCCGGGCTTCAGCCCGACATAAAGTTCGGCGATGTCGCGGCGCATGACGGTGCGCGCCGAGCTGGTGTCGATCTCCGCATTGATGGGATGCCCGCCCACCATCGCCGCCATCTGCATCCGTCCGTCCTTCGCCAGGCTGATCGGGATGATCGCCACGTCGGAATGGCCCCAGAACACCACCTGGTTCGGGTCGGTGCAGCTGGTGGGGGTCAGCCAGGTCATCTGCAGCTTCGCGAAATCCAGCTCGGCGTCATATTTGCGAAGAAAGTCGCCGGTGAGAAAACCTTCATACGGCGCGGTGCGGCTGATCTCTCCTTTTTGCGCGACGGCGAATTGCAGATGCTTGCCCGTGGCATCGCCTATGCCGAAGGCGCCGACCCGCACCCGGTCTCCCCGCGGCGAGCAGCCCAGATTGCTGTTCAGGTCGCAGACCCGCACATTCATATAGTCGGTGGGATTCCTGTTGCCCGCGAACGCGACCGCGCCGCTACTGCCCGCGCCGAACTGGGCGGGGAAGGGATTGGTTTGGGGAAGGCCCAGCTTGGCCATCAATTCGGGCGAGACCGCCGTCGGCCGCCTGATGCCGATATCGAGCAGGAATTTCTGGGGCGATCCGTTGACCGTCACCGGCACGACCACCAGGCTGGAGCCCGCCACCCGTTCCAGCGGCACGGCGTCGGCGATCTTGGGCAATTCGCAGGTGCGCGCCGCCAAAGCTTGTTCCATCGGCGTTTGCGGCGGCGGCGTTTGTTGCGTTGGCGTTTGCGCCAGGGCGGCGCCGCTCAATCCCGATAGTGCAATGAGGACGGAAAATATCTGCTTGAACATGGCATACCCCCGGCAACGGTTCGACCAGTCTGCAAGGATGCAACCATAGCACGAACACGGTGGCTGCGAAGGGACGCCACGCAAGTTGCCGCCGGTCGCGCGGTTGGACCGGCCAATCATTTCCCCAATGCCGTGAGAGGCGCGTTTCACGCGCCAAGAAAAGCTAAGCCAACGCCGCGAGCATAAGCGGGCGGCCGGAGGAGGGCGGAGATTCCGCTCTCCTCATGGTGAGCCTGTCGAACCATGAGGACGCGCCGGCGGGCCGTGAAACACCTGCGTTGCCACCGCCTCGCCGTTCACCATGGCGACGCCGATGCCGCTCTGGTCGTAGCGCGGGTCCAGAATGTGCTGGCGGTGCTGCGGGCTTTTCAGCCAAAGCGCGGCGGCGCTCGCCGCGAAGGTCTCGGCATTCAAGGGCTCCCGCGCGGCCTTCATCCGCATCAGGTTTTC
>CAYWWT010000073.1:0-11248 GCA_964461855.1 uncultured Rhizobium sp. | reverse complement strand
CGCTTGATGGTTAGAGCGGGAACCAGTCTCTACGATCGGAATAGGCCTGGTAATGCACGTTGGCGCCGGCGCGAAAGCCCACACCGGTGCGGATCGGCGCCAGGGTGACGCCACCGGAGCGCTGGTAGTTCACACCCAGGCCCGCCACGAAATAGAAGCTGCCTTCGACGCCGGGGAAACGCTGGAACAGACGTTTGTCGTCGCGCAGATTGTAGCAGAGCGTAAAACATTTCGAGGCATTGCCGCCGACATCGAAGCCCACCGAAGGGCCGCGCCAATAGACCATGCGCGGGTCGCGCGCCTTGCGGACCAGATAGCCCGAGCCATAGCGCAGGCCGACCACAAAGGCGCCCGAACCTTCGTCACCCTTGATGTAGGCATCGGGCTCGCCCAGGTCGGCAAAGATGTGCTCCACCGCCTTGGCCATCGCCTCGGTGGTGATGCCGAAAAAGTCCGCGCCCGCCTGGGTGATCTCGTTGGCGGTATACCGGGCGTCGGAGCCGACATCGGCCAGGGCCGGGCCGGGGATCAGCAGCGCGCCGGGCACCAGCGACGCCAGTCCGGCGAGAAATTCCTTGCGGTTCATGAGGCGCCCTTTCGCGAATCAGGTTTCCAAAGTTTTGCCAAGATTTTGGCAATTTTACAGCCGGTCCCTGCCATCGGGCGTTATATATAAGTCAGGCAGGGAGGTCCGGTTGAAGCAAAACGCACAAAATACAGGGCTTTCCGCCTTCGGCATCGCCGCCATCGTCATCATGTTGGGGCTGCTGGTCTGGGCCGGCTGGTATGCCGTCACCGCCTGGATCGCGATGCGCGGCGTGGCGATCTCGGCCCTGGGCTGGGTCTTTATGGGTCTGGGCGCCGTCGTCACGCTTTTGTTGGGCGCCGGCCTGATGGCGTTAGTCTTTTACTCATCACGTCATGATATGGATCGCTGAATTGAGACAGAAACCCTCGAAAAGCGATGCGATATCACCGACGCTTTCAGCCCTTCCGTCCCGGTAAAGCACAGAAATTGCTGCGCTGGGCAGGCCTCAATTTCATCAGCCTGCTGGTGATCCTGCCCTACCGCTACGAACACCCCTCCGCCCGCACCGCGCTGGCCGCCGTTCTGGGCTGTTCGCTGGCCGTGCTTCTTACCTTGTGGTGGAAGTATCACCGCTACGAATCCCGCCGCGTCTTCGATTAGGTAAGGGCGCTTGTCTTTTCCGCCGTGAGTTCGTCGCGCCTCCTCACGTGCTAACGCACGCTCCGGGGGACGCTCCTGCTCACGTCGAAAAATCCTGCGCGCCTGGTCTGCGCGAAATTAAGAAAGCCCGCGCGCGACGAACGCGCCGTTTTCGAAGCCGGGCTTGCCATAGAGGAATGGTGTGCCGTCCCAGCGTTTGACGCTGCCGCCCGCCGCATTCAGCACGGCATGACCCGCCGCGGTGTCCCATTCCATGGTGCGGCCGGCGCGGACATAGATATCCGCTTCTCCCGCCGCCAAGAGGCAGAATTTCAGCGACGAGCCGGCGCTGACGAACTGGCGCACGGTGAATCGGCGCAGGAAATCCTCGGTCTCGGTATCCTGATGGCTGCGGCTTCCCACCGCCACCCAGCCCTCGGGGGCCGGGCTGCGCGCCTGAATGCGCCGCGCGGACGAGGCATAGAAAGGCGCATCCGGGTCCTGCGCGGCTTCGAAGGCGCCGCCCGCATCGCCGAAAAACATGCGCGCCTTGGCCGGGGCATAGACCGCGCCCGCCACCGCGATGCCATCTTTCACTTCGGCGATGTTGACCGTGAATTCGCCATTGGCTTTCAGAAATTCGCGGGTGCCGTCGAGCGGATCGACCAGCAGGAAATGCGCGCAAGGGTTGCAACTGCGCCCCGCCGCCGCGGCTTCCTCCGCCGCCACCGGCACGTCGGGAAAGTCCCGCGCCAGGGCGTCCAGAATAAAAGCCTCGGCCTCCTCATCAGCGTCGGTGACGGGCGAGCGGTCTTCCTTGATCCGGGCCATGGCGCCCGCCCGGTAATGCCGCATTACGATGGCGCCCGCACCGGCGGCAATGGCCGCGAACCGGGCTGCGTTTGTGGTCATGGTCAAGAAAACTCCGTCGCCGGGACCAGATATCAGCAGGTCCTGGCGATTGATACCCGGATTAACTTTGCCGCGGAACGGCCGCCGGACGTTAATCAGTTCGCGGCAATTCGGTTGTTGCCGGCCTCCGCCCGACCTTAATTCCTTCCCATACGTCGTGGGGAGATTATTGGGTGAACGCCGAGGTCGGCACAGGCAATTCCGATGGCTGGCTCCAGGCCTGGGAGAGCCCCCTGCGCGCCCGCATCGCGCATGCGCAGCGCCTGTATCGCTGGGCGATGACCCGGCTGGACCGGATCCTGCCCGACTGGTTCATCCTGATCCGCAAGTGGCGCAAAATGCATGGACGCCTCCCCAGGATTGTTCATCCCGTCACCTTCAATGAGAAGATTTTGCACCGCATTCTGTTCGACCGCGGCGCGATCCTGACGCGATGCGCCGACAAGGCCGCGGTGCGCCTGCTGGTCGAGGAGAGATTGGGCGCAGCCGTCCTGCCCCGGCTGCATTGTCTGACTGCCGACCCGCATACGATTCTTGTGAGCGAACTTCCCGACCAGTTCGTGGTGAAGCCTACCCATGGTTCGGGATGGGTCGAGATCGTGCGGGACAAGCGGAGTCTCGACTTCAAGGCCTTGGCGCGCCGGTGCGAAGCCCAGCTCAAGCACAGTTATTACCGGCAGACGCGCGAATGGGCCTATCGGGATGTGCCGCCGCAGATTCTGATCGAGGAATTCATCGATGATGGCGGCGAGACGCCGAACGATTACAAGCTGTTCGTTTTCGGCGGCACCGTGCATCTCATTCATGTCGATACCGATCGCTTCGGCGATCACCGGCGCAATCTCTACACCGCGGACTGGCAGGAGATCGGCCAGCATATCGAGACCGCCCGCAAGATCTCGGGCGTTCTGCCCCCGCCGCCACACCTGGCCGGGATGATCGCGGCAGCCGAGACACTGGCGCGCGACATGGAATTCGCGCGGGTGGATTTCTACGACACGGCGGAGCGGTTCTATTTCGGCGAAATCACCATGACGCCGGGATGCGGCCTCAATGTTCATCTGCCGCGCGATCTTGATCTGCGCCTGGGGCGGCTTTGGAAAAAGCAATCATGATAAGCGTCATTTTCTCCAGCTATAATGGCGGCAGCGACCTGAAACGGATGCTGGACAGCCTGACCCGCACGAAATCCCCGCCGGGCGGCTGGGAGTTGATCGCGATCGACAATGCCAGCACCGACGGCACCGGCGATGTGATGCGCTCTTACGAAGGGCGTTTGCCGATCACGGTTTTATACGAGCCGGTGAAAGGCAAGAACCGGGCGCTCAACCGCGCCCTGCCGCGCGCGCAGGGCGATTTTTATGTCTTCACCGATGACGATGTCCTGGTGTGTGAAGACTGGTTGACGCGATGGCGGCAAGCCGCCGATGCGCACCCCGGATATGACTTGTTTGCGGGACTGACGCGGGCACTGTTCCCCGCCCAGCCACCGCAATGGCTGTTGAGCGGCATTCCCGTGGGCGTGGTCTTCGCGGCGCACGGGCCGCGCGAAAAGGAAGGCCCGACCGATGTGGTGAACATGTACGGCACCAACATGGCGGTCCGGGCGTCGGTGTTTCACGCCGGAATCCGGTTCTGTCCCGAGATCGGGCCCGACGGGACGAAGACCTATGCCATGGGATCGGATACCGAATTCGGCAGGCGGCTGGCCAGGCTGGGCGCGAAATGCTGGTTTTCAGAAAGCGCCCATGTCTCCCACATCATTCCGCCGGAGCACCTCAGGGCCGGATGGATTCTGCGCCGCGCCTATCGCTGGGGGCGGGGTCTCGCCCGCATGGGATATTCCCTTCCCTGTGCGCCCGAAATTCTCGCCCGCAAGAACGATCTCAAGAAACTCGTTTATCCCTTCATGCTGCCGTTCCTGGGCCGGGAGCATCGCTGGCACCGCGAATGGCAATTCATGGTCGATCGCGGTTTCGAGGATGGCATAAGAGACAATCGCGGCCAGGCCGCCCGCTGGACGTAGGGCGCGGCGGCCGGATTTGCCGACACAGGATTAACCCTAAGCCCCGGACCCACTTGGATATTGTGGGTATTTCCTGTTGAGCTATTGGGGTGCGCCGGAGCCGCATCATTTTTTGTTGAGCATTGATGCGTAACCTCGCTCACATGAGGGCCATGGATGGGCGGTATGGATTTCGCTAAAGACGGCACAAAGGCGCGCGTGACCATCGTGGTCAGCCCGCGCGAGCGCTTCGGCATGGCCAGGGAATCGCTCGAGAGCCTCTATGCCACCGCCGGCATCGCGTTCGAGCTGATCTATGTCGATGGGCGCTCTCCCAAACCTATTTCGGATTGGCTCGATCAGGCGGCGCCGGCCAAAGGGTTCAAGGTCATTCGGCTGGACCGCTTCGTGACGCCCAACGAAGCTCGCAATCTGGGCGCGGCGGCGGCCAAGACCGAATATGTCACCTTCATCGACAATGACGTGATCGGCGCGACTGGCTGGCTGGCGGCGCTGGTCAAGGCGGGCGATGAAACCGGCGCCGAGGTCATCGCGCCCCTGGTCTGTGAAGGCGTCCCCCTGCATTCGCGCGTTCACCAGGCCACCGGCACCTTCGCCCGCGACAAGGCGGCGTTCTTCGCCGCGCCCCATGGGGAACGCGAGTTGATCGACGTCATGACGTTTCACAGCACGCCGCTGGATCAGGTGCGAGAGCAGCTCCGCCGCGAAGAGACCGATAGTTGCGAATTCCATTGCATCATGGTGCGCAAGTCCCTGCTGGATAGGATGGGGCCGCTTCCCTTCGACGAGGAAATGTACGCCACCAAGGAACATATCGATTTCTGCATGACGGCGCAGAAACTGGGCGCCCGGGCGATCTTCGAGCCGTCTTCCATCGTCACTTACGTCTTCCCCAGCCGGAAGAATCCGATGACGGCGGACGATACCGATTATTTCCTTTTGCGCTGGTCGCCGGAATGGCAGACGCACAGCCTCGATCATATGCAGAAGAAATGGGGCCTCAGCGACGGCGGCGAATTGAAGGACGTGCGCGATCCCACCTATATGCGAATGCGCCATTATCAGGGCTATATCCGGCCAACGGTGCAGAAGATGCCGGTGGTGCGCCGGAGCTGGAAGCTGACCAAGGCGGCGGAGCGTCTTCTGGTGTTCTACATCAATCGCCGGGTGCGGACCCTGGCCGCGGAATATGAAAGACAGCGCGCACACGCGCGCCGGCAGACCGGCGCCGCCGCCGCCCAATGAGCGTCCGGTCCCGATGCTGACCGTCATCTTCTCGAGCCATAATGGTGGCGAGGATCTGAAGGGCATGCTCGACAGCATGACCCGCCTGAAGCCGCCGCCTGGCGGGTGGGAGTTGATTGCCGTCGACAATGCCAGTTCCGATGGCACCGCCGCGCTCCTGCGCTCTTATGCGGACCGGCTTCCGATCACCGTGCTGGACGAACCCGCCAAGGGAAAGAACCGCGCGCTGAACCGAGCGCTTGGAGCCGCGCGGGGCGACTTTTATATTTTCACGGATGACGATGTGCTGGTGCCGGACGACTGGCTCATTGCGTGGCACTACGCGGCGACGGCCCATCCGGACTACAATCTTTTCGCGGGCCGCACGAGCGCCCATTTCGTGCGCAAGCCGGACGAATGGCTTTTGCAGGGCATCGATGTCAGCGTCGTCTATGCGACCCACAATGCGAACCTGCCGGAAGGACCTTGCGGCGCCGATTGCATGTTCGGCACGAACATGGCGATCCGCGCATCCGTTTTCGAAAGCGGCGCGCGGTTCGATGCCACCATCGGCCCCGACGGCACACCGCATTACGCCATGGGCAGCGACACCGAGGTCGCGCTCCGCCTGGAACGCGAAGGCCACAAATGCTGGTTCAGTTCGGGAGCGGAACTGAAACATGTCGTGCCGCTGGAATATCTCGATCCCGCCTGGATCCTGCGCCGTGGCTATCGCTGGGGGCGCGGACTGGCACGCATGGGAATCGCGCCGCCTTGTCCTCCCGATCTGCTCGCCCGGAAAAATCTCCTCAAATGGGCGCTCTATCCCGCCATGCTGCCTTTTCTGGCAGCCCAGGAGCGATGGGGCCGGCAATGGCGATGCATGGTCGATCGCGGCTATGAAGACGGGACGCGGGACCTGGGTGGAAAAAAGCCGCGCTGGAACTAGCGCTACGAGCTGTCTTAAGAATTCCTTAAGAGCCTTCATGCGCCTTTACCATTTGCAAACCATGGCGTATCGGCTGTGGATAGTAGAAGCGAAACACGGAATTTCTTCCCCCACATGGCGAAGCCATTGGTGGGGGAAGATGTGCGGTAGCGGGCTTGCCCGCGTGCCGTGCGGACGTAGAAGCGGAACACGGAATTTCTTCCCCCGCATGGCGAAGCCATTAGCGGGGGAAGATGTCTGCTAGGCCGCTTGCGGCCGTGGCAGACAGATGGGGGAAGAAAGAAATGAACGAGATCGAATTTTCCGCCCTGATGGTCAGCCGCGTCTGCCACGACCTTGTCGGGCCGATGGGCGCGGTGATCAACGGATTGGAAGTCCTGGAAGACGAGCGCGACCCCGCCATGCGCGAGGACGCGATCAAGCTGATCTCGTCCAGCGCCACCCAGGCTCTGGCGCGCATTCAGTTCATGCGGATCGCGTTCGGCGCGGCGGGATCGGCGGGCGCCGAACTCGATCTGGGCGAGATCGGGCGGCTGATTGCGGGCCTTCTGGAAGGCGGCAAGGTCAAGCTGGAATGGCAAGCGCCTCCTGCCTATTGGCCCAAGGATTGGGCCAAGCTTCTGATGAACGCGGCACTTCTGGGCGCCGACAGCCTGCCGCGCGGCGGCACGGTCATGGTGACGGCGGGCGAAGACGCCAAGGCACCGACTTTCAAGGTGGTGGCGACAGGTATGGTGGCGCGCCTGTCCGAAGACGTGGCGCAGATCCTGAAAGGCGAACAGGTTCAAGGCCCGGTGGATGCCCGCGCGATCCAGCCCCATCTCACCCATCGGCTGGCGCGGACAGTGAATGCGGGCCTGACTGTGGCAGTGGGCGAGGGCAGCGTGGTGATTACCGCCGGTTAACCGGTCCGAAACCGCAAGCTCCCGTTTACCTTCGGCGGCCTAATCTCGGGAAGATTCGGGAGGGGCCCATGAAGAATTGCCTGGTGGTGGAGGACAGCCGCGTCATGCGCGCCGTCGCGCGCCGCATCTTCGAGGAATTGCACTTCGAAACCGGCGAGGCCGAAGATGGCATGGGCGGCCTGCGCGCCTGCCACGAAAAGATGCCAGACGTCATCTTCCTGGACTGGAATCTGCCCTCGATGCCGGGCCCCGAATTTCTCAAAAGCGTGCGCGGCCAGAACAATGGCGACCATCCGGTGATCCTGTTCGCCACCACCGAAAGCGACCCGGACGACATCGCCGCCGCGCTGGCCGCCGGCGCGGACGATTTTGTGATGAAGCCCTATGACCGCGCCACGCTTCGCAGCAAGCTGGTCGAGCTCGGCCAGCCGGTCTGAGCTTCCACGCCATGACGCCCGAGGATTTTCTCTTCCTGGCCCGGCTGGTGCGCCGGCGCGGCGGCATGATGCTCACCGAAGGCAAGGGAGCGGCGCTGGAACGGCGGTTGCATCCGGTGATGCGGCGCTTCGGCTTCCGCGATCCTTCGCAGATGATGCGCGAGGTGAGGCTGGGACATGAATCACTCGCCCAGGCGCTGACCGAAGCGATGACGGTGAACGAGACTTCTTTCTTTCGCGACCCGCAGCAATTCGCGCGGCTGCGGGATCAGGTGCTGCCGCAGCTGATCGCGACTCGCCAGACCGAAAAGCGCCTGCGCATCTGGTCGGCGGGCTGCGCCGGGGGCCAGGAAGCCTGGTCGCTGGCCATGATGCTGGATGCGATGCCGCTGTCCGGCTGGACCATCGATCTTCTCGCCACCGATGTCTCGGGTGACGCCATCGCGCGCGCCAAGACGGGGCATTATTCCCAGTATGAAGTGATGCGCGGCCTGTCGGAAGAAGATGTGGCGCGCCATTTCGTGGCGCAGGAAAGCGGCTTTATGGTCTCAAGCCAGCTGAAACGGACTGTGCGTTTTCGCAAATTCAACCTGCTCGATAGTTTCGGCTGGCTCGACGATCTCGATCTTATCCTGTGCCGCAATGTGCTGATGCATTTCGATCGCGCGGTGCGCGCCTCGGTACTGGAGCGGTTTGGAAATGTGCTCGCCCCCCATGGCGTGCTGTTCCTGGGCGATGCCGAAAGCGTGCAGGGGCTGAGCGATCTCTATCAGGATATGCCCGGCGGGAACGGGCTCTACGGGCGGGTAAGCGCTCCTGTGAGCCGGTTGGGCATAGCGGTTTAAGCCAGCGTTTTACCCGTTATCCGTTCCAGCACCTTGATCGGCGCGGTGTCGGGTTCGCCCATCTGCACGACATCGAAATGGAAGGTCTGCTCCAGCGCGAATTCGCCTTTCAGCGCGGCGTGCAGCACCTGGTCGGTATAGACCAGCCAGCAACTTCCCGGCGGGAAATCCAGCGCGGTATGCGGCGCGGTCTTCTGGTAGTGCGTGTCGCGCTTGGCCGCGTCATGCAGCGACAACATCATCTCGTCATAAGCCGAGCGCCGGCCGCGCGTTACGCCCAGCCTGTCATAGGCCCAGCTCTTGCCCGGAAAGTGCGGCTTGATCCGGGGCGCAAATTTCGCCGCGAAATCGGCGAAGGGCTCGCCCACTTCCCAATGCCGCGCGCCGCCGCCATCGGCCTTGACCGGCGCGACATTGGCGAAGAAGCGCAGGATGCGCCGCCCGTCCTTCATCGGCCGCGAGGGAAAGGCGTCGACATGCAGAAGCCGGTCGTCGCTGATCACCGAATAGGGCCGGCCTTCCACTTCGACCGGACGATAGGAGGTGCGCGCCCGCTCCACGCCCGCATAATTGGGCAGAAGATCCTGCACGAACCGGGTGGCGCCGGCGCCGAAACGCTCGATCATGCTTGCAAGCCGCTCCGCCCGCTCGCCTATGGCCGATGTGCCCTGCAATTTTCCGCTGGTGTGATCCAGGCTGATATTCTTGGCCTTGCCGTCGGTGAGGCGGCCATCGAGGAATTCCATCTCGCTGTTGGAAAGCCGGAACGGCATTTTCGGAAAATAGAGCAGGCGACCATGTTCCAGCGCGGCTTGCGCCCGCGCGCGGGTCGCCGGATCGAACGGCCCGGCCCAGTCCGTGAAATCGAATTCCTCGCGGATCATCCCGCAAACGACTCCGTCATGGCGCCATAAACCAGGGCGCGCAGATCGCGGCGCAGTTTAATCCGGTCGGGCGCGAACAGGACCTGCGACATGAACACCACGGCCAGATCCTCCTTGGGATCGTTGAAGAAATAGGTTCCCGCCGCGCCGCCCCAGGAATATTCGCCTGCCGTGCCGGGAAGGCCGGTGGCCGCGACATCCAGCGTGACGCCCACGCCCAACCCATAGCCCACGCCCGCATAGCCGCTTTCGTTGAAGGCGCCCGTGACCGGCATCATCTGCGTCATGCTGCGCCCGCCGGGCAGATGATTCATCGTCATCAGCGCCACACTTTTGGGGCTGAGAAGCCGCGTGCCTTCCAGTTCGCCGCCATTCAGCAGCATGCGGCAGAAGCGCAAATAATCCTTGGCGGTGCCGGCAAGACCGCCGCCGCCCGATTCCAGCGAAGGCGCCTGGGCATAGGTGGAATTGCGGCCATCGTCGAACACCAGCAATTTTCCGTCCTGCACATAATAGCAGGTGGCGAAGCGGTCGCGCTTGGCAGGGGGCACGGTGAAATCGGTGTCGTGCATCGCCAGCGGGGTGAGGACGCGGGTGCGCAGGAAATCCGAAAAGCGCCGCCCGGTGATTTTCTCCACCAGGAATCCCGCAACATCCAGGCCGACGGAATAATTCCACATCTCACCCGGCGCGAACTCCAGCGGCAGGGATTTGAGATCGGCGATCATGCCGGGCAAGCCGTCCCTGGTGTCGGCTTCGCCCAGGCGCAAGGCGCGATAGGCGGCATCGACCGGCGTGCGGTTCAGAAAGCCGTATGTCAGCCCCGATGTGTGACGCAGCAGATCGATGACTTTCACCGGGTGCGGGCTGGGGCTGGTCTTGAAGCCGCCCATCGCGCCGCCGGCATAGACGCCCAGCCCCTCGAATTCCGGAATAAAGCGCGAGACCGGATCGTCCAGCCCGACCAGGCCTTCCTCCATCAGCATCAACAGCGCCACGGCGGTGACGGGCTTGGTCATGGAATAGAGGCGGAAGATGGAATCCTCCCGCACCGGCAGCCCGCGTTGAAGATCGAGCACGCCGCTCATGCCGCGCCACACCAGTTCGCCCTTGCGCCAGACCATGGTCAGGGCGCCCGGAATGGCGCCGGTATCGACATAGGCGCGGGCGATGGCCTCGCCGATGCGCTGCAAGCGGCGGGAATCGAAGCCCTGGATGGTGCTGGCGTGCCGGTTCATGGTTCGCGTCCTGATCCGTCAGCTATACAGGCTCGGCGGGCCCGGCTAAAGCGGGGCGGCGAAGGGCGAGGATCATGGGTGGTCTTTTCATCCGGCATGGCTTGATCATTCCCGATACGGAACTGGAGGAACGCTTTATCCAGTCGTCGGGACCGGGCGGCCAGAATGTCAACAAAGTGGCGAGCGCGGTGCAGCTCCGTTTCGATGCCGCCCGAAGCAGCGCGCTGTCCGACGCCGCGCGCGCGGCGATCCTGGCGCTGGCCGATACACGGCTGGACAAGGAGGGCGTCCTGACCATCACGGCGCGGCGTTTCCGCGAACAGGGGCGCAACCGCGCGGACGCCCGCGCCCGGCTGGCGGAAGTGATTTTGACGGCAATCACGCCGGAAAAGCCCCGCCGCGCCACCCGGCCGACGCGTGCCAGCAAGATCCGCGCCGCCGACGCGAAAAAGCGCCGTGGGCAGATCAAAAAGCACAGAGCCCGGCCGTACGATGATTAGCTCCCTCACGCCGAGGTCGTGACTTGGGGCAGAGGGGGACATAAAAACCCTCCCCCTCTGCGCGAAGCGCATGGAGGGGGAGATGCCCCTATCACCCGCTCGAGGTTGCGCAGGGCAGAGGGGGCCATAAAAACCCTCCCCCTCTGCGCGAAGCGCATGG
>CAYWWT010000072.1:0-11308 GCA_964461855.1 uncultured Rhizobium sp. | reverse complement strand
GCAGCTTCGATGGCGGCTTCGCTGCGTTCGCTGCCGCCGCCGCGCCATTCGATGAGGCAGTCGGCGCCGGTGATGGTGGGATCGGCGGCCAGCATCACGCGCCCGTCATAACCTTCTTCATGCGCGATATCGGCAACCTTAGCTTCCAGCGCGGCAATTACGCCGGGCGCAGCACGCAAGGTGATGCGGGGCTCGCCGATCGCCTGGTGCATGGCTTCGCGCAAGGCATTTTCGACATCACCCGCGGGCAGCGCGGCAAGCGCGGCAGGGGCGATTTTCTTGGCGGCGGCCAGCGCCAATGCGGCCGCCTCGGCGCGCAGCGCCTCGATCTCGGCATGGCTGTTGTCGAGGGCTGCGCGCAGCGAAACGATCAGGGCGGCAGCGGTGCGTTCGATGCTTTCATTGGCCCGGACCGTGGCATCCGCTGCGCCCTTGGCTTCGGCGGCGGCACGCATGGTTTCGATCTCTTCGACCGTCAGGGTCTGTTTCTGGCGCGAACGTGCCGCATCCGAGACCACGTCGCTGGCACCGCGGAATTCGGTGTCGAAGGTGAATTTTGCGCTGGATTTGCTGGTCATCAGTAGACCAGCTCATCTTCGCTGTTGCCGCCGGCGATCATGATCTCGCCCTTGTTGGCGAGGTCCTTGGCGACATTGACCATGCGCATCTGGGCTTCATCGACGTCTTTCAGCCGGACGGGGCCCATCGCTTCCATGTCTTCGCGCAGAATCTTGCCGGCGCGCTCGCTCATATTGGTGAAGAAGACGTCGCGCAGGCCGTCGGTGGCGCCCTTCAAGGCCAGGCCCAGCTTGTCCTTCTCGATATTGCGCAGAAGAGTCTGGATCGAGCCGGGGTCGAGCTTGGCGAGGTCTTCGAAAGTGAACATCAAAGCCTTGATCCGCTCGGCGCTGTCGCGCGAACGTTCTTCCAGCGCCGTGATGAAGCGGCTTTCGGTCTGGCGGTCGAAATTGTTGAAGATTTCCGCCATCTGCTCATGGGCGTCGCGCTTGGCGGTGCGCGCCAAATTGGACATGAACTCGACGCGCAGGGTCTGCTCGACCTTGTCGAGAATGTCCTTCTGCACGCTTTCCATGCGCAGCATGCGCTGCACCACTTCCAGCGCGAATTCCTCCGGCAGCGCACCCAGCACGCGGGCGGCATGTTCCGGCTTGATCTTGGACAGAACAACCGAGACGGTCTGCGGGTATTCGTTCTTGAGATAATTCGCCAGCACGCTTTCGTTCACGTTGGCGAGCTTGTCCCACATGGTGCGGCCGGCGGGGCCGCGGATTTCTTCCATGATCTGCGAGACTTTTTCGTTCGGCAGGAAGCGGGCGATCAGCCTTTCGGTGGATTCATAAGAACCCATCAGCGAGCCGGTGCCCGACATCTGCGACACGAAATCGATCAGGAGCTTTTCGGTGACGTTGGAGGAAACCGCGCCCAGATTGGACATGACCTGGGAGATTTCCTTGACCTCTTCCTCGTCCATCATGGACCAGAGCTTGGCGGAATGATCCTCACCCAGGGACAGCATGATGATCGCTGCTCGCTCCGCTCCGGAGAGAGAGCGGACATCGTCCCTGACGACTGGTTTGACGCTTTTTGCCATGATCAGACCGGTTGATGCAGCCAGGTGCGGATGATCGCGAGCGCCTCTTCAGGGTGCGAATTCACCACTTCACCGATTTTCTTGACTGAGGATTCGCGCGACATCTGATTTTCAATCTGGCTGAGATCGATGCCCGGCTGCGCCGGCAGGATGCGCAGCGGCGCCGGTCCGGCGCCGCCTTGCGTGTGTCCGGCGTCGGCGGTTGCCGCGCCGCCTGCGTGTGCCGGCGCGGGCAGCGCGCCGACGACAGGCGATCCATTGGCGATTTGAATCGTCTGGGTGGACGGATTGGGCGCGAACATGCGGTTGATCAAGGGGCGGGCCACGAACAGGCCGATCAGAAGCGCGGTCACGCACATGATCGAGGCTTCGATGATCTTGAACCAGTAGGACGAATCCAGGCCCAGCAGCGGCGCGGGCGCCGGCGTCGCGTCGCCGGCATAGACGCGCGCAAAGGCCATGTTGCTGACCTGCACCTGGTCGCCGCGCGCCTGGTTGAAGCCCATCGCGGATTTCACCAGGCTGGTGATCTGGGTCATTTCGGCGGCGGTGCGCGGCTTGTAGGGCGCGTTCGGCCCCTCACCGGTCACCGTGCCGTCCACCACCACCGCCACCGAGAGCGCCTTGATGTTGCCGCCGTCCTGAACAGAGGTCGTTACTTTCTTGGAGATTTCGTAATTGGTGGTCTCTTCGGTGCGGCCGGTCGCGGATTTGCTGTTGTCGCCGGGCGTGGCGCTGGCGGCATTGGGCAGCGCATTGGCGACCGAAACCGCGTTCTCCGTGCCGCCGGACGTGTCGGAGGAATTCTGCTCCACTGTCTGGGTTGAGCGCACGACTTTGCTGTCGGGGTCGTAGCTCTCCGAAGTGGTGGAGGTGTGATTGTAGTTCATGTCGGCGGCGACCTGGACGCGGACGTGACCCGCGCCCACCACGCTGGCGACGATGGATTCGATGCGCTGGCGCAGCCGGTCTTCATAGTCCGTGGTGCTCTGTTCCTGATTGGCCGCCATGGCGTCGGCACCGCTGCGGTCATCGCCCCCCGCCAGAAGATTGCCCCGGTCGTCCACGATGGCGACGCGGGCGGGCGTCAACGAGGCGACGGCGGCGGCCACCAGATGCTGAATGGCGGCGACCTGGCCGCGGCCCATCACGGTGCGGGTCTTCAAGACGACGGAGGCCGACGGCGTCTGCTCGTCGCGGGAAAAGACCTGGCGCTCGGGCACCACCAGATGGACGCGGGCGCTCTGCACCCCGTCGATGGTCTGGATCGAGCGGGCCAACTCGCCCTCGGTGGCGCGCAGCCGGTTGATGTTCTGGACGAAAGCGGTGGTGCCGAACGCATCCGATTTGTCGAAAATCTCGTAGCCCACGCCGGCGGCGGGCAGATTGTCCTGGGCCAGCGCCATGCGCAGCCTGGTCACCTGGTCGGACGGCACCAGGATGGTGCCATCGCCCTTGGCGTCGTATTTCACATTCATGCCGTCGAGCTTGGCGGTGACGGCGGCGGCGTCGCGCGGCTCCAGCCCGCCATACAGGATGGTCTTGGGCGGTTCGGTGATCGCGCCGGCGATATAAAGGAAGAAGGCCGTCAGAACCGCGGCGACACCCGCCATCACGCCAAAGCGCGCGGCACCGACTGCCTTGAAAAATTCGGGCACGAGCAAAATCCTCCCAGCCAGGAACCAGTCCTGCTAGGCAAACATTGCCGCTCTTGTGGTAAAATTTGGCTTAAGCATAACCGCGGAGCTTTTGCGCGCGCCGGAAAGCTTTTCTTAAGAACTCCACCCGGCCACCGCTGGCCGCGACGCGGTCAGTTGCGGTACTGCTGCACCCTGGTGGCACGCAGGCCCGCCAGGCCGAAGCGATCGATCGCATGCTGCCAGGCGAGGAATTCCTCTACCGTCAGCGTATAGCGGCGGCAGGCTTCGTCCAGGCTCAGCAAGCCGCCGCGCACCGCGGCGACAACTTCAGCCTTGCGGCGGATGACCCAGCGCCGCGTCGAGGGGGGCGGAAGATCGGCGAGCGTCAGCGGACTCCCATCGGGACCGATGACATAGCTCACACGTCCTTTGCGCTCTTCCATCATCACGCTACTCCCAAACCACGACAGGGGCGAAATTAACGCCGGCGCCTTTAAAAAAAGGCCAATGGCCGTGGTAAATGAACCTCTAAAACTCTGCGTAGAATGCCCAGGAAAAGCCCATGAATACGGGCGTTTCCTGGGTTTACATGTCATCGTTAATTCGACGGCAGACGCTCAAGTTCCTGCAGCATGGAATCGGCGGTGGTGATGATGCGCGCCGATGCCGAATACGCCCGCTGAGTCGTGATCAGATTGGTGAATTCCTGCGCCAGATCGACGGTCGAAGCTTCGAGCGATTTGGATTGGATCGTGCCCGCGGTGCCGGAATTGGCGAGGTTGATGTTGGCCGCGCCGCTCGCCTTGGTGACGGCATAGGCGTTGCCCGACATCTGGCCCAGCCCGTTCGGATTGGTGAAGGTCGCCAGCGGAACCTTGTAGACGTCTTGCGACAGGCCGTTGGAGAATTGCGCCGTGACGGTGCCATCCTTGTCCACGGTCACGCCGGTGACGCTGCCATACGGCGTGCCGTCGATATTGCTTCCGTTCAGCACCGAAGGCGCATTGGCCTGGGTGAGGCCGTTGCTGCCGCCCACCGTGCCCAAGCTGAGCGAAATCGTCTGCGGATCGAGACCCGAGGAAGAAAGCTTCCACGGGATGGTCAGGTTGACGTTGCCCGAAGCCGGTGTGGCGCCGTTCACATTGGCCAAGGTGCCGTCGGAGTTGAACGCCACCGTGCCGGTGGAGATCGGGCCCGTCGCGGTCAGGTTGGCCGCGTTGCCGGCATAGCTGGCTTCATAAGCCCAGGCGTTGGCGCCGGTCTTGATGAAGGAGAAGGTGATCGGCTGGCTGCCGCCCTGGCTGTCATAGACGTTGATGGTGCGGGTGAAGTCCGGCGCCACGGCGCCCGAGGTCATCTGGCCCGCGGTATAGGACGCGGCGATGGTCGAGCCTGACGACAGATTGGCCTGGATGGTCAGCTTGCTGGTGGCCTGGGCCGCGCCGGAGATGGAGGAGGTATTGACCAGGCTGAGCGCGCTGGCGTCGGTCGGAACGTTGCCGGCGGAATCCAGCTTGTAGCCCATCAGGTAGAAGCCCGCGGTATTGACCAGATTGCCATTGACGTCGGGTGTGAAGCTGCCGGCGCGGGTATAGGCGCGGGCGCCGGTGCCGTCGGCATTGGGCGAGACCACGAAGAAGCCGTTGCCCGAGATCGACATGTCGGTGTTCGAGGATGTCGTGGTGGGCAGGCCCTGGGTGGTGATGTCCTGGCCGATCGAGACCGCGACGCCGGCCGAGGCATTGCTGCCCACGCCATTCTCGGCGTTGAGGAAGGTGTGGAAGGCGGCGGTCGCCTGCTTGTAGCCCACCGTGTTGACGTTGGCGATGTTGGACGATGTCGCGCTCAAGGCCGCGCTGTTCGCGCTCAAGCCGGCGACGCCGATGGTCAATGCTCCATAGAGACTCATTTTTTTCTTCCTTGCGCCGGGTTGGACTTCGTCCGCTGCTTTGCGCGATTGCGACGCCGCTTCCGGGCGCCCTGTGATTTACAAATCAGTTCGTGATATTCGCGACATTGGCGATATCACCGATGCCGATTTTCATGCCGCCGACCATCAGCTGCGGCGTGCCCGAGGTCATGTCGATCTCGCTGACGACACCGGCGCTGGCGACGCTCGTGGTGACGTTGGCGCCGTCCAGGGCCTTGGCATTGACGGCCAAGGTGTAGGTGCCGTCCGGAAGCTGGTTGCCGTTATTGTCCTTGCCGTTCCAGTTGAACTGGTGATTGCCCGAACCGGTCTCGCCCGGGCCGGCATAAACGATGCGGCCGCTGGCATTGGTGACGGTGAGCGCGGTCGCGGCGGCGGTGGTGTCCAGACTGTAGGTCCAGTTCGCCGTACCGTTGTTCAGCGCGGCATTGCCGTTGGTGATCGAGACCGCCTTGCCCAGATACGATGTGGCGTAAGAGCCGATCTGCGTCGTGCCCTGGCCGATCAGGGTCTTGAGGTTGGTGTTGGTGGAGATTTGCTGCTCGACCTGGCTGTACATCACCAATTGCTGGGTGAAGGCGTTGGAGTCCATCGGACTGGTGGGGTCCTGGTTCTTCAGCTGGCTGGTCAGAAGCTGCAGGAAGGTGTCGAAATTGCCCGACAGCTGCTGCATGGCATCCGAGCTGGACGAACCGGTCGCGGCGGGATTTTGCGTGGAACTGCCGACGGGCGTTGTCATGACATCGCTTCCTTAAACATGAATATCGAGGCGCGCGTCGGCGGCGGCGCCGCCGGCGGAGATTGCCGCCTGGGCTTGCACGGCGCCGATGACGCGGCTGACGGAGAGGTTGGTGCGGCGGCCCGGCATGCCCTGGCCGCCGTCATTGGCCTGCCGGTCCTGGCCGCGCAGCGAGAAATTGAGACCGCCCTGGGAAACGTCGAGGCCCGCATCGCGCAAGGCTTGCGTCAGCGTCGGCGCGTCTTTCTGCAAAAGGTCCAAGGTCTGGGGTTGATCGGCGGTCATATGCGCCTGGGTTTTGCCGCTGGCATCGATGGACAGCCGGACATCGACGCGGCCGAGTTCGGGCGGATCGAGACGAATTTCGAATTGCCTGGCGCCGCCCATCGCGCGTGCGGCGACGCTGACGGCCAGTGCGTCCAGATCGGGCGCCGCCTCGGCAGGGGCGTTGGCGATGTGAAGAGACGTCGCCGGCATCGGGGCACCGGCATTGGCCGTGGGCGCGGCGAAGGGAATGCCGCCCGCGATCAGGCTCGGATTGGGAACGGGAGCCGTAGCGGCCACGGGTACCTGCGCTTGCGGCTGCGGTGCGGCGGCCTCGGGTGTCGCATTGTGTGAAGGCTTGGCGGCATCGGCAGCGGGCGCGGCCGTTCGTGATGCGGTGGCGACGTCTTTGACGCCGGATTTGTCATCCGAAGCGATGGCCGGGCTCGGCGCGCCCGATGTTGGCGCAGGGCCCCCGGCTATCGAGAAGGCAGCAGATGTTACGGAAGCAGCAGATGCTTTCTTGGGCGTGGAATCCTTGGTGTCGGGCTTTGCCGTAGCGGGAGCGGCCTGCAGCGCCGCCAAAGACTCCACGGGGAGATCTTCAGGCGCTTCTGTCGTCTCCAATACGACGTTGGCGGGTTTTCCGGCAACCGGCTTGGCAACGGCAGCGGTGATAGCGGTTGTGTCGCCGGAAGCAGGCGGTTGCGCGGGGACGGCAGCGTTTGCCGTTTGTTGCAGCGGAACCGGTGCGGGGCTGGCGATATCCTTCCGCGCGGTTGCGGCGGGAGTGGAGACCGCTGCTTGCGCCACGGACGCTTCGATGCCTGTTGGTGTCGCGGCAATCAGGGGCTGCGAATGATCCGGCTTGATCTTGCCATCATCGCTACCGGCCTTGCCGCTTGCGGACTTGTCGCCGTCCGGAATGGCCTGGCCTGGGTCCGCCGCGTCCTTCGCTTTGCCGTCACCGGCAATGCCGACAGCTGTATCAGACAGCGCAAGGACGGCCGTGTCCGTATCGGAAGCGGGGAGCGGTGTGGTCGATGCCACTGGCGGGGTTGGCGCGGCCGCGACACTTATCTGTGTCGCGGGCGAAGCGTCGGTGGTGTCTTTCTTTTCGCCGTCTAACTTATGGTCGTGCTTGTCGTTTTTCTGGACGGCGACAACCTTGTCCGGCTTGCCCGCAACCTTATCATCCTTCCTGGCGGCATCGTCTTGCGACGGCGCGGCGGATGATGGGCGGACCTGGATTTTGGAATCCTGCTCGCCATCGTCCTGCGGCGAGGCCGCCGCGTTCGTTGTCGATGCCAGGAACTGCGCGAAATCGGAGTCGCTGCCCGACTTGCCGCGCGACGCATGCGCGTGGCCGGCGCCTCTGGGGGCGCTGGCAGGTGCGGCGATCATGTCGGTGGAAGGCGCCAAGAAAAATCCAAGTGCTTCGATGACCGCGCACATGCCACGGCCGTTGCTTCGCGAGAGATAAAGCAAGGGCCGGACCAGAATTTTTGCGCCGATACCATGGGCTTTTTTTGGAACTCGGGCGTTTGCGCCAACACAAAGGACAGGGCAGTTCATGCCCAGACCGGCAAACTCTGCCGCCTGTGGTGGCGGGACCGGACATCCAAAAAGCCTTTATTTGCAGGGAAAAAATCAGATCCGGGCTGGCACGGGGTTTGCGACATCGTCTGCCGGAAACAAAGCTTTTGGATTTCAGCGCGTGAGCCTGAACGGAATTGCCGCGACCGCCTTGAGCGCGCTGAAGACCAGCAGCGCCGCCTTGGGTGTGGTCTCCAACAATATCGCCAACATCAACACGCCGGGCTATGCGCGCCGGGTGGTGAACGAACAGACATTGGCCGTGGGCGGCCAGTTGATGGGCGTCGATATGGGCAGCATCCAGCGCGTCGTCGATTCCTTCCTGCGCCAGGAACAGCTTGCCGCCGGCGGCGCCGCATCCCAGTACGACACCGCCGCCAGTTTCTTCACGCAGTTGAACGGGCTTCTGGGCAGTCCGGGCGACAACCAGTCGCTCGCCACCGGCCTCACCAATCTCGCCGCGGCCTTCGGCGTGGCCTCGCAATCCCCGTCGTCATCTTCCAGCGCGTCGGCGGCGCTCAACACTTTGCGGGGACTGGCGAGCGACATCTCCAATGCCTCGTCGACCATTTCCTCGCTGCAGAGCCAGGTCGACAGCCAGGTGGTGAACTCGATCTCCTCCACCAACACGCTGATCCAGCAGATCTGGACCTTGAACCAGCAGATCAAGACTTCGACCGCGATGGGCGATACTTCTTCGGCGCTGGAAGATCAGCGCGACAATGCGCTGAACACGCTCAGCCAGACCATCGGCATCCGCGTCAACGCGCAGCCCGATGGCGGGCTTAACGTTACCACCACCGACGGCATCAATCTGGTCAGCAACACCTATGGTGTCCTGAGCTATGCCGGCGGCGTGCAGAACGGCACTTACGGCAATATCCAGATCCAGGATTTCAATCCGCAGAGCGGACAGATGATCGGCCAGGCCCAGGCACTGGACCCGCATTTGTCGGGCGGCTCGCTGAAGGGCATGATCGACATGCGCGATCAGACCCTGGGCGATCTGGCCGAGGGATTGGGCAATTTCGCGCAGAATGTGGGCCAGGCGTTCAATGCCCAGGCCAACGCCAACGCTGCCTATCCGCCTCCCACCAGCCTGACGGGCCGCGAAACCGGATTGCTTTCGGGCGACGCGCTCAATTTCACCGGCAAGACCACCATCGCCGTCACCGATGCCAGCGGCAAGCTGGTGTCGCGGGTCGATGTGAATTTCGCTGCCGGAACGCTGTCGGTGGATGGCGGCGCCTCCGTTTCTCTCGGCACCACGATCGGCAGCTTCGCCGGCGCGCTCAATACGGCATTGGGCGGCAATGGCAGTGCGGGCTTTGCCGATGGCAAGCTGTCCATCTCGGCCACCGGCGGCAATGGTGTGGTGGTCCAGGACGATGCGGCTTCGCCCAGCAGCCGGGGCGGCACCGCCTTCTCGCAATTCTTCGGCCTCAACGACGTCTATACCGCCGAAGGACCTTCGGTGCTTTCCACCGGCCTGTCGGCATCCGACGCCAGCGGTCTGGCGGCGGGCGGGGTGATCGCGTTATCGCTCAAGGGCCCCAATGGCGATATCGTCAAGCAGGTCAGCGTTACCACCACGGCCGGCCAGACCATCGGCAATGTGATCAGCGCGCTGAATACCGCCATGGGCGGCGCGGCGATTTTCACCTTGAACAGCGACGGCTCGATCTCGAGCCAGAATTCGGGCCTTTATTCCGATTACAAGCTGAACGTCACCGGCGACACCACCCAGCGAGGCACGACCGGCGTCAGCTTCACGCAATTGTTCGGGATCGGCAGCAACAATCTCGCCAACCAGGCGGTGAATTTCGCCGTCACCGATCCGGTTTCCAAGGCGCCGCAGCGCATCGGTTTCGGCACGCCCAAGATCACGGCTGCGACGGTGGCGGGCGACTCCATCCTGTCGGGCGGCGACAATTCCGGCGCCATCGCGCTGCAGAATGTGATCAACACCGACCGCAATTTCCGCGGCGCGGGCGGGATTTCCCCGCAGAAGGAATCCTTGTCGGATTATGCGGCGACCTTTTATCAGCAGGTCTCGACGCTTTCCAATGCCGTGACCCAGAACCAGACCACCCAGGACGACCGCTTGCAGGAAGCGCAATCGCGCATGGCGTCCAATTCCGGCGTCAGCCTGGACGAGGAACTCACCAACCTCACCACCTATCAGCGCTCCTATACCGCGGGCGCGCGCATGCTGACGGTGGTGGACCAGCTCTACCAGACCTTGCTTGATATCCAGTAGGACATGACCCATGAGCGTTGACCGCATCGCCACGGCCCAGCAGAGCGCCTATTTCCTCAGCCAGATCAACAAGACCAGCGCCGCGCTGAACACGACCAATGAGCAGATCGCGTCCCAGAATGTCGCCAACACCTATTCCGGGTTCGGCAACCAGGCGCAGGTTCTGACCGCGTCGATCTCGGCCAATGCGCGCAACGACGCGTATAAGGCGGCAACCAACCTCGCGGTCACGCAATCCGATATGCAGGACAGTCAGCTGACCAGCCTTGGTACGTTGGTGGCGCAGCTGAAGAAGGCCGTATCCGACGCCGTGTCCAACAACGATCCCACCACCTTGATGGGCCAGGTGCAGAATATCTTCGACCAGGCGACCGCGATCCTGAATTCCAAGGACGCCAATGGCGACTATATTTATAGCGGCGGGCGCACCGACACGCCGCCTGTCACGGTTTCGTCGCTTGCCGATCTGGTGGCGCTGCCGACCGTGGCGGGTGCCTTCAACAACGGCACCGACAAGAAATCGGTCCAGGTCGCGGACGGCCATACCGTCACGTTCGGCATGACCGCTTCGGATATCGGCACCGGCTTGATCCAGGCCTTGAAGGATATCGCCGGTTTCGATGCGGGGGCCAGCGGCAATCTCGATGGCAGCACCAGCCTCAGCCAGGCGCAGAATAGTTTTCTGTCCGCCCAGATCACATCGGTGGGAACCGTGGCGACGAACCTGAACACGGCGACGGCGGAAAACGGTTATGCCTATAATCAGCTCGAAAGCGCCGGCACCCAGCAGGATTCCATGGCGACGCTCTATACGGGCTTCATCAACAAGATCCAGAAGACCGACATGGCCGAAGCGGCGACCCAATTGTCCTTGAACCAGACCGCCCTGCAGGCCGTGCTGCAGGTCACCTCTGGTCTCAACCAGTTGACTTTATTGAATTATCTTCCGACACCGGGCAACTAGTCTCAGCTTTTGCGTTGCGATGTGGGGCGCGGCTCTCTATATCGCGCCCATGTCCGCCACCGCCCTGCCGCCCGGAAGCCGTATCGTCGCCGCCATGTCCGGCGGCGTGGATTCCTCCGTCACCGCGGCGCTTTTGAAGCGCCAGGGCTATGACGTGGTCGGCATCACGCTACAGCTTTATCCCGACACGGTGCAGAAGAAGAAAGGCGCCTGCTGCGCCGGCCAGGATATCTATGACGCCAAGCGCGTCGCAGAGGTCATCGGCATTCCACATTATGTGCTGGATTACGAAAGTCGCTTCCG
>CAYWWT010000071.1:0-11320 GCA_964461855.1 uncultured Rhizobium sp. | reverse complement strand
GCTCCAGAAGACCGCCATGGACGTTGGGATGCAGGGTCTTGACCCGGCCATCCATCATCTCCGGAAATTGCGTGATCTCGGAAACGTCGCTGACGCTGAGCCCCGCATCGCGCAGTGCCTTGGCCGTGCCGCCGGTGGAGATCAGCATCACCCCATGCCCGGCCAGGCCCTTGGCGAAATCGATCAGGCCGGTCTTGTCGGAAACGGAAAGAAGAGCGCGGGAAATCTTGCGGGCGGTCATGTGATGGGAATCCCGGGACGGATGTGTCCGCCGCTCTTATCGCTTCACGAGTTTGTAGAAAAGGGCCCGTCCAGCGCTTGCGCACAACGAACCGGTTCCGCAAACCGAGAGGCAAAATTTCCGCCACGGATTCGGGGCTTAGACCGCAACGACCGGGTCCAAATGCCCAGGAGCGCGACCGGGTGGGAGCCGCCGCGCCGTTCCGCTTTCGGCCCGGAAAAATTGATTTATTATAGTTAACAATTGCTTACGGGGCGATTTCAACCGGGCCGCCGGCTATTCCGCCGGTGGATGGTTTTGCCCGCCATTCAAGCCGGCATGGGTCGCCGCCATGGCCTGGGCCGCGAAGTCGTTCCGCATATCTTCCTTTTCTTCAGCAAACCCCTTGGCGCTGGCCTGGACCTGGGACTGAATCTGCTGCGTGAGCGCATGAAACATCTCGGCATAACGCAGGCCCAGGGAGGCATAATCCTGCACCACCAGCTTGGCCCATTCCTGCTGGGCATCGATCAGGCCCACGATATCGCGGCGCTCGCCGAATTGGGTGAAGGCATTGTTGGCATGGTCCAGCTGCCTTTGCGCCAGATGAAGGGATTCGTTTTTGGCAAAGCGCACCATCTCGTCCAGAAGCATGCGGCTCTGGCCCAAACTCATGTCCAGCGACCGGCTCATCAGCGCGATGGCTTCGCGCGGCGGGTTTTCATTTGCGGTATGGTGATCCTGCATGATGTTCTCCTTTGCCGTCCCGTCTGCATTCTCGCGGAAGCGGGAGACGATCTGATGACGGCAATTCCAGTGGAGTGGAATCAGTGGGCGCAAATCGGTCACAGTTTGGCGACAGATAGTTCCCTGTGATGAAATGGCGACGCATCCTGCTTCTGTGTCTGTTGGGCGTTCTGGCGCTGGTGCTGGTGCTTTGGGTGGCTCGGGCGCGGTTGGCGGCGGAACTGGCGCGCAATTACTTCCGTAGCCACGGCATTGCTTCGACGGTCTCCATTGACGCCATTGGTCTGTCCGGCGTTTCGGGCCGTTTCGCCCTTGGCCCTGCCAATGCACCGGAACTTTCCACCGACCGGATTGAATTGCGCTTCGATCCGCTGCGTTGGACGCCTTATGTGGTCGAGGTGCGGTTGGTTCATCCGGTCGTGCATGCGCGCCTGGCGACCGATGGTTCACTGAGCCTGCCATCGCTTCAATCCTGGATCGACTCGCTGCGCTCGGCTCAGGGCCAGTCGCGTTTCGTCAGCAGCGACCTAACCGTCTCGCTGACGGGGCTCACCGTATTTCTGGCATCGCCCTATGGCGCGCTGGCATTGGACGGCGACGTCAAACTCGTGCGCAACGAGCCGGTGCTGGTGAAATTGTCTCTGCGCCCTACGGCGATTCGCAGCGCCGCGACCGTCATGAACGTGAAGGCGGCACGGCTGTCTTTCGCCAAGGATGGGGGGCGGGCACAGCTTCATGTCGAAGGCGATGTCCATAATCCCACAGCGAGTCTGGAAGGGCTGCGCGCGGATTTTTCCGCGGACGGCCTTCGTTGGACCCTGGCCAAAAATGGTTTCGCGCTATCGGCGCCGTCGCTGCAATTGACGGCATCGTCATCACGCGCCGACGCCGGTCTTATGGCGACCGCGCCCTCTCTTGCGCTGACGGCCAGGAATGTTCGCTTGTCCACCGCGCAAGGCTCCTGGGATGGCGATGGCGATCTTAAGGCCATCGCAGGAGCCGGGTTCGAGCCTGCGCCGGTGCGTGCGTTGCTGGCAGGCGACCGCGCGCTGGCGACAGCGGCTTCGGAGAATCTGGCGCATCTGGATCTTGCCGTTGGCGGGCATGTCAAAGTGCGGCGCAACCGGATCGAATTCTCGCTGGCGCAATCCGCGTCGCTGCGCGGTGCGGCGGGCGGGGTGCTCACCTTGTCCAAGCTGAATCTGCATGGCGGAAGTGATGGCGTCGGCGGCGCATTGGAAGCGGCGCTGACCGGCCGCGGCTTGCCCGCGCTCCAATTATCCCTGCCCGACTTCAGTTGGAGCAACGGAGCTTTTCAAGGTCAGACCCGGATCGAGACCCGTCTGAACTATGCCGCGTTTCGCGGGATCGCGCTGTCCGGTTCGGGACATGTCGAAGGTAAAGCGGGCGTCTGGAATTATTTCGCCAATGATTGCGCGAGGTTGTCGGTCGCCGCCTTCCATCCCGGCGCGGCGGACATGGCAAAAGGCATCGCTGCAAGCGTCTGCCCGATCCCTGGCAAAGCACTGCTGGGGTTCGGGACCGAGGGTTTGGCGCTGGGCGCGATCGCCCGCGATGCCAAGGCCGAACTGCCCTTTGCCAATACCCACATGGATCAGGCGCAAGCCACCATTCACTTCAGCGTGGGAGCAAAGAACCCCCTGGCCGGTAAAGTTACGCTGGCGTCGGCACGGATGTCGGACGGGGCGGCAAATCCGCGTTTTCATCCGCTTCTGGGCAGCGGCACGATCGATTTGAAGGACAATGTGTGGCGCGGACGGATCGCGGCCTCCGATGAAAAGCATAACCCCTTGGGCACAGCCGATTTCAGCCACATGATGACGAGCGGTGCGGGTTCGGCCCATATCGCCGCGCCGCATCTGGTCTTCGCGCCCGGCAAGCTTCAGCCCGAAAGCCTTTCGCCATTGCTTGCCGCGTTTCGCAATGCCGATGGCGCGGTGGATTTTTCCGGCGATGTGCGCTGGACGACCGCCGGCATTACCAGCGGCGGTCACCTTGCGATCGCCAGCCTGGATTTCCTCACCCCCCTGGGAAAAGCCCATGCCGTGAAGACGAATCTGGATTTCACCTCCTTGCTGCCGCCTGCGACCAAGCCCGGCCAGGCGCTTGCGATTTCGCGAATCGACTGGACCTTGCCCTTCAGCGCTGTCGATGTGCGCTTCGGCTTTACGCCCACACGCATCAGCGTCGACAAAGTCAGCAGCGGCTTCGCCGAAGGCCACGCCGCGCTGGGCGCTTTCACCGTCAATCTGGCCAATCCCGGGCGAATCGACGGCGCGGCCGATCTGACTTCGATCTCGCTTTCGTCCCTGGTGACGGCGTCCAATCTGGGCAGCAAGGTCAAGCTGGAGGGCAAGGTCTCCGGTCATGTGCCGTTCTCGGCAGGGCCGGATGGATTTCGCATCGTCAATGGCCATGTCCAGGCCGATGGGCCCGGCCATCTTTCCATCGACCGTTCGCTCTGGGCGCAAGGCGCGGACGCGGCGGCCGCCACCAATGCGGTGCAGGATTTCGCCTATCAGGCGCTGGAGCATCTGGCGTTCGACCAGCTCAGCGCCGACCTCAACAGCGTGCCCGGCGGGCGCCTGCAGATCGTCTTTCACATCAAGGGGCGCAGCGACCCGCCCAAGCCGCAACAGGCGGAGGTGGGCCTGATCGACCTGATCAACGGCACGGCCTTGCAAAAGCCCATTCCGTTGCCGAATGGCACACCCATCGACCTGACGCTGGACACTTCCCTTAATTTTGACGAACTTCTAAAATCCTATGGCGAAGCATGGTCGAAGACGCTTCAAGGGCAAACGGATTAGGAGCAGTCCGATGAGACATCCCATACGCGCCGCGTTGTATGCGGCCGCCGTTTGCGCAACGCTTGCGGCCTGCACGCCGACCATTCGCGTCGAGGTGGCGCCGATCAATATCTATGCCAAGCTCGATGCCGATGTGCGCGTGCGCCTGGACAAGGAAGTTCAGAGCGCGATTCAGCAGAATCCGGATATTTTCTGATTTGATTGGGCGAAAGGGAAACCTTCGATGAGCATTCTCGCAAAACTGAAATCGGCCCTGGGGCTGGCGTTGCTTCTGGCGCTGGTGCAGCCGGCCTTTGCCGACCTGGCCAGCGACAAGGCCGCCGTCGATGCCGCCAAGTCGGCGGGCACGGTGGGCGAGCAGGGCGACGGCTATCTGGGCTTCGTCAAAGGCTCGGCCGACGGCGCCACCACGGCTGCGGTGACCGCGATCAACGCAGCCCGTGCCGACGTCTATGCCCAGACCGCCGCGAAATCCGGCGTCACCCGCGATGCAGCCGGGCAGGCGACCGGCGCCCAGCTGATCGGCAAGCTGCCGGCCGGCGAATTCTACAAGCCGCTGGGCGGCGCCTGGACCAAGAAATAACGCCGCAAATCCCGGTCTGGACGGCGGAGGCCGCTTGTGGCATCCATCCGGCCAGACGCGCGGGCCTTTCGGCTCTCGCGGCGCCGTGCGGGCGTGGTGGAACTGGTAGACGCGCCAGACTCAAAATCTGGTACCGCAAGGTGTGTCGGTTCGATTCCGACCGCCCGCACCATTTGTTTCGCACCCATTGGGTGCGAAACAAATGTTCAGCCTAAATTTCCAGAATAGAGAATCGGGCGGTCGGGTTATTTTATGGCCCGTCTCGCTGCGCTCACCGGACGGGGCCGCCCGTACTATCGAGATCCAATTACGCAGTCGGTGTTGGTGCTCGCATCATCTGCACTGCAATCAACGCTGTTGAGCGGCGGCCAGGCAGATCGCTTCGAATTCGCCGGTGACGGCGGGCCAGGAGAAGTGTTGCTCCACCAGCGCGCGCGCCGCCGTGGAAAGTGCCTGACGGCGCACCGGGTCGGCGAACAGGGTCAGAACCGCATCCGCGAAAGACCGCGCGTCATCGGCGCGCAGGTAATGCTCGCCCGGCGCGACCGGCAGACCTTCCACGCCCAGGCCGGTGGACACCATCGGCGTGCCCATCGCCATCGCTTCGAACACTTTGAGACGGGTGCCGCTGCCCACGCGCAGCGGAATGGCATAGGCGTGCCCCTTCGCGACCCAGGTGCGGACATCGTCGACATAGCCGGAGAAGGCCCAGTCATAGCCGCGGGAAGCGGCTTCGGCTTTCAAATTCGCGGGCGGATTGCGGCCCACGATCAGGGCCTGGGCCTTGGGGCGTTTGGCCAGGATGAGCGGCCAGACTTCGCGCAACAGGAACTGGATGCCTTCGATATTGGAGCGGCTGTCCATCGCGCCGGTGAAAACCAGAATGCCGCCATCGGGCGGAGGCGGGGCAACGCTGTCGGGCCGCACCCAGGCATAATAATTCACATCCACGCCGGTCTTCACGGGATGAACCTTGGGAATCTGATACTGGGTCTCCAGCGCGTGGGCGTCGCGTTCCGACACCGCGATCACGGATTTGAACTTGCGCAACGTTTCGGCCTCGAAGCGGCGCATTTTGCGGGCCTCATGCTGCCATATCCATTGCATCGGTGGGCGCGTCAGCTCGACCTGGCGTTCGAAGATTTCCGCTTCGACATTGTGGGTGAACATGATGGAGCGGGATGGCATTGCCGATGGCATCAGCACCGCGGCATGGGGAAAATCCACCAGCACGGCGTCAGGTTTTTCGGCGAGGGCCTCGGCAACCACACGCCGGCCCGCCCGCGAAACATCGCTGGCGACGGCGACCGGCAGCTTGCCGAATAGTGCGGCGATCTTGCCCGCGCGAGACATGGCCGCTTCCGGCCAACTACGAAAGTCATCACAGACGGTGGCGATCTCAGGGTCCCAGCGGCCTGCATCCGGGGGCGCGGGCGACACCAGCGTGATCTGGAACGCACCGCCTTTCATGTTGCGCAGCGTATTGGCGGTGCGGATGCGCCCGCCCTGGTCGAGAGGAAACAGAAAGCGCGGCGAAACGACCAGAAGCCGCCGTGTCACCAGCAAAGGCCTTGATAAGTGAAGCCGGTGCCTTCGCGCAGTTCCGGCACGCCTGCCAGATCGAGTACGGTCTTGCCTTTCAGGCCGGCCAGCAGCGCGGCGCGATCCGCCTTGCCGACATGGCCCACCACGATCAGGTCCGCGCTTTGCAGCGCTTCCTGCGGATCGGCGGTAAGCAGCCGCTCCAAATGCGGAATTTCCTTTTCGATATAGGCGCGGTTGCTGCCGGTCAGGTTGGCGATCTGGACCGAGCGGTCGAAAATCCGCAGCGGATAGCCGCGGCCGAGCAGGCGTTCGGCCAGGATGACCAGCGGGCTTTCGCGCAGATCGTCGGTGCCGGATTTGAATGCCAGGCCGAACAGCGCCACATTCTGGCGGCCATAACTGTTGATGCGCTCGAACACGCCTTCGATGATCTGGTTGTTGCTGGGCAGCACCTGACCCAGGAACGGCGCCTGCACATTGGCCTTCTTGGCCAGCGACAGGAAGCTGCGGATATCCTTGGGCAGGCAGGAGCCGCCGAACGCGAAACCCGGCGTCAGATAGGCCGGCGAGACATTCAGTTGGGTGTCCAGGCAGAACAGCTTGTAGGCCGCGCGCGCATCCACGCCCATGGCCGCCAGAATGGCGCCGCCTTCATTGGCGAAGGCCAGTTTCACGGCGTGATAGGCGTTGGCGAGATATTTGACGCTTTCGGCGACGCGATAGCTGGTGACATGGATGTCGCCGCTGATGGGCTTGTACAACTCGCGCAGCACATCGGCATTGTCGCCGTCCTTGGCGCCGATCAACGTATAGGGCGGGGCATAAAAGTCGCGTACCGATGTGCCTTCGCGCAGGAATTCCGGATTGCTGAAATAGTGAAAGCCTTCGCCATGGCGCTTGCCGCTTTCTTTTTCAAGAAGCGCGATGATGCGCTCCTCGGCGGTGCCCGGGGGAACGGTGCTGCGCATCACGATGATGTGCGGTGTGGATTTGTGGCGCAGTTCGCGGCCGATGCTGGCCGAGACTTCGTCGACCGCGCGCATCGACACGGACCCGTCGGGGCCGCTGGGCGTGCCCACGGCGATGAAGGAAATGTCGGTGTTCGCGATGGCGTCGGCGATGGAGGTTGTGGCGGTCAGTTTGCCGGTCCTGGCGCCTTCGGCGATCAATTCGTCGATCTCGGCTTCCACGATGGGCGATTGGCCTTTGGCCAGCATGCCGACCTTGTGTTCCGAGATATCGACGCCCACCACCTGATGACCAAACTTGGCCAGGCAGCCCAAAGCCACGGTGCCGACGTAACCTATTCCCAATACAGAGATTTTCATGCCGCTAAGAACTCCATCCGGCCAATGCCGACAAGATCAGGCGCCAGTTTTTAGTCAGGATTGGTTACTTTATTGTGGGGCGGCCGGGCTGGCCCCGCGGCGTCCGGCGGCAATTCATTTTTTACCTTTCGGGCCTGCAAGGCAGGGCATGGCAGTTCCGCTCCGCGCGTGGATTGCCGCGGACGCGGACACATGTTGGCATCGGTATTTGAAGAGGATCCGCCCATGCTCGAACTGCGTCCCAACTGCGAGTGCTGCAACAAGGATCTGCCGCCCGACAGCGCCGAAGCTCGTATCTGCACGTATGAGTGCACCTTCTGCGTCGATTGCGCGGAGACCAAGCTCAAGGGCATCTGTCCCAACTGCGGCGGCAACCTGGTCGCCCGGCCGATTCGCCCCGCGGCCAGATTGGCGAAAGACCCCGCCTCGACCCGCAGAATCCTCAAACCGACGGGATGCGCTCCTTAAAAGGATCGCCAGTTCAGGCTGTTAGATCGCGAAATAAGAAAATCAATTTTTTCTGCTTGAAAAATTGATATTATCAATTATCGTCTGTCATATCAGCGAGATTGGTGATGGCAGAGATACAGGACTGGCAGGAACTGACTGGGCTGACCCAGGGCGCGCCCATGGTGGTCGAGCGGGTCCGGTTGGCGGACAAGAACATCGTCCTGGAAGGGCAATTCGCGCTGCCGCAGCTGGCGCGGTTGTCCGCCGAGGATCAGATCTTCGTGGCCGCCTTTCTGCGCAGCCATGGCTCGATCAAGGACATGGAGCAGGTGTTCGGGGTGTCGTATCCCACGGTCAAGGCACGGCTGAACCGCATCGCCGCGCAATTGGAATTCGTCGAAACCGATCCCAAGCCGTCGCGCAATGAAGTGCTGGACCGGTTGGAGCGGGGCCAGATCAGCGCCGCCGACGCCATCCGCGCATTGGAGGGACAATGACACCCGAAATTCTGCCGCCGCTTTCCGCCAGCCTGCATGTCAAACCGGCCGGGTGGCGCTTCGGTCTGAGGCTATGGCTGCCGCTATTCCTGCTGTGGTTGTTGCTGATCCCGCTGCTGCTTCTGGCGCTGCCGCTGCTTTTCGTGGGCTCTCTGATTTTCCGCTTCAATCTGTGGCGTTCGCTGCGCGCGGCCAATGGCGTTCTGGCCGCCACGCGCGGCACCCAGGTGGAAGTGGACAATCGCGAGAGCCGCGTTTTCATCAAGCTGCATTGAAGGGACATGCCATGAGCGACAATCGCCGTCAGGTTCTGGATATGCTGGCCCAGGGCAAGATCAATTCCGCCGAGGCCGAGCGTCTGATCGCCGCGCTGGAACGGGCGCCGATGCCGCGCGATAGGGGCGGCGTCAAATATCTGCGCGTGCTGGTCGATGCCAATGACGAAACCGAAGGACCGACAAAAGTGAACGTTCGCGTGCCGATGCAGCTTTTGCGGGCCGGCGTGCGGCTTGCCGGAGTCATTCCCGACCGCGCCCGCGATCAGGTCAACGAGGCGTTGCGAAAGGAAGGTATCCCGTTCGACATCAACAAGCTGACGCCCGACAATCTGGGAGATCTGGTCGAGCAGCTCAGAGACCTGACCGTGGATGTCGACAACGAGCGCGCGAAAGTTAGAGTTTTCTGTGAATAGGAAAGTGCGCCTTGGCTGAGGCCCATCTCCCCTGCGCGCGCGAAGCGCGCTGGCGGGGGAGATGCCCGTAGCAGCGCTTGCGATGCGAAGGGCAGAGGGGGCAAAAGAACCCCATGAATTACAGACATTCCTACCATGCCGGCAATTTCGCGGATGTCGTGAAGCATCTGGCGGAGATCGCCATTCTCACCCATCTGGCAAAGAAGGATGCGCCGTTCGCGGTGATCGACAGCCATGCCGGGCGCGGGTTGTACGACCTGGCGTCGGACGAAGCGCGCAAGACCGGCGAGGCGGCGGCGGGCATCGAAAAGCTCAAGGGATTGTCCGGATCGCCTTTGCTGGAACGCTATCTCTCGCTGGTCGCGGAAAGCGGCGTCCATCATTATCCCGGCTCGCCCTTGATCGCGGCGCGGATGCTCAGGCTTCAAGACCGGCTGGTGGCGGTGGAAAAGCATCCCGAAGAAGCGGCTGCGCTGAAAAACCTGCTTTTGTCCTGGCGCAAGGCGCGTGTCGAAGCGGATGACGGTTATATCCGCCTCAGCGCCTTGCTCCCGCCACCGGAGCGGCGCGGTTTGGTGCTGATCGATCCGCCTTTCGAGGCACCCGACGAATTCGAGCGGGCGGCGCGGGTGACGCGGGAGGCCTATCGCAAATTCGCGACCGGAATCTATCTGCTCTGGTACCCGATCAAATCCGAGGCCGCCGGCAATGCTTTTGCCGGCGAAGTGCTGGCGGGTGGGGTCCGAAAGGCGCTCCGAATTGAAATCGCGATTGATGCGCCGGAGGGAAGGCTGGGGCGGTCGGGTTTGCTGGTGCTCAATCCGCCCTATGGTTTCGAGGACGAAATGAAAGCGGCACTTGTGATGGCCGCCCCCAAACTCGATGCACGGACCAAGCTGGATTGGCTGGCGGGCGGGCCGTAACGCTTGTTCGTTATTGCGCCGGACTTTGGGGCAGTCGCTTGCCGGGCTGTTCCCAGCGCCGCGTTACCAGCGACACCAGCCAGACCAGCGCCGCGACGACCACCAGAGCGGTCGCCCAGCGCAACGCGCTGACCATGCCTTCCATCGTGAAGTTGGGCCAGGGGAATTGCGACAGCGCGTCGAAACGGTCTTCCATCCAATGCCAGGCCTGATGCGCCACCAGCGCCGAGAGGATGATGGTGCCCAGCCGCTGCGCCACGACGCGGCGGAAGAGGAAGTTCAGGAACGGCACGAACAGAATCAACATGACAAGCTGGCCGATCTCGACGCCGACATTGAAGGCCAGCAGCGAGGGCAGCACATGATCACCCGCGAACTGCATGGTCTGACGCAGAACAAAGGAGAAGCCGAAGCCGTGCACCAGGCCGAAGAAGAAGGTGACGATCCAGCGCCGGCCGGGATGTTCGACGATGATGTTCTCCAGCGCCATATAGACGATGGAGACCGCGATCAGCATTTCGATCAGGGGCGGGAACCAGAGCGCGTCCGGCGCCACGCCATAAGCGGATGCGATCAGGGTGATCGAATGCGCCACGGTGAAGGCGGAGACGACGGGGATTAGCGGGCGGACGCGGCGGAAGGGAATGACCAGGCAGAACAGGAAGAGCAGGTGATCGATGCCTTCCAGGATGTGATAGAAGCCCATCACCACGAACAGCCAGGCCGCATGGTACCAGGTCGGGTCGAGACGAACGAGACCGGCATCGCCCTGCAGGTCGTAGGCGCGGCTGGGACTGTCCGGAGGCATGAACAGCACGGTGGTGTTTTCATGCTCCGCCAGCCGGTCGAAGGCGGCATGCATGCCGAAATAGGACTTGTCCGACTGGATCGGATATTCGAGCAGGACGTCGAGCTTGCCTTGTTCCCAGAAGATCGTGGTCTCCGGCGGCAATGGCGGGCCGGTCACATGGGCAAGGGCGGTGTCGTAGTTGGAGAACGACTTGTCCGATTCCAGCGACATCCGGGTCGAGACGATGGTCGGCTTGGGAAGCTCTTTGTCCCCTTCGTACATTTTGAGGGTTTCGAGCAGGACCACGGTGGCGGCCGAGCGTAGCGAGAAATCGACCTTGGCCAGATCGACATAGCCACCTGCGCGCCGGGGATATTCCGCATCGACATAGGTCGTCAGCGGAACGCGGACCAGGACCTGAAGCTTGTGGCCTTCAGGCTTGACGAACATCTGCAGCGTCGCATCGACCGGAATATTGTGGGCGAAGGCGGGCAGGCTAAAAAAAGTCAGCGCCGCCAGTAGCAGAGCAAACTGGCGGCGCATGAGCTTATTCAACATTCGTACCTAACGAGAAACGACAGATTATTTGTTGTCGGGACGCGGCACGCCCTGGTCCATCTTGGTGACCGGAGCCATGCCCTTGTTGATGAACTTCTGGATGCGGCGACCTTCATAGGTCTCCGTCGTGAACAGATTGCCCTTGGAGTCGATGGCG
>CAYWWT010000070.1:0-11423 GCA_964461855.1 uncultured Rhizobium sp. | reverse complement strand
TTCAGATCGCGCGGCGTGATATCGGAACGGGACGGCATCTTGCGATTTCCTGCTTTGGTACGCCACAAATTGAGCAGATGCTCATAGCTGGGATCGACGAACGCCAATGTCGGATCACAGAAGTGATGCCAGTTCTGTTGAACTGCCTTCCGGTTGAGCGTCCTGGCGGCTGCGATGACATCCATGCCCCAATTTTTGATCCAAAACTTAAATTGGCGGTAAACCCAACGATCATCCGTTTAATCCGGGTATCGTAAAAAGATCGCAAACGCGCCTTTCCGAGCGGCGATCTCATGCGCGCGCCATGAGTTTGTGGAGTCCGGCAAGCGGCCCTCGGACCCCAAACCCCCGCTCACGCCCGCCATCTGCGATGTTTTACGCAGTTCCGCTTGTGCAATTAACTTGTCTGGCGATTGGGTGTTTATCTCCCCGACCGGAAGAATTATGGTTTATCCATTGTTAACAATCATGGCGGGTAACATGTCACTACCGCAAAAAGAACAAATCGTAGAGCGCGGTACTGGCGACACGCATTTCGGCAAGTACAAGCTCGACGAACTGGACTCCAGCCGGATGGCCCGCCATCTGATCTTCTTCGACCCCGATGAAGGCGAGATCGCAAGGCTTATGGAAAAGGCCCGGGCAAGCGTTCCGGGACTTGGCAAAACCGGAACCATCCAGAACGTCCTGCGCCACCAGCACGGACATATGTATGCGGTGGCCCGCAAATCCCGTTTCAATCCCGCCGCGCCGGTGGGGGAAGGATTCATCATGATCCTTCTGCTCAACGAGATCGGGATGATGCAACTGGCGCTTGGTACCATCAACGGGCCGGATCCCGATTTCCGGCTGCTGGCGAAGCCGCATGAACGTCCGGCCGGCATTTACATGTGGTGCGTCTTCGCGCCCGGCCCGCTGGCCGGCGGCTTGGCGCTTTTCATGGACCGAATGTCGATGCCCCGTTTCGCGGACGTCAATATCTATTCGCGCCCCAATACGGATGTCGGCGTACGTTTCAACGAGACGCTGGGCCTTACCAAAGGCGCACAAGTCGGTCCCATCCTGGCGCCGAATGTCTGGGTCTTCCCGCGTAAGCCCATCCCGCCGCCATACGATACCTATATTCCAGGCGCGGATCGTCACGAGATCGGCGTCACGATCGCGCGCACCTTCGAAGACATGATGCGCGTCGCTGCCGTGCGCAACGTCGTCTATATGGGCGAGCAGGAATGCCCCTATTTCGAGGAATATGACGGCAACGACCTCTCGGCCACGCACCTGCTGGCCTATATGGGCGACGAGCCGATCGGTTGCCTGCGCCTGCGCTTCTTCGCCGATTTCGCCAAGCTGGAACGGCTCGCGATCCGCAAGGAATTCCGCAAGTCCCGCGCCGCGTTTCAATTGGTGCGGGCGGCCTTCAAATTCTGCCAGAAAAAGGGTTATGGGCGCATCTATGCCCATTCCCAGACCCGGCTGGTCGATTTCTGGAGGCGCTTTGGCTTTGAAGTCCTGGAAGGCGGCAAGAGCTTTGTGTTCTCCGGCTTCGA
This sequence comes from uncultured Rhizobium sp., assembly GCA_964461855.1. Classification (GTDB taxonomy): domain Bacteria; phylum Pseudomonadota; class Alphaproteobacteria; order Micropepsales; family Micropepsaceae; genus Rhizomicrobium. The sequence goes on along the minus strand of CAYWWT010000070.1, from coordinate 9,876 downwards.
CTATGTCGAAGTCGTTGCCGAGATGGAGCGCGACCCGGACGCGGTGACGATCGGAGACGATCCCTACCGCATCATCCGTCCGGAAGGCCGCTGGCATCAGACCGGCGTGCTCGAGCAGTCCGCCATCGGCGCGGCGGCCCAGCTCGCCGCGGAGGAAGAGACCTTGAAACTGGCCGGCTCGACGCCGCATCCGGGCTTTCAGCCCATCGTCAAGCCGGGCGCCGCCTGAACACAGATCGAGCCTGTGGCCTCGCTTTCCCTTATAACAAGCGAATGGCTTTCCGATTCACTGTTCTGGCGGCAGCCGCCCTGATCGCCACCGGCGCCGCCGCGGCCGACACGCCCGCACAGATTGTTATCGGAATCGAGGCACCTTCGGCCTTGTCCCCGTCGGGTGCCGCGGAAAATCTCGGCATGCGTCTTGTGATCCGCGAGGTCAATGACACGGGCGGTATCCATGGCCGCGAGATCGCCGAGCGCAGCTATGCCCGTACCCAATCCGGCGCGGCGGGCGATGATCAAGTGCTCGCCAACGTCGCCCGGCTGGCCGACCAGGACCAGGTTTTGCTCTTGTGGAACCATGGCGGCACCGCCTCGATGCGGATCGCGCCTTTCGCGACGGCGCACAAGCTTCCCTACATGTTCCCTCATACCGGACTTCTGGATCGTGACGACGAGCGGTACGTGTTCACGTCCTTTCCGCATTACGATGGCGAAACGCGGATGATGTACCGTTATCTTGCGCGGGATCGCGGCATGAAGCGTATCGCCATCCTCTACGATCCGAACGCCTATGGGCAGTATTTTCGCGACAAGCTGCGCAGCCTGGCGCCGGCGAACAATTACACCGTGGCGGGCGAAGAGCCGGTGAACCAGACATTGCCCACGGATTTGACCGCCGAACTGCAACGCCTGCGCGATCAAAAGCCGGACGCGATCGTGATGGCGCTCTATCCCCCTCAGGCCAAACGGGTGATGGAAGCAAAAGCGAAACTGGACTGGAAAGACGTGCGCATGGTTTCCACCGGCCCCCTCACCGATGAGGAATATCTCAACGTCCCCGGCGGTTTCGCGGATGGCACCCTGGGGCTTTGCTATTATCCCGACCCCAACCACTCCGACGCGCCGGGCGTCCTCGCCTATCGCCGCCTGATGGCGCATTATTTCCCGGACGAGAAACTCAACCGCTATTCTCTTTACGGCTATGCCTTTGGCCAGATGGTGATGGAAGGCCTGCGTCGGGCCGGCGCGAATCCCACGCGCGAATCCTTTATCGATGCGATGGAAACCCTGAAGAATTGGGAATCCGGCGGCATCCTTCCGCCGGTGAGTTTCTCCAAGACCGACCATCACGCACAGCGCGCTGGGTTTGTCTGCGAATTGCAGCAAGGCCGCTTCATGCCGCTGGGAGATTGGATCACGCCTTAAAAGGCGTCAGCGCACGCCCGAACCGGGCCAGAGTACGACGCGCAGGGTCTGCATCACGATCCGGATATCGAAGAACAGGCTGTAATTCTTCACATAATAGAGATCGTAGCTGAGCTTGGAGCGGGCATCGTCCAGCGACGCCCCGTACGGATAATTGACTTGCGCCCAGCCGGTCAGTCCCGCCTTCACTGCGTGACGCTCGTGATAGAGCGGCAGCATCCTGGCAAGATCGGCGATGAATTCCGGACGCTCGGGACGCGGGCCTACGAGCGACATGTCGCCCCACAGAACATTGAGAAGTTGCGGTACCTCATCCAGCCGGCTGCGGCGCAGAAATTCGCCAACCGGCGTGATGCGATTGTCCTTGGCGGCGGCCCAGACCGCGCCGCCGGCTTCCGCGTTCACGCGCATGGTGCGCAATTTTAGGATCCGGAAGCCGCGTCCGCGCCGCGTTACGCGCTCTTGCCGGTAAAACACCGGCCCGCGATCGCCCAGCCATACCGCCAGCATCGCGATGAGAAGAATGGGCGAGACCGGGACCAGGATGGCGAGACTTCCCACGATATCGAAAGCCCGCTTGAAAAGTGCCGTCAACCACCCGGTGCGGAATCCATCGGAGTAGAGCATCCAGGCGAGATCGAGCCGCTTGATGTCGATCCGGCCGACCTCCTTTTCCAGGAAGCTGGAATATTCGGAAACGGGATAACCTGCGGCGCGGCAGGTGATGAGGGATTCCAGCGCCATGCCACGCCGCTCATCCGGTGCGACCACGATCTCGTCAGCCCGCACCTGGGTCGCGATCTTGAGCAAATTGTCGGACATGTTGAGGATCTGGTTGGCGGGATCTTCGCCAAGGCGCGGATCGATCTCGCCGAAGCCCGGCTCATGCACAAAAGTCAGCTCATACTGCCAGAAGCGCCCCTGAGTGCGCAAAATCCAGACCAGGTCCCAGGCGCGCTTTCCCGCGCCGATGACCAGGAGGCGGGTGCGAAACAGGGCGTGCCGCCTGAGCGACCGGAACAGCAGCCGCGCCAGCACCGCACAAAGCGTGAAGCAGATCAGTGCCGCGACGCAAAGCGCAAAAGAAAAAGCCTGGCCCAGCACAACGGTCAAAAAACTCGAAGCGGCGATGGCGATCAAAACGATGACCGGGACCCGCTCCAGCGCCTTGGAGATATCGGCGATGCTGTCGCGCCGGTACGATCCCAGCGCATATAGGGATAGCAGCGTGACGGCGGGAAAGGCGATCAGCGCGAGCCAATGCGTGGCCCAATCGTATCCGCCAAGCCATAAGGTCGATGGCCAGCCGATCGCGGCCATCAGCAGATCGATAAGAAAGAGAGCCCAGGCCGGCGTCATCTGATAATTTCTCGAATCTTCCTGCGACCTTTGCCGCCTGTCTTGCACCGTCGGCGTGACAGCTGGCGGCCGGCAAAAGCCGACGGCGGCAACCAAGCTGGAGATTGGCAAAAGCGCGGTAAATTCCGGGTAAAGGCGCCGCCTTTTCACAAAGGCTCGCCGCGCGAGCCGCGATGCGCGCGCTTTTTTGAGGCGTCCTCAAACGGGACGCCATGAAACCTGCCTGCCGCGGTCGGACGAAACAGAAGCTGGCAACTTTATGAAGCCGGCGCCTCCTGGGGCACGACCCGGAACCGCTCGATCTCACGCCGTGCCGCCTGATAATCCGGCTTAACCGTCAGCGCCTGCCGGTAATCGCGATAGGCCTGCGCCGTGCGGCCGGCATCCTCTTCAATACCGGCCCGGATGTAATAGGCGACATGCAGATTCGCGGCCCCCATCGCGATGCCTTGATTGATGGCGGCAAGCGCTTCATCCGGCCGCCGCTCCGCCGCCAATACCAGGGCCTGATTCAGATAGGCGTCGCCCATGGTGGGGTTGTAATCCAGCGCCAACCGGAAATCCTGCAGGGCGCCACTTCTGTCTCCCATCGCATAGCGGATGATGCCCCGGTTGAGCACCGTCTGGGCCCTAAAATGCCTATGCGGATCGCGCATCGCGATATCGCAATGCTCCAGCCCATAGCGCAACTCGGCGGTGTCACGCGCGGAACGAAAACATTGAAGGGCGGGATTGACGTTGTAGATCATCTCGACATTGTTGGCCTGTTTGTCGGGAAAGGACGAATGGGCTGCCGCCGGGCTGGCCAGCACGGCAGCGGACGAGATCAGCGAGATGAAAAGAAGGGCAAGATGCTTCATGTGAACCTCCCAGATATCCGGTTGGCCAGAGCTTCTTAACGTCGCCAGTATAGAAGAAAGTCGGCGCGCGCATAAGCGCCTGCACCGCCGGGAAACAGGGAACTCTAAGGCGCGTCCCTGACGCAGCGGAAGCCCACTATCCCCGCCGCTGGAAGGATCGCGAGGCGTGTTGGCCTTTCATTTTCAGGCCTGCGCCATCATCGCGTCAATTTCGGCACGCGACGCCATCGCAGGCTGCGCGCCATGCCGGGTGACGGAAATGGCGGCCGCAGTTACGGCAAAGCGGGCGGCGCCCGGTGCGGGCAGGCCTTCTGACAGCGCGACCGCAAACGCGCCATTGAAAGCGTCGCCCGCCGCCGTGGTATCGGCCACATTCACCTTGCGCGCGGGAATCGCAACGGGGGCATCATCATCGCCCAGCATCACCACGCCCTCCCCGCCCAGTTTCAGAACGACACCGCGCGGTCCCAACGCCTTCAGCCGCCGCGCCATCTCGATGGGATTGCCGAGTGCCGGTAAACCCAGAAGGCCCGCGGCTTCGCTTTCATTGGGCGTGAGCCAATCCACCAATCCCAGAAGCTCTGCCGGCAGCGGACGCGCGGGCGCCGGGTCCAGAATGAAGATCGCGCCTGCCGCCCGCGCTTTGCGGGCTGCCGAAATCACGCCGTCCAGCGGTGTTTCCAACTGCGCCAGGACGAAGCGAATGCCGGCAAAGGCCGCACTGTCTATCGCGGCCTCGCTCACCGCATCATTGGCACCCGGTGCCACCACGATCATGTTGTTGCCGCCGCCGCTCATGATGATGGCGACACCGGAGGCGCCTTCGACCTCACCCAGAAGCGCCGTATCAACCCCGTTCTGCTGCAATCCCTCGCGCAAGCGAGCGCCGAAGATATCCTTGCCGATGCGTCCCAGGAACGCGACCTTGCCGCCCGCGCGCGCCGCTGCCACGGCCTGGTTGCCACCCTTGCCGCCCGCGAAACTCTGGAACGCGCCGCCCAACAAGGTTTCGCCCGGTATGGGCAGCCGGTCAGCGAACGCCACCAGATCCATATTGGCGCTGCCGACCACGAGGATGTCGGGACGGCTCATGCGTAAAGCGGCGCGATGGCGACCATTCCCAGACCCACCAGGAACAGCGCGAACATCAAGGCCAGCAGCTTGTTCGCCGATGCTGGCGCGCCCGCAAATTCGCGCCACACGAACACGCCCCAGGCGGCCGACACCATGGTGGCGCCCTGCCCGATGGCATAGGACACGGCGGGACCGACAAAATGCGTGGTTGCGGCCACCAGCGAAAAGGTCATGCCCAGGCCCCAGATCGCGCCACCCGCGACGCCCACCAGATGCGTGCCCGGCGCCGCCACCTTGTAGCCTTCAAAACTGCAAGGCGGATCGGCGGTAATGGGACGGCGCATCAGATAGGTGTTGAACACCAGCGCCGACAGCAGCACGCCCACGGAAAAGAGGAACGAGACCGAATAAGGGCCCAAACCCGCCGGACCTTCAGACGCCTTGGTCACCAGCGGATAAAAGATGCCCATGAGAAAGCCACAAGCGATCGCGATCTTCAGTCCGCGGCTGACATCATGGCTGCCCTGCTGTCCGCGGGCACGATAGGCCAGCGCATCCACAATGATGGCCACCAGCACCAGTGCCACGCCGCTGAACAGCAGCATCGGATTGCCAGCCGGCGCGATGGCATAATTCAGCAAAACGCCGACAACCAGCGCCAAGCCGATCCCTACGGGAAAGGCGACTGCCAGTCCCGCAATGGAAATCGCCGCCACCAGCAGGAGATTGGCGACGTTGAAAACCGCCCCGCCCGCCAGCGCATAAAGAATGCTGCCGGTGCCGGCCTGACGTAGATTTGCGATCATCGCATCCGGGCCACCGGTCGATCCCATGGTCAATCCCAACACAAGGCTGATGAGAAGCACGCCGATCACATAGTCCCAATAGAACAAGGGAAAGGGGAAACCGGGCGCCAGCTTCATGGTGTTGGCCCATGACCCCCAGCACACCATGGTGACAAGCATCATGATGAGCGCGACCGAATAACCGTCCGGTTGAAACATGAGGCCCCCCAAAGCTCTCGGATCTGGCCAAAGGCTCTCACAAGTCTTAAGGCCCTTCAACCGCCGCACTTTTACGCAGATGCGAGATGTGAAGCGAATTCCGCCGACCGCGAAGTGGCGTTATGGTTGCGTACCGCACGGCCATTTTTGGGGGCAACGATATGGACATTTCCGGTTTCAGCAGACGCTCGTTCGTGACAGCCTCGATGGCGGGGCTGGCATTCAGCGGCCTTGCTGGCGCCGCGTTCGGGCAAGGCGCCGGTACGCGCCGTGTCATCATCGACACCGATCCTGGCGTGGACGACGCCTTCGCCCTGCTCCTGGCGATGCGGTCACCTGAACTGAAAATAGAAGGCATCACGCCGGTCGCTGGCAATGTCCCGCTTGAGTTGACGTTGCCCAATGCGTTGCGGATGGTCGAGATCGCCGGACGCACGGACATTCCCGTCGCGGTCGGCGCCAAGGTGCCGCTGCAACGGCGTCTGGTCACCGCAACCTATGCGCATGGCGAAAACGGACTGGGCGGCGCAGTTTTCCCTGCGCCAAAGACCAAGCCCATCGCCGAACCTGCGCCAAGCTTCATTCGCCAGATCGTGCGCAAATATCCCGGACAAGTGACGTTGGTCACTTTGGGACCGCAGACCAATCTCGCCATCGCGCTGGCTTCCGATCCCGATCTGGCGCGCATGATCAAGGGCGTCGTGATGATGGGCGGATCCTTGTCGGGCGGAAACGTCACGCCGGCGGCGGAATTCAATGTCTATGTCGACCCGGAAGCGTCCCGCATGGTGTTCCAGTCGGGTATCCCGATAACCATGGTCGGGTTGGATGTGACGCGCAAAACTGCCCTGACCGACGCACATGTAAAAGTGCTGGAAGACGCGGCGACGCCGGTCAGCCTGGCGGCGGCCAAGATCGCCCGCAACGATATCGACCTCAATCGCAAGCAGGGCAATACCAGCGGCCCGAACATGCACGACTCGCTCGCGCTGGCTGCTTTCCTCGATCCCTCGATCTTGAAATGGCGCAAATATTATGTGGACGTCGAAACCATGGGCGAACTGACGGCGGGCGAAACGCTGGGATACCGCCCCAACGAAGCAGGGCTGCGCGGCTCCGCCCCCACCTTGGCGACCACCAAGACCTCGGCCATGCTCCGGGACAAGTTCGTGCCCAATACCGATGTCGCCATCGATGTGGACCAGGCCCGCTTCTTCAAGCTTCTGATCGGACGGCTGGCCAGCAAGGCTTAAAAACGGACGTCAAATTCCAGAGGTTCCCGGTGATCGCCCAGCCGCACCAGCGCATCGGCGCGGCCGGGCATCTCGGCCAGCATGAAGCGGGTCAGTCTTTCATAAAATTGCACAAAGCGGTCGATCTCTTCATCGTCCAGGACATGCGCGCCGCCGCCTTTTTCGCGCAACTTCGCTTCCTGTTCTTTGCGCCATCCGGCCACTACCTCGAAGGAGGGCGCTGCGAGAAAAATCTGAAACGCAATGCGGTCGAACAGATGGCGGTAAGGACCTGCCAGCATCTCGTTGACATAACGCCGCCAGATGCCGTGAGGATCGGAACTCCGTTCCAATGCATTGATAGGCAGGGCTAGCGCCTCCGCCGGTTCGGGCCGCGCACCCACACACCAACCCTCGAACAGGATGACATCGGCGGGGCCATCGAACCGGTCCCATTGCGCCGGGTCGGCGCGGGCATCGCGCGCCTTGTCGAAGCGAGGAATGGTGGTAACGCCGGGTCCACGCAGGGACGTGATCAGCCGCTCGCCCAGCGCTACGTCATGTGTGCCGGGGGGGCCGCGGGTGGCAAAAAGGGGATGGATCTCTTCCGCCAGATGGGCGCGTTCACCGCGTGACAAATAGAGATCATCGATGGAGAGCGTCGCGACCGCCAGGCCCGCCTCGCGCAACAGGATCTGAAGCACCGCCGCGTCCGTGGACTTGCCGCTCCCTTGCGAGCCGCAAATCCCTACCACCAGGCCGGCCTGTCCCCGCGTCAGTGTTTCGATGCGAACGGCAAGCGGGCGCCAGATACGCTGGACCGTATCGATGAATTCGGGGCCGATCTTTTCGCGGCGCATGAACTGCGCAACCGCGTCGCTTCCGGGCAAGGGCATACCGGCAATCTAGCCGCCACAAGGCACGGTTGAAAGGCATCGGCCCTTTTTGCGCGAATTTTATCTCCCCCTTTGGCGGGAAGCCGTCTAAGCTTGCCGCATACGACCCGCCGGGAGATTCCGCCATGAAGGCCATTTTCGTCCAGATCAAATGCGAGCTGACCAAGGCATTCGACGTCGCCGCGCACCTTGTCGACAATTTTCCGGAAACGGCGGAAGTCTATTCCACCTCGGGGACCTATGATCTTCTGGCGAAATTCGAACTCAGCGACGAAAGAAGCTATGGCGAGTTCGTGACCAAGAAGCTGCAGCGCGTGCCGGGTATCCGCGACACCTATTCCATTGTCGCGTTCAAGTTCCGCTGGAATCCCGAACCCAAGCCGGAATTCGAGCCGCGCGCGGAAGACATGACCGCCCGCCCGAAGTAATCGGTGCAAAAGATCACGTCACCTGGGCGCGCACCTTGAACTGGGGTGCATCCCAGCGCGCGGTTGTCAGGATGCCGCGCAACTTGTCCGCTGCCTGCCACACATCCGAATAGCTCAGATAAAGCGGTGCGAAGCCGAAACGCAGAATGTCGGGCGCGCGGAAATCCCCGATCACGCCTTCGGCGATCAGCGCCTGAACGATAGGATAGGCTTGCATATGCCGCAGTGACACCTGGCTGCCCCGGGCCGACCTGTCCCTTGGCGTGAGAATTTCCAGCCCGTGACCCTGCGCGAACGCATCCACCGTGTCGATGAAAAGCGAGCAGAGCTTCTGCGACTTCTCGAACAGCATCGCCGGCGGCGCTTCCGCCATCAGATCGACGCCGATCTCCAGCGCCGCCAGGCCCAGGATCGGCGGTGTGCCGCTTAAAAACCGGGCTATCCCCGGCGCGGGCCGGTAGTCGCCAGAAAATTCGAATGGCGCGGCATGGCCGAGCCATCCGGTGACCGGCGAAGTCAGCTCGCCCTGCAAACGCTCCGCAACATACAGAAATGCTGGCGCGCCCGGACCGCCATTGAGATATTTGTAGCCGCAGCCCACCGCCATGTCGGCGTCCACCGCCGCAAGATCGACCGCGACGGCGCCAGCGCTGTGGCACAGATCCCAGATCACCAGCGCGCCTTTCTCATGCGCGCGCCGCGTGATCGCGGCCATGTCATGACGCGTCCCGGTTTTGTAATGGACATGCGTCAGAAGCAGGACGGCGACATTTTCGTCGATCGCAGCAAGCAATCCTTCAGGCGCGACCGCTTTGAGCGAAAGCCCGGGCATTGATGAAACAACGCCCTGCGCGACATAGAGATCGGTGGGGAAATTTCCCGCTTCGGACAAGATAACGCTGCGCCCCGGACGGGCCCCCAACGCGGCCATCAGCAATTTGAAAATGTTCACCGAGGTGGAATCCGCCACCACCACTTCGCCGGGTTTTGCGCCGATCAGTCCCGCGATCTTGTCACCAACCCGCCGTGCTGCGCCGATCCAGTCATGGCTGTTCCAACTGCGGATCAGCCCATCGCCCCATTCCTGCCGGATCACGGCGTCCAGCCGGGAGGCGGTTCCAGCCGGCAAAGCGCCCAGCGAATTGCCGTCCAGATAGATGATTCCGGGTGGCAGCGCGAAGCGCGAACGAAAACCGGCAAGTGGATCACCCGCATCCAGCGCCTGTATGGAAGCTGGAATATCGCTTGTCATGCTGCGGCTCCGCGGCGTCCCACCCCCAGCAGGTAGATCAGACCCAGCAGGGCATAATAGCCAAAGGCAAAACCAATCGGGATATACATGCCCAGCGCCGTGGCCATGATCAGCGCGACGCCGCCGATGAACAGCAGCACGACCCAGCTCGCGAAGGGATAGAGCGGCATGGGAAATTTGCGCGGCGCGTCTTTCGGCGCGCGCATGCGAAAACCCATATGGCTGACGATGATGCTGGTCCAGGTGCCCATCAAGAGAACGGCGGATGCCGAGATGATGTATTCCATCACTTTGCCGGGGACGTAATAGTTCAGGATCACGCCGATAAACATGATCGCGGCCG
>CAYWWT010000069.1:8635-11514 GCA_964461855.1 uncultured Rhizobium sp. | reverse complement strand
GAGCGGAGCGAGCTTACAAAAACTGAGCGCCACCGAGCGGGCAAAGCCCGCGAGTGGGCGCCAGATCGCGGTGCCACTGAACCAAGCACAGCGTCACTATGTGGACGTCATCACCTAGGGCGCCCAGCCCGGCAATGCGGCGGCCTGTTTCACCCAGCTTGCTATCTGCGCTTCGTCGAGTTCGTCGCCTTCGTGGATATCGAGGTAACGGACGTCCTTGTGCTTGGACTCTCCAGGCGGAACGGGAGACAGCGATGCGCCGCGAAAGAAAGCCACTTTGATGTATTTCGTGAAGCAATGGAAGTTGAGGAACCAGCCTTGGCCCGCAACGCCGTAAAAGGGTGAGTTCCATTTCACGGCCTTGCACACGCCGGGAACGGTGCGCGCGGTGAGCGCGTCGAGACGCCGTCCGATGCCGCTTTTCCAGCCCGGCATAGCCGCGATGTAGGCCTGCACCGGCGCGTTGCCGTCATCCTTTGCAATCTGGGGATTGCCGCCCGAAAGAAGGATTGGCTTCGCAGCACCTCGCCGGGTAGCGGGCTTCTTTGCACTTTTTATCGACTTCTTGAACGTTTTGCGGACCATTGTCGCACTCTATCAGTTTCATCCTCGCCAGATCTTAAATCGCCGCCTGAGCATTAGCCGCCACGCCGGACGATCGCACACGATCGGATGTGCACGATCACCTGGCCGGTAAGGAACGGCGCTGGAGCCGGCTATCTCACACCCACGACAAACAATTTGTGAAAGCCTGTTTCGGGCAGGAACACTTTTATCTCGCTGCCCGCCCGCAATCCCAGAAGCGCAGCGCCGATGGGGGACAGAAGCGATATCTGCGTGTCCGCATTTGTATAATTTTCGGGGTAAACCAGAATTCGGTAGGGGGTCGCTTCGCCCCAGTCCAGCCGGAAACTGACTTCGCGTCCTGGAGCGACCGCGTCGCTCGGCAGCGCGCCGTCCTTGCAGATCGCGGCACGGCGAACCTCGGCGCTCAGGAAGGGCGCAATCCGGTGTCGCAGGCGGAACGCTTCGGCGATCAGCCTTTTGAGGCCTTTATGCTGGGACTGAGCGATGACGATTTCCGGCTGTTCGGCGCGCATACAGACCTCGCGATTAAAGCGCTATCCTGTGACCGGACGCTGCGATGCAGCGCCCGGCTATTGGCTTGCCGGCGTACGGCCTGCCCGAAACCTGTCGCCAAGAGCATCCATCTCGTTGACGTATGCGCCCGCGCGCGGCTTTCAAGGACAGAGTGGACAGTCTTTTTCTTTTGCGCCGCAGCATCAGAAATCCACAATCAGTCTGGCGCTCAGTCGCCGTCCGCTGTCCCAATAGATATCGTAGGCGCCCGCGCCATCCAAATCCCAGTCGCGGGAATCGAAAAGATTTGCGACCCCGAGTTTCAAGGATGCCGGCTGCGCGCCCAAAGGGAAATTGTAGCGCACATCGGCATTCACCAGCGTGCGGTCCGGCACCGAGACCAGATTGCTCACGAGCGCCGGCACGCTGCTTTGGTGGGAGATGCCAAGGTCGAACGAGAGCGCCTGGTTTTCCGGCGGACGCCAGTTGAAATTGACGTCGAGTTGCCGCGACGGCATGCCCACAGGGTGCTTGCCGACAAAGCCGAGATCGACGGCTTCACCCGAGACGCGCGGTTCGGCCAGCACGGTGCCTGCCACCACATCCAACTCCGGCAGCACGGAGCCGGTCAGCGAAAGTTCGATCCCCTTATTCTGTATGTCGCCAAGCTGTGTGTAGAGATTCTGGGTGTTGATGTTGAAATAGGGTTTCTGGATGTCGAACAGGCCGAGCACCAGCCTGACTTGCGGCGTCAGCGACCAGCGCAAGCCGATATCTTTTTGCTGTGTGGTAATCGCGGGCAGCGCCTGGTTGCGGTTCGACGCGTTCTGCGGCGCGATTTCGCTGTCTTCCAATCCGCGCGTGAAGTCGGCATAGAGCGCGATGTCCTGCGCGATCTGTCCGGTCAGGGACGCGTCAAACAGCCAAGGCGAGTCCTTCGAAATGGCGGGCGGCTGGTTCGGGATCTGTGTCCGCTTGTTGTAGCTGGGCTTTTGTATGCCCAGGCCCAATGCGCCCAGGCCGTTCCACGCCAACTGATAGGTAAAGCCGATGGTGGTCTGCTCGACATGATCATGGACCTGCGGCGAAAAATGGAAATCCGGACGCGGCGCCGAGACGCGCCGGCCGATGGCCGTGGCGCCCAGATCGATAAAGTCCGCGCCGCCATAGTCGGCGCTCCGATCCCGCATGCGCACCGAAAAGATCGCGCGATGAATTCTGGGGCCTTCATGAACGGTATGTTCCAGCCGCACTTCGCCGCTGGTCGAGCGGCGGCCTGACGGCGGATCGGCATAGACATGCAACACGCCGTCGCCTTGGCGCGTCAAATCCGACAGCAGCACGAACATGCTGTCGGGCTCTTTCTTCTCGGAACGGAACAGGCCGACTTTCAGGTCCCAGTCGGGAAAGGGCGTAAAGCGGGCGAGCATGCCATAGTTGGAATCGAACTCCCGTCCCAGCGCCCAGTCGGGCCCGAAGAAATGGCGGCCGGGATTGAATTTCGGCAGGAAGGGGCCGTTCGGCGCATAAGTCTGTCCGACCCGCTTGTCGTAATAATCGCTGCGCGACCAGAAAGGCAGGACTTCGACATTGTCGAACGGTGTCCATTTCAGCAGCACCGCTTCATTGTGCTCGAAATTCGCGCTGCCATCCGCCAGCACGTCGCGGTGAAAGCCCACGCCGCCCGCGACGCTGAGGCTGCCTTCAATCAGGGAATGGGCGCCGTCGAATTCGACCCGGGTGGTGCCGCGCGTGTTGGATTCGACCAGCGCGCTCAAGCGCGGCTCCTCGCCGGGCAG
>CAYWWT010000069.1:3157-8535 GCA_964461855.1 uncultured Rhizobium sp. | reverse complement strand
GCGCATCGTGTACGGTCTGTAATGAAAGGCCGTTCGCGGGTGGAAGATGCAGAAGATTGAAGACCAGGTTTTCCTGTTGCTGGTCGTGCTTGTCACCATCGCGTTCGCCTGGATTCTGGAACCCTTTTATGGCGCGATCCTGTGGGGGATCGTCATCGCTATCCTGTTCCAACCATTGCATCTGCGCTTTCGGAAATTTTTTGGGCGGCGGCATAATCTCGCTGCCGCGGCGATGGTTCTGCTTGTCGTTGCCATCGTGATCCTGCCGCTGATCGTGATCAGCGCGTCCCTGGGCCAGCAGGCCTCGGGCCTTTACGACCGCATCCGTTCCGGCGATCTGGATTTCGCGCTTTATCTTCAGCGCATTCTGAATGCGCTGCCGGGCTGGGCGCGTGATGCGCTGGGCCAATTCGGCCTGGGCGATCTGCCGTCGATGCGCGAAAAACTTACCGCGACCTTGGGCAAGGGCAGCCAGTTGATCGCGGCAAGAACGCTCAGCATCGGGCTGAGCGCCTTCGATTTCGTCATCGGCCTGGGCGTGATGCTCTATCTATTGTTCTTTCTGTTTCGCGACGGCGCCAGCTTGCTCGACCGCGTCAAGACGGCGATGCCGCTTCGTCCGGCGCAGAAGACGATCCTTTTGAGCCGGACGGCGCTGGTGATACGCGCCACGGTCAAAGGAAATATTTCGGTCGCCGCGGTTCAGGGCATTCTGGGCGGATTGGCGTTCTGGGTTCTCGGCATTCCCGCGCCGCTGCTTTGGACGGTGGTGATGGCATTCCTGTCGCTGCTTCCGGCCATCGGCGCCGCCATTGTCTGGGCACCGGTTGCCGTCTATCTGCTGGCGACGGGAAGCGTCTGGCAGGGCCTGTTCCTGGCTGCCTATGGCGTGCTGGTCATCGGGCTGGTCGACAATCTGCTCCGGCCTTTTCTGGTCGGCAAAACCACCAACCTGCCGGACTATGTCATTCTCATCTCGACCTTGGGCGGCATCGAAGTCTTGGGCCTGAACGGTTTTGTCGTGGGGCCGCTGATCGCCGCCCTGTTCATGGTGAGTTGGGAAATTTTCCGCAAATCCGACCTGGTCGATTGACTTGAACAGCGGCTACCAGCGCAGGATGCGCGGTCCCAGGATCGCGCCCAGGAAACAGCAGGCCAGAACGCCCAGGCTGTACCAGATCAAAAGAAACGGCGCCGCCGATTCCTGACAATGCATGGCATAGGACGCCGCGCCGAAGCCGCCCGCCGCCAGTCCCACCATTGCGCCCGAAAAGACCAGGCGCGTGGGTGCCAGGCCGCGCACCGCCCAGGCCAAACCGATCAGAGGTGGCAAGGCCGCCGCCAGAATGCGCCATGGCGCGGCGGCGGCGGAAAAGCCCATGATCAGATGTTCGCGCAAATTGGCGGGGCCATCGACAAGCTCGAGCGCGGCCAGGCTTCCCATCATCGCGGTGGGCAGCAGCAGCCACAAAAGCAGATTGCCGGTGCGCACGCCCGGCCGCGCCAATCGCTCCACGGCCCAGAGCGCGATGGCGCCGATGCCGGAGACATAGGCGAGCTTCACCCAGAAAATGATCGTCAGCGTCGCCGTCGCCATGTCGGGGCGGTAGCCGAAAATGATTCCGACCAGAACCAGCGACAGCACCAGACCCGCGCCCAACCCGATCGACAGGCGTTGCGCGACCGGCGGGCTTTCGACCGGCTCCAGATCCGCGACCAGACGGTCCACCATCCGGTCGAGAGAAACCTCGGATCCCTGGGAAGCAGCGGATGGGAAATCAGATGGTTGCAAAGCCGTAACAAAATGAAAGGGTGGAACGCCCGTACTGCACGCGGGGGCGCGGTCTTTGGTCTTTCGCCGCCTGAGCCCGCGAAGTTACAGACGGCTCCCGATTTTCCCGGAATCGGGATATTTCCGCCATCGTATCGGGCGCACCCGATTGCCGATAGTTCGTCATTGTTGCACTATTCCCACTTCCAGGCCGAAAGCCTCGCGATGTCCGATAAAGAGTGGTCAGGCCTGATGAGGGCCGCGCAGAAGGGTGACGGTGTCCGCTACCGCCAGCTTCTGGATGAATTGCGTCCCTGGCTGAAACGCTATTTCGGAACGCGCCTGCCGCCCGCCATGGTGGACGATGCCGTGCAGGACACGCTCTTCGCGCTGCATGAAAAGCGCAACACCTACGATGCCACGCGTCCCTTCGGTCCCTGGCTGGTGGCGATCGCGCGCTACAAATGGATCGACCGGCTGCGCGCCTTGCGCAAATCCGCGACCCAACCCGTGGGCGAAGATCTGGCGGTGGAAGATCATGGCGCGGCGGTGCAGAGCGCAACCACTTTGGAAAAGCTTCTCTCCGAATTGAAGCCGGCCCAGGCCGAAGTCATTCGCTTGGTGAAGATGCACGGCTTCAGCATCGAAGAGGCCTCGGCGCGCACGGGGCAGTCTGCCTCTCTGGTCAAGGTCAATATCCATCGCGGCATCACCCGCATGATGATCGCCGCGCAAAAACAGATGCAGGCCGATGGCTGAAACCAGGATGGCCTGGCTTTCGGGCAGGGCCGTCTTGCTGGCATTCCTGTTTGCGATTTTCTCGACCACGCTGGCGCAGGCCCAGCCCGCGCCGCGCCAACCGCCGGACGAAACAATCACCGTGGGCGGCGGCACATTGAACATCGTCTTCAATGATGGGGCGCCGGGTCTGGATCGCGCGGCTGTGGTCGACTGGATTCGCACCAGCGCCGAGGCCGTGACGACCTATTTCGGAAAATTTCCCGTGCGCGAAGTCCGCCTGGTGGTGAGCGCCAATGACGGGCGCGGCGCGGGCGGCACCACGTTCGGGTTTCGCGGCGGTTCGCTGATCCGTCTGACCGTGGGGCGCCAGGCCGACGCCTCGGCCCTCAAGCGCGACTGGGTGCTGGTGCATGAGATGACGCATCTGGCGCTGCCGCAATTGCCGCGCTGGGCGCTGTGGCTGCAGGAAGGCAACGCCACCTATGTCGAACCCATCGCCCGCGCCCAGGCCGGGCAGATGGATGTGGCCGAAGTCTGGAAATGGACCCTGGATGAAATGCCCGCCGGTCAGCCGAAGGCGGGCGATGGCGGCTTGAACGACACGCGCGACCATCATCGCACCTATTGGGGCGGCGCGGCTTTCTGGCTGATGGCCGATGTCCGCATCCGCGAGCGCACGCGCAATCGCATCGGCGTGCAGGCGGCGTTGCGTGCCATCAATCGCGAAAGCGGCGGCAACACGGCCGACTGGACGCCGGAGCAGCTGGTCAAGGCGGGCGACGCTGCGACCGGGGGAACCGAGCTCGCGGATTTGTACGCTGAGATGGGTGTGGCCGGATCACCGGTGGACATAAATGCTCTTCTGGTCCGGCTGGGGGCCGGCCTGCGCGGCGGCGAGGTCGTATTCGACGACAAGGCGCCGCTGGCCGCGATCCGGCGCGCCATCACGCAAGTTCCCGCCGCAGACGGCAACAAATAATTTCTGTCGCCGATATTCCGCCCTATTCGAGGTCTCTGCTGTAACCCCAGGTTCGGGACGACCGAACGTAAAGGCAGCCACGCCAAAAGGCAGGCGCAACAAAACGGAGACGTTTCCATGAACAACATCAAAACCGCGACGTTGGCTTCGGCCGCCGCCCTCTTCGCGCTCGCCGCTGTCGGCACGCCGGTCCTGGCGCAGGGCATGGCCGCCACCGGTTCTGTTCATTGCTATGGCGTGAACAGCTGCAAGGGCCAGTCGGACTGCAAGTCGGGCAATCATTCCTGCAAGGGCCAGAATTCCTGCAAGGGCCAGGGCTTCAAGTCGATGTCCTCGGATGCCTGCACCAAGGCCGGCGGCAAGACCACGCCGTAATTGCGTACTATGATCGCGGCGGGCATTCCGCCACGCTTTGTCTCATGGACCCGGCGCGCGAACAGCGTCGGGTCCATATGACTTTTACGGGAACGTCGATGACAGACATTCCGATTTTCGAAGGATTCGGCCTCGGCCTCCGGCCGCCGCATTTCAACGAATTCCTGGAAGAGGATGTTCCGGTCGATTTCGTGGAAGTGATTTCCGAGAATTTTTTGGTGGCGGGCGGACGCCCCCTCTATGTGTTGGATCGCGTGCGCGAGCGCTATCCGGTGGCGATGCATGGGGTCTCGATGTCCATCGGCTCCGCCGATGGCGTGAAGCCGGATTATCTCAGCCGCCTCAAAAAGCTTGCCGACCGCATCGATCCGCTTTGGGTGTCCGATCATCTGTGCTGGACCGGCGTCGAAGGCTTCAATTCACACGATCTATTGCCCATGCCCTACACTGAAGAGGCGATGGATCTGGTCTGCGCCAATATCGCGCGCGCGCAGGATGTGCTGGAGCGTCCGCTGCTGCTGGAGAATGCCTCCACCTATCTCACCTTCGCGAGCGACCGGATGACGGAGTGGGACTTCCTCGCAGAAATGTGCCGGCGCTCCGGCTGCTATCTGCTGCTGGACGTCAACAATATCTATGTCAGCGGCACCAATCACGGTTTCGATACCGATGCCTATCTGGCGGGCATCCCGGTGGACCGCGTGCGCCAGATGCATCTGGCCGGGCACAGCCGGGGCGAAGAACTCCTGATCGACACCCATGACGAGCCCGTGCCCGATCCGGTCTGGGCGCTTTACGAAAAGGCCTGCCGGCGCTTCGGGCCTCGCGCCAGCATGATCGAGCGCGACGACAATATCCCTGCATTGTCCGAACTTCTGGCCGAACTGAACATGGCGCGCGCCAAGGCGCGCCCGCGGGCGAAGACGCCATGAGCCTGTTCGACCTTCAGCGCGCCTTTCGCGACCACATTCTGGCGGGCCGGGATGAGACGTTGGCCGCGGTGGCGCCCAAGGCCATGCGCGGGCTTGGCGTCTATCGTCACGCCTATCGCGCGCAACTGGTCGCCAGCCTGCGCGACACGTTCGAAAAAACCTGGGCCTGGATGGGCGACGAAGCGTTCGATGCCGCCGCCCGCGATCATGTCGCGCGCCATCCGCCCAAAAGCTGGACCCTCAACGATTATGGCGCGGATTTCGCGGAAACTTTGCGGGCGCTTCACCCGGACGATCCGGAGATCGCGGAGATCGCCTGGCTCGATTGGCGTTTGCGCCGCGCCTTTGAAGGACCGGACGCCGACCCCGTCACGCCGGAAAAACTGGGCGAGGTCGATTGGGATCGGGCCGTGTTGATTTTCCTGCCCACCCTGGCTTTGGGGGAGGCCACAACCAACAGCGCGGCGATCTGGGGTGCCATCGCGGAAGACCAGACGCCGCCTGCCGCGCAAAGACTGCCATCGGCTGCTGGCATCCGGGTCTGGCGCAGCGGATTGACACCCCGCTATCGCAGCATCGA
>CAYWWT010000069.1:0-3057 GCA_964461855.1 uncultured Rhizobium sp. | reverse complement strand
TTCATGGAAGAAGAAGTGGTGGCGCTGGATCGCACGGCGCAAAGCGAAGATTGCCTGCGCCTGAACATCTGGACCACCGGCCTGAGCGATGGCCGCAAGCGTCCGGTGATGCTGTGGTGTCACGGCGGAGGCTTCACCGGCGGTTCTGGCGGCAATGTCCGCTATGACGGCACCATGCTGGCGAAAAAGCACGACGTGGTGCTGGTCACCGTCAATCACCGCCTGAATGCGTTTGGGTTTCTCTATCTCGGCAAGCTTGGCGGCGAGAAATATGCCGATAGCGGCAATGTCGGGATGCTCGATATCGTTGCCGCGCTGAATTGGGTGAAAGAGAATATCGCCGAGTTCGGCGGCGATCCCGATAACGTCACGATTTTCGGCCAGTCGGGTGGCGGCAGCAAAGTCACCACCGCCATGGCGATGCCGCAGGCGCAGGGCCGGTTTCATCGCGCCATCGCCGAAAGCGGCGTGCTGCTGAAGGCGATCACGCCGGACGAAGGCAGCGAAATTGCTGTGCGGATCATGAAACAATTGGGTCTTGCGCCTGGTGCGGTCGATCAGCTGCAACAGGTTCCGTTCCAGAAGATCATAGCGGCGCTGGGGCCGATGGGACCATCCGGCCGTTTCGGGCCGGTGCTGGATGGGCGCAATCTGGTTTCCGGCAACGGCCCTTTCGATCCGGTCGCGCCGTCCCTGTCCGCCAATGTGCCGCTGATCCTGGGTTCGACCCTGACCGAGATCACCTTCCTCAATTCCACGCCGCTCGATCCCATCGATGACGCCACCTTGCGGACCGATATCAAACGCACTTTGAAAGTGGACGATGCCGCGACGGAAAATCTGATCGCGCTTTACAAGAAAGATTTCCCGCAAGCCGACAATGTGCGGCTGTACCAGATCCTGGCCAGCGACAATTGGCTCACCGCCAATGTCGCGCTGACGGCGGAACGCAAGGCGGCGCTGGGTCGGGCGCCGGCCTATGTCTATCATTTCGAGAAGCCCACGCCGGTGCATGACGGCAAGCTGGGCGTGCCCCATACCTTGGAGGTCTCTTACGTCTTCGACAATCTCGACGGCGCCACGGATGATGTCGTCACCGGCAAAGGCCAGGATCGCTATCCGCTGGCCGACAAGATGAGCCGCGCCTGGACGCAGTTTGCCCATACCGGCGATCCCAATGTTTCGGGCCTGCCGCAGTGGCGGCCTTATTCGGCATCGGACCGGGCGGTGATGGTGTTCAACGACCGCTGCGAACTTCAGGTCGATCCGCGCGCCGAAGCACGCAAGGCGATCACGGAACTGCACATGCGCCAGGGGCAGGTCAGCCGCGCCTGATTTCCCCCATCAGGACGCGCTGCAAGTGAAATTCGCGGCCTCGTTGGTGTCGCCGGTGCCTTTGTATTTCGCGACTTGCGGATAGCGGCAGATCGGCCGGGTACGATCCGCCTTGCCTGCCGCCATGTGCGTGCCGGTAAAGCGCTCCGGCGCCTTTTTCTGCGTCACCCATTGGTCCAGCGCGGTGACGATATCGTGTTCGGCATCCGCGCTGACGGCGGGACCGGCAGCGCCGAAATGGCCCGTGCCCGGTCCGCCCGCGCAATGAAAGATGCCGGGCAGCATGAACAGGCGCAGGAACGAGTCCGTCCTGGCCTGGCCTTCCTTGGTGACGATCTGCCGATAGAAATCCAGGCTGGCATAAGGCGAGATCTGCTGATCCGCCCAGCCGTGATACATGATCAGTTTGCCGCCATGCCGGTTGAAGGCGGAAAGATCGGGCCTGACGTTATAGACATCGGTGACGGTCTGTTTGCCCACCACCTTGGCTGACAGCGCGCGGTCGGTGTCCTTGTCATAATCGAATTTGGCGTTGTCGAAATTCTTGTCCTGGAACACCGAATAGCGAAAAAAGTCGAAGGCCGAACCGCCCGGCGTCGCGCCCGCCCAGAGCTTCGCCCAATTGCCTTCGCTGCCGCGCGCCAGGCCCTGGAAGATCGGGCGTCCGTCGGATCGTTTGGCGCCGGAATAGATCGCATTCGCCGCCGCCGCCTGCACAGGCGTCAGGCATTCGCCGGACGCGTCGCCTTGTTTGCAGACCAGCGAGGCCGGATCGAAATGACATTGGCGGGGATCTTCGATCACCCCATCCTTCACGCCGTCCAGCGCGTCGCAGGCCTGGATCACGCGGCTGTGCAGCAGGGCGACGCTTTCTTCCGTCAGCGCGGTCGGGTCTTGCAGCGCGGCCCGGCTGTTCCAGGTGGCATTGATCATCTGGGTCGCCCAATGCCAGGCCGGCGCGCCCGCGACGATGCCGTCATAATCTTCCGGAAAACGTGTAGCCTCCATCAGCGCGTGGTGGCCGCCCTGCGAGCAGCCCACGAAATAGGCTTCGCTGGCCTTGCGGCCATAGAAATCCTGCACCACCGCTTTTGCCGCGACGGTCGAAAGATGCAGGGCGCGATAGGCGAAATCGATCATCTTTTCGGGATGGCCCAGCGCCCAGCGCTGCTCGCTGCCGCCATTGGGTGCCTCGGGATCGGTGAGGTGGCCATTGTCGGTGGACATGGTGGCATAGCCCGCCTCCAGCGCGGTCAGCATCGCGCCGGGCGAAATCGCGCCGCCGATGCGCCGGAGCCCACGGCCTGGAATTTGCCGTTCCAGGCAGAAGCAGGCGGCATCCAGACTTCATAGCCGATACGAGAATCGGCCGTGGGATTGGCGACGCCGGTCACCCGGCACAGTGGTTGGCTGATATGCGTTTTCTCGACAATGGTGCCGTCCGCATCATATTCGGCGGTCAATACACGCATGCCCGGCGCGATGGTGCGGCCAGCAAGGGCGCGGCAACTGGCGGCGTCGCCGCTGCCTTTGACGGGGGATGTCGCGGCGTGACTTGCGGGTAGGGCAAACCCAAGAACCGGCAACAGCGCGAAAACCGAGGCGAACGCTTTCAGGCGTGAGATGCGCGGCATGAACCCCTCCAGACCGAAGGAGGCGATCCTCGCCTTCCGGCTTTATGCGGTCAAGGCGAGCGACGGCCAGCAAAAGTGCGCAGCGTGC
>CAYWWT010000068.1:0-11622 GCA_964461855.1 uncultured Rhizobium sp. | reverse complement strand
TCAGTGAAGCGTGATCTTCTGTACCCGCCAGTTCACCAGTTCGGCGGCGAAAAGCGTGTTCGCATCCGGACAGGCGAGACCGTGGATCCAACCGAATTCCTTGAGCGATTTTCCCTCGCCGCCCAGCCAGCCGATCACATGGCCGTTCAAATCCATTTTGAAAATACGAAACGCGTCCGCGGCGAAGAGATATTGCGGCGATCCGGCCTTTGGCGGCGTGATGCAGACCGACCACGGCGCGCCCGGGAAGAACAGCGATAGGTTGGATCCGGGCCCGCGCAGATCCTTGCCGTACATGATCAGGTGCTTGTTGTTGGCGGGAATGTCGATTGTGATGATGCGTTTGACATGGCCTTCGGTGTCGAGAACCTGAATGCGGCGGTTGGCGCGGTCCGCAACATAGAGATTGCCGTCCTTGTCGGCGGCAATCGCATGCACGGTGCGGAACTGGCCCGGATTGCTGCCGCGCTCGCCGAACGAGGCAAGCCAGTTGCCGTCCTTGTCGAATTTCGCGACACGCGAATTGATATAGCCGTCACTGACATAGATGTTCCCCTGCGGATCCCAGGTCATGTCCGTGACCTGGCGGAACATGCCATCGATGGGAGGCAATGGCGGATTGGGATGCTCCCAGGGATGAGAATTCTCGTCCGACGCTTCGGTTTTGCGGCCCAGCACCAAAGTCACGCGGCCTGCGGGATTGAAGCGAACGACCATGTCCGAACCCTTGTCGGCGATCCAGATATTGTCCTGGGCATCCACCCGCACCGCATGCGCATAGGACCAGGCGTAGAGATTTTTGCCGATCTCGCGGACGAATTTGCCGCTCGGATCGAATTCCAGCAGCTGCGATGCGGTCGCACCATAGGCAGGACCCGTGGAATCGCCCCGGCTGTAGATGAAGACATGGCCTTTGGAATTGACCGCCACACTGGAGGCTTCGCCAAGAAAGCGGTCCGGCGGCAATTGCCCGAACTCCATTGTATCGAAGGCGATTTCCGGCGCGCTGGTCTGGGTCGGCGCGGTCACCGGCGTGGACTGTGCGAACAGCGGCGCCGTTCCCAGCAGCAGAAGTGCAAATATGCTTGCGGTATTCCTGATGGCCATGACGTCCCCCTTTGAGAATTGTTGCGCGTTCAGTCTCCCGGAAAGCGAAAACCCCGCCATTTCTGGCGGGGTTCAATCAGCTCATTGATGCAGGGTCAGTTTCTGCACCCGCCAGTTCAACAGCTCGGCGGCAAATACTGTGTTTTCGGTCGGGCAGGCCAGTTCGTGGATCCAACCGAATTTCTTCAGCGATTTGCCCGAACCACCCAGCCATCCCAAGACGCGACCATCCAGGGTCATCTTGTAAATGCGCCCGGGAAACGCGTCCGCGGCGAAGAGATATTGCGGCGAGCCGGCCTTTGGCGGGGTGATGCAGATCGCCCAGGGCGCGCCCGGCGCCATCGTGCCGGTGGTGCCTGGTCGCGGCGTGTTACCGATCGCTGGCTGCGCGTCGGCCGGCGCAGGAATGTCGATCGACATCATGCGTTCGAATTTGCCGTTCTGGTCGAAGACCTGAATGCGGCGATTGCCGCGGTCGGCGACAAAGACATTGCCATCCTTGTCGGCGGCAATGGAGTGCGGCGTGTTGAGCTGGCCTGGGCCGCTGCCCGGCTCGCCGAAAGAGGTCACCCAGTTGCCGTCCTTATCCACCTTGGCGACACGCGAGTTGATGTAACCGTCGCTGATATAGGTGTTGCCTGCCGGATCCCATGCCATGTCGGTGACCTGGCGGAACATGCCGTTGACCGGCGGCAGCGGCGGCTTGGGGTGCTCCAATGGATGGGCGCCTTCATCCGAGGCTTCCGCCTTGCGCCCGAAAACCCACAACACTTTTCCGGCCGGATTGAACTTGATCACCATGTCCGAGCCTTTGTCGGCGACCCAGATATTGTCCTGTGGATCGACGCGCACCGTATGCGCGAAGGACCAGGCGTAAAGATCTTTGCCGATCTCGCGGACATATTTGCCGTCGGCATCAAATTCGAGAAGCTGCGAGGCGGCGGCGCCATACGCCGGTCCAATCGAATTGCCGCGCGAAAAGACGAAAACGTGACCTTTGGAATTGACGGCGACGCCCGATGCTTCACCGAGATACATATTCGCAGGAAGGTCGCCGAACTGAATCGCATCGAACGCAATTTCCGGCGCGCTGGTCTGTGGCGCTTGCGCGAACAGCGGCGCGGTTCCCAGAAGCAGCAAGGCAAGCGTGGTGGCGGTCTTCCTGATTGTCATGGCATCCCCCTCAAAGGCCCGCCGTGACCGCGGGCATCGGTGGACTTTTCCAGATCGCGCGGCGCCCGTCCATCGGGGGCGCTATTTTTCGGTGAGTCTGGGCATGATCTCGACGAAGTTGCAGGGCCGATGGCGGATATCGAGCTGCCATCTGAGGATGCCGTCCCAGCCGTCCTTCACCGCGCCGGGCGAGCCGGGCAGGGCGAAAAGATAGGTGCCGCCTGCAACGCCGGCACAGGCCCGCGATTGCACCGTCGATGTGCCGATCTTTCCATAGGAGAGTTGATGGAAAAGGACCGAGAAACCATCGATCTCCTTTTCGAACACGCTGCGGAAGGCCTCGACGGTGACGTCGCGTCCGGTGAGGCCGGTGCCGCCGGTCGAAATCACCACATCGCAGCGTGGGTCCTCGATCCAGGTGCGCAATTGCGCGGCGATGCGCGTCTGATCGTCGGGAAGCAGGGTGCGGGCGCAAAGAATATGGCCCGCGTCCTGAAGCCGTTTCACAAGCGTGTCGCCCGAAAAATCATCGTCCTTGGTGCGGGTGTCAGATACGGTCAGGACCGCGATATGCACCGGCACAAAGGCAACGCCGGCGTCGATGCGCCCGGCCTGGGGCGAAGAGGGGGCCGGCGCCGGAATGTCAGAGGGCGCCGGCATTGACGGCCACCGCTGTGACGGGCTTGCCGGAAGCAGCACTGGCTTGCCGGGAAGGTTGATAGATCGGCCATTCGCCACGCGCGATCTGATCGAGGCTTCTGGCTTCTTCGCCGAAACGGCGGCGATACATCCATTGATATTCCATCAAGCGCCGGACGTAAGACCGGGTCTCCGCGATGGGAATGCTCTCCACGAACACCAGCGGATCGTCCTTGCCCGCCTTGGTCTCCAGCCAGCGGGCGGCCGCGCCAGGGCCGGCATTATAAGCGCCGCCAAGCTGCAGCAGGTTGCCGTTGAGATGGTCCAGAAGGTCGGAGATGTAACGCTGGCCGAGCGACAGCGAGTAAGCCGGATCGTCCAGTTTTGCCACCGCTTGCGGCCCCGCCAGAAGCCGCGCCGTCGACGGCATCATCTGCATGATCCCATGCGCGCCGGCCACCGAAGTCGAGCCATTCTGGAAACGGCTCTCGATCCGGGCAAAAGCCAGCACCAGCGCATTGTCGATCTGGTAGCCGCCGTCCGGCTGATAGGGCGGCACGGGAAACAGTCCCGTGAGCAGAAGGCCTTGCGATACGCTGGCTTCACTGGCGCGCAGTTCGATATTGGTAATCCCCAGATCGCGCGCCAAGGCGGCCATGGCGGGATCGAGCGCCGCGGTATTGGTGACAAAAGCCCGGTTGAGTTCCTGCCCGACATATTCACTTTCGCCAATCTGCGACAACGCCACGGCGCGGCGCGCGGCAGGCACTTTCATCAACGCTGCGAAATCGCCTTCATTGAGGATGGGCTCGGAAAAGCCGGTATAGGTGTCCATTCCCAGCATGTGCTCGGCAATCATGCCGTAAAAGGAGGGCTGTTCCTTGGCGGCGATGGACAAAAGGGCGATCACCGGCTCCGTATCGCCCGCCTTCAGATGCGCCCGCGCCGCCCAGAAGGCAGCCTGCGCCCGAAGCCGGCCCTGGATGCCGCCATTCTGCGCTAGCTTTTCGAGATGCGCGGCGGCATCGGTCCAGCGTTCCAGGCGGTATGCGGAAAAACCCGCATCCCATTCCAGCTGTGGCACCGGGCCGGTATCGGCAACGCTAGAGGCCAATTGGAATGCCTGCGCGTCCATGCCTTCTGCAAGATAAGAGGCGGCAATGCGGTGACTGAGGATTGCGACATCCTGCGGGGTCGCCGCGGCTCTTATCCCGTCCAGACGGGCGCGCGCGGCATCCGGTTGTCCGGCTTTGATATCGGCCAGGACCTTGGAGAGGATCGAGCGTCCGGCCTCGGCACTGGGGGTCGGCTCGGGCAGTTCCTCATCCTCGAACCCGCCGGTCCGCCGCGGAACTGACGTGGGGGCAGGGATGTTGGTGACCACGGCGACCACCGTCGTCTTGTGGTGACGGCGCACCTTACGGGTAGAGCGGCCGACGGCCAGCCGATAGACCTTGTCCGCCACCGCGTGATCGCGATGATCGGCGAGCCAATCCTTCAATTGGCCAGCAGTAACATTCTTGGCAGAGGTGAGGTGGGCCGCCTCCGCATATCCTTGAAGTACTGGATCAGAAACTTTGTCTAAAAGTTTCTTTGCTTTTGATATTTTGCCGTCGCGCTCGGCAGCGAAAGCTTCCCGGTAAAGCGCCACATCGGCGGCGCTCAACACCTGGGGCCGGGCCGGGGCTGTAGGCATGCCGGACTGCGCGCTCTGGGCCCAGGCGGCCTGCGCCAAAAGCAGCGTCAATCCCAGCGTCAACGCGATCCGCATCCGCGCTCCCTTCGACAGCGAATCTAACTAACCCGTGCCGGCCTCTTCGGGCAACCCGAGCGCTTCCATTCGCGCGGCCAAAGCCTGCAGATCGCGCCACGCCAATTTCTTATGCGCGGGCTGGCGCAGCAGATAGGCCGGATGAAGGGTCGGCATCACAGGCACCATGGCATCGCCGACCCGATACTCCAGCCAGCGGCCACGCGATTTCATGATGCCCTCGGTAATGCCCATCACATGCCGGGCGGCGACGGCTCCCAGAAGGACGATGACCCCGGGATTGGCCAGTTCGATATGGCGGCGCAGAAATGGCAGGCAAATAGCCGCTTCTTCGGGTGAGGGATCGCGATTGTCCGGCGGCCGCCAGTTGATGACATTGGTGATGTAGCAATTGCGGCGCCGATCCAGTCCGATGCTGGCCAGCATCTTGTCCAGGAGTTGCCCCGCCCGTCCGACAAAAGGCTTGCCGATACGGTCCTCGTCACGGCCGGGCGCTTCTCCGATGAAAAGAACACGGCCTTGCGGCGTCCCGTCCGCGAACACGGTGTTGGTGGCGGCGCGCTTCAAGGCCGAACCTTCAAAAGCTTCCAGCGCGGCGCGCAAATCCTCGAGCGTCCTGGCAGCGGCCGCGGCCGCCATCGCGCCACCGATGGGATCGCCAGTCGCCGCAACCGGCGGCGCGGCGCTTGCGGGCCGGGACATCGGTATCGGGGCGGGGGCCGGCTGCGGCGGTCTGACGTTCAGCCGATTGACCGGCGTTTCGGCGGTTGCCTCGTCGGCGCCCGCCTCCACCAGCCAGGCCAATGTTGCCAATGCGTCCTTGTCCTGCATCCGATCCTTGTAAGGCCCAGAAGCCTCCAGCGCGACAGGGTGCTTGGAGCGGTGCTAAATAATCCCCGCAGAAATCCACCGATTCCGATGACCGATCAGCGCGAAAGCATGGAATATGACGTCGTGATCGTGGGCGGCGGCCCGGCGGGCCTGTCGGCAGCGATCCGGCTGAAGCAGCTCGCGGCAGCCCAAAACCGCGAGGTCAGCGTCTGCATTCTGGAAAAAGGCTCAGAGATCGGCGCCCATATCCTGTCCGGCGCGGTCCTGGACCCGCGCGGGCTGGACGCCCTGATCCCGGATTGGAAAGAAAAGGGCGCGCCCGTCGAGACCAAGGTGACGGACGACCGCTTCTATTTTTACACGCGCACGCGCGCATTCCCCATTCCCCATTTCCTGTTCCCGCCGCTGATGAGCAATCGCGGCAACTATATCGTCAGCCTGTCCAATCTCTGCCGCTGGCTGGGCCAGCAGGCTGAAGCGCTGGGCGTGGAGATTTATCCGGGCTTTCCCGCGCACGACCTCATCATCGAGAATGATGTGGTCAAAGGCGTGATCACGGGCGATCTGGGCGTGGCCAAGGACGGCCACCACAAGCCGGATTACCAGCCGGGCATGGCGCTTCGCGGCAAATACACGCTCTTCGCAGAGGGCGCGCGGGGGTCACTGTCTAAAATACTGGACCAGCGCTTTGGGCTGCACGAGGGACGCGAACCGCAGAAATTCGGTATCGGCTTGAAGGAATTGTGGGAGCTTCCGAAAGATGTGCACCGCAAAGGCTTGGTGGTGCACGGCATGGGCTGGCCACTCTCGAACGACACCGGTGGCGGGCTCTTTATGTATCACTGGGGCGAGAATTATTGCTCCATCGGCTTTGTGGTGCATCTCAATTATAAAAACCCCTGGCTCGATCCTTTCCAGGAATTCCAGCGCGCCAAAAGCCATCCCGCGATCCGCCGCATTCTCGAAGGCGGCAAGCGCATCGGCTATGGTGCCCGTGCCATCACGGAAGGCGGTTTCCAGTCCGTGCCCAAGCTCGCCTTTCCTGGAGGCGCCCTGATCGGCTGCGCGGCAGGCTTTGTGAATCTTCCCCGGATCAAGGGCAGTCATAACGCCATGCAGACCGGCATGATGGCGGCCGAAGCTGCCTTTGCCGCCATCGCGGAAGGACGGGCGAACGACACCCTCGGCGCTTATGAACAGACCTACGCCACCAGCGCGGTGGCCCGGGACCTCAAGCTGGTTCGCAATGCCAAGCCGCTCTGGTCGAAACTGGGAACTCTTCTGGCGCTTCCCTTTATCGGGCTGGACATGTGGACCAACCAGCTTCTGGGCTTCTCGTTCTTCGGGACCCTGGGGCATGGCGGGCCCGATCACCTCAACCTGAAAAAAGCGAAAGATTCATCCCCGATCGCCTATCCCAAACCGGATGGGAAGGTGACGTTCGACCGGCTTTCCAGCGTTTTCGTTTCCAATACCAACCATGAAGAGGACCAGCCGGTGCATCTTGTGCTGCGCGATCCTTCGATTCCGATTAAAGTGAACCTGCCGGAGTATGGGGAGCCGGCCCAGCGTTACTGCCCTGCTGGTGTTTACGAAGTGATAGAAGAAGCCGGAACGCCCAGATTTCAGATCAACGCGCAGAACTGCGTCCATTGCAAAACCTGCGATATCAAGGATCCGGCGCAGAACATCACCTGGGTTACGCCGGAAGGCGGCGGCGGACCCAATTACTCGAATATGTGAGGCACGCTTGAGGATTTGCCATCTTCCGCTCCTGACCGTCCTGCTGCTGGCGGGCTGCAACAGCGTGCCCGCGCTTCAGCGCCCCATGGGAAGCGGTGAAAGCCGGGAACAGAACGCCTTTTCGACCTATCTCTCGGCACGCTTTGCGGCGGGCGAGCATGCGA
Source organism: uncultured Rhizobium sp. (assembly GCA_964461855.1). Lineage (GTDB taxonomy): Bacteria > Pseudomonadota > Alphaproteobacteria > Micropepsales > Micropepsaceae > Rhizomicrobium. The sequence goes on along the minus strand of CAYWWT010000068.1, from coordinate 4,194 downwards.
TGCCCGAAGCCGCACGCTATTACGGCCAGAGCCTGAAGAACGATCCCGAGAATCCGAGCACCTTGCCGCTGGCTTTTTTCTATACCGCGGCGTCCGGCGACCTGGATGGATCGGGCAAATACGCGGACCAGATCGTGGCCAAGACGCCGGACGACCGTTCCGCGCGTCTCGCGCTGGCGGTGATCGCTTTCAAGCATAAGAATTATGCGGATGCCCGCAAACATCTGTCCTTATCGGCCAAGGGACCATTCCAGGTTCTGGTGATTTCCCTGTTCGATGGCTGGGCAGCGGCGGCAAGCGGCGATGCCGCCGGCGCGGCTGCGGATATGAAGACGCTGGCCGGGCAAAGCGGCGCCGAAGCGCTTGCGGCTTTCCATTCCGCCCTGATCGCCGATTATCTGGGCCAGCCCGGCGCGGATGCCGCCTACCAGAAAGCACTGACGGCCAACCGGGCCAGTCCGCGGGTTGTCCAGGCCTATGGCACCTATCTGGAACGCGCCGGCCGCGCCCAAGACGCGCGCGCGCTTTACGAGAAATATCTCGGCGAAGGCCCTTTGGCGGCTGTCGCGAAGGATGGAATGGCGCGCATCGCGGCCAACAAAAAGCCCGATCCGTTCCTGCGCGGGCCTGAGGATGGCGTTGCCGAAAGCCTGTTCGGCATGGCCGCATCGCTGAACGATCGCCAGGGCGCGGATGTTTCGATCCTCTATCTCAGGATGGCGCTCTATTTGCGCCCGGACCTGGCATTGGCAGATCTTCTGCTCGCCAGCCGTTTCGAAAATCTGGGCCGCTACGAAGACGCGGTGGCGGTCTATCGCAAGATCGACAAAAGCTCTCCCTACTATCGCATGGCGGCGACGCAGGCGGCGGTCGATGAATCTCGCCTCGACCGCAAAAGTGCCGCCACCACGCAGCTGCGCGCGCTGGCGCAGGATTTTCCCAACGAAGCGGAGAATTGGATCGCGCTCGGCGATGCCTATCGCGGCCAGGAAAATTATACGGCAGCGGTGGAGGCTTATAACCGCGCCGAGAAGGCGCTGGGGCCGCCGGAAAAGCGCGACTGGCCGCTTTTCTACGCCCGCGCCATGGTCGAGAGCGCATCCAAGAATTGGGAGAAGGCGGAAGCCGATGCCCAACTCGCCTTGAAGCTGTCCCCGGAACAGCCGGAACTCCTGAACTTCCTGGGTTATTCCTGGGTGGATCGCAATGAGCATATTCCCGAAGCATTGGCGATGCTGGAAAAAGCCCGCCAGCTGAGACCCTATGACGGCTATATCGTGGACAGCGTGGGCTGGGCCTATTACCGGCTCGGACGTTATGAGGATGCAGCGCGAACCCTGGAAGCGGCAGTGCTGCTCGTCCCCGGTGACCCGACCGTGAACAATCACCTGGGTGACGCGTTATGGAAATCCGGCCGCAAGCTGGAGGCGCGCTATCAATGGAACCACGCTCTGACTTTCAACGCGGAAGGTACGGAGAAGACCGAGATCGAGCAGAAGCTGAAGACAGGGCTCACCGGGTAATGGAGTCCCCCGGCGTGTGCGCCGCGCATCAGGCGCAAGCCAAGCTCAATCTGTTTCTGCATGTCGGCGCGCGGCGCGCGGACGGTTTCCATCCCCTGCAAAGCCTGGCGGTTTTTACCGACGCCGCAGACAATCTCGCGATTGCGGAAGCGGACGATCTTACTCTTAGCCTGGACGGACCGTTCGCGGCCGGGCTGGCGGGCGAGGGCGACAATCTCGTGCTGAAAGCCGCGCGTGCGCTGGCCGCGCATGTCGGGCGCACAGCGTCCGTCCGTCTCAGCTTGACCAAAAATCTGCCCGTGGCGTCCGGGATCGGCGGCGGCAGCGCCGATGCGGCGGCAACACTTCGCGCGCTGGCCGGCCTGTGGCGGCTGGATGCGGACGAAGCGGCTTTGTGCGAGATCGCTGCGGCGCTCGGCTCCGATATTCCGGTCTGCGTCCTCAGCCGGCCTGCGTTTATGGAAGGTCGCGGCGAAATCCTGACCCCGATCGATGCCCTGCCACGCCTGCCGCTGCTTCTGGTCAATCCCGGCGTGAAGGTTCCGACCAAGGATGTCTTTGCCGCCTTGACGCAAAGACGCGGAGCGGAAATGACGCTGCCGCGCGCGCGCTTTACCGACCTTGCCGATCTGCTGCGGTTTTTGGAGATCACCAGCAACGATCTGGAAGCACCCGCGATCGCCCTGGCGCCCGTGATCGGCGAGGTTTTATCAGCGCTGAAATCTCTTCCCGGCGCGCTGTTCGTGCGCATGTCGGGTTCGGGCGCAACCTGTTTTGCACTGATGCCGGATGACGATGGCTGCGCGCGGGCGGCTGCGATGCTCAAGGAAAAGCATCCCGAATGGTGGGTGCAGGCAACAGCGGTGCCGGGCCGGAATATCGCGCAGGAAGGGCAGGGTCGCGATATCGGCCCGACGCCGGACGGCCTTTAGACAAAGTTCAGTATGCGCGCTCGACGCAGAAATCGGCGATGTCGGATAACGCGCTGCGGATTTCGCTTTCCGGCAGGACCGTAAGGGCCGCCTTGGCGATGTCGGCATAGCTGCGGGCCCGGTGCATGGTTTCCTGAATGCTTCCGGTCTGCTCGATCAATGTAATGGCATGATGCAGATCCGCCTCGGTCTGGTTGCCGGTTTCGATGACCCGCTTCCAGAAGACCCGCGCGGTTTCATCGGCGCGCGCGACCGACAGAATGATTGGCAATGTCATCTTGGCTTCGCGGAAATCGTCGCCCACCGACTTGCCCATCAGGGCCTGGCGGCCGGAATAATCCAGCGCATCATCCACCAATTGAAAGGCGATGCCGAGATTTTCACCGTAAGCGCGCATCGCATCCACAAAAGCTTTGTGCTGACCCGCCAGCACGGCCCCACCTTCGGCGGCGGCGGAGAAGAGGGCGGCTGTCTTGGCCGACACCACTTTCATGTAATGAGCTTCGGTGACCGCGAGGTTGTTGGATGAGCCCAGCTGCATGACTTCGCCTTCGGCGATGATCGCGCTTGCGCCCGAAAGAATGTCCAGCACGGTGAGATTGCCTGTCTCCACCATCAACTGGAAGGCGCGCGAGAAGAGATAATCGCCCACCAGCACGCTGGGCTTGTTGCCCCAGACCAGATTGGCGGAAACCTTGCCGCGCCGAAGCGCGCTTTCGTCCACCACATCGTCATGAAGAAGCGTGGCGGTATGGATGAACTCCACCGCCGCGGCAAGCCGGACATGGCCATCACCCTGGTAGCCGCCGGCCTTGGCGGCCGCGAGCGTCAAAAGCGGACGCAAGCGCTTGCCGCCCGATTCAATGAGGTGCCGCGCCAGATCGGGAATCAACTCGACGCTGGAGGCCATGCCTTTATGGATAAGGCGGTCCGCGGTCTTCATGTCCGCGCCGACCAGCGCATTCAGACGTTCCACCGGTGAAATCCCGGCGGTGCTTGGCGCAACCTTGTCTTCCTTCAGCATTGCCGAAACCTGCATCGCCCTAGGCCGGGCTTTTCCGGGACGGACAATAAGAAGCTCCTGGAAGCAGGGCAAGCAGCCGCACAGTATGTCGCAGGATGTCGCAGTGCGGCGGCATTTCGGTTTATAACGCCGTCATGCGCGCAGTGCTGAAATCCAACAATCCGGTTGTCCTGAGCTATGCCAGCCATGTTCTGGAAGAAGCCGGCATCGAAGCCCTGATCTTCGATACCCATGCCAGTATCATGGATGGCAGCATGGCAATGGTGCCGCGGCGCCTCATGGTGGCGGATGAAGATTTTCATCGCGCCGAAAAACTCCTGCGCGCCGCCGTTCCCGAAGCGATGCCATGACTGCTTCAGACACATTTCTCGGCGGCCGCGTGATCGTGCGACAGCCCGATCAGGGTTTTCGTGGCGGGCTGGACGCGGTGATGCTGGCGGCGGCGGTGCCCGAAGGCGCCACCGCCCTGGAGCTGGGTGCAGGATCGGGGACTGCCAGCCTGTGCCTGGCACAGAGGCTTCCCGGTATCGTCATCACCGGGCTGGAAATCGATCCCGAGCTGGTGCGGCTTGCGACAGAGAACGCCGCCGCCAACGGCATGCAGGCCCGGGTGCGCTTTGCCGCCGCCAATGCCTTCGCGCTGCCGCTGGAGTTCAAGCGTGAATATGACAGCGTGCTGGCGAACCCGCCTTTCCATGGCGAAGGGCAGGCTTCC
>CAYWWT010000067.1:8089-11633 GCA_964461855.1 uncultured Rhizobium sp. | reverse complement strand
GTCCGGTAGATGTCGGCCGGCGCCACGCCGTCGGCAAGAAGCGCCATCTCCAGATTGAGCTTGGCCCCTTCCTTCAGGGCGCGGGGCCCGGGATATTTTTCCAGGTCGAAAAAGTCGGCCAGGGTTGTGGGCGGTGCGCCTGCGAATCGGTCTTTGGCGAAGAGGATGGCCTGGGAATAGACCACGCTCCCCACCCAGCAGGGCCCAATCGCGCCCTTCACAAAATCGCTGGCCGCCGGCGCGCCGTCAACTCCGGCCGGCAGGGTTGCGGCATCGATGGGTTCCAGAAGGCCCTTGCGGCAGGCTTCGATGGCCTTTGGCAGTTCGAAATCGATGACGTCGCCTTCATAGATGCCGCTCGCCACGGCCCGGGAAATCTCATCGAGATCGCCTTCCCATTCATTGGCCCGGATGTTGACCCGCCCCACATCTCTGTAGGGCTCGATCAGGGCGGCGCGCTGGGCATGGCCATAGCTTCCCGGCCAGGTGGTCACCGTCAGAACCGGCAGAGGACGGGTAAACCAATAAAGCGCCGCTGCGCCAATCGCAGCCAGAATGAGGATCCAGACTGTAAAGCGACGCATCAGATATCCTCAACAAAGCCTTCTGGACGATACATTTTTTCTTATCACGGCCAAACAAGTTCGGCTCCGGAGCGGCGCATGCGAATATCCGCCGCCAAGGCACTATTGCGGCTTGCTTTTGCAGGGGCCCGCTCCTAGCTTCCGGCCCCTCGCGGCACGGCCTGCGAGCTTGTGCAGTTGTAGCTCAGTTGGTTAGAGCGCCGGATTGTGGATCCGGAGGTCGGTGGTTCAAGCCCACCCAACTGTACCAACAGTTTAATCTCCGTCCCGGTAACTTTCCCGCCCTTCCAGCCGAACGTCTGGAAGCGGGCGACCGCGCCACAAACCAGGGAGATACGCCATGCGCCTGTCCGGTATTCTTTTTACCTCACTGACGGCTTCATTGTTTGCCACAACCGCCATGGCCCAGTCGGCCGGGGGCAGCATGAGCGGCCCCTCCATGAGCGGCCCTTCGATGAGTGGACCGTCCATGAAGGGGCCGGCGATGCAGTCCGGCGGCGGGATGCAACTGAACAGCCAGGGCGGGGTCGGCATCTTCTCCCGCGAGAATATGGCCATGATGATCGTGGAGCGGGAACGCAATACCAAGGGCATGACGGCGGACCAGGCTAAGGCGGCGCGCGCGGAAGAAATGACCAAGGATCGGGCCGAGACCCCCGAACAGCGCCAGGCCCGCAAGGCGCGCTACGATTCCGGCTGGATGCAACTGACCGCCGCCGAAAAAGCCGATGCCCTGACCAAGCTCGATGCCCAGATGAAGGCGCGGGGCATGATGGCCGCTCCGCCGAAGTAACAGCCGGTTCCGGTGCCGGGCGGGGCTTGAACGGCTCCGTCCGCCCGTCGGAATGACGAATTCCTGCCATTTCCCGGGTTTGCTTGCTCCCCGGGAGGCTGGCCATTAAAACCCGCCCGCGAATGGCGGGCATATCAGAGCATGAGTGATTCCAAACCCTCCCGGCCCAAGGCCAGGCTTCCGCGCGGGTTTCGCGACCGGGGCGCGGCTGAAATCGTGGCCGAACGGCACATGCTGGAGAAAATCCGGGCGGTCTATGAATCCTATGGCTTCTCGCCCCTGGAAACCCCCGCCTTCGAATACACCGACGCTCTGGGCAAGTTCCTGCCCGATGTCGATCGTCCCAATGCGGGGGTGTTCTCGCTCAAGGATGACGACGAGCAATGGCTTTCGCTCCGTTATGACCTGACTGCGCCCCTGGCGCGGCATGTCGCGGCGAATTTCCAGCACCTGGCCAAGCCGTTCCGCCGCTATCAGGTCGGTCCGGTCTGGCGCAACGAAAAGCCCGGTCCGGGGCGTTATCGCGAATTCCTGCAATTCGACGCCGACACGGTGGGCAGCGCATCGCCCTCCGCCGATGCTGAATTGCTGATGATGGCGTACGACGCCCTGGAGGCGTTGGGCCTTAAGCGCGGCGACTACATCGTCAAGCTGAACAATCGCAAGCTGCTGGACGGCGTGCTGGAAGCGGCGGGCGTAGGGCTGGAAGATCGCGCCCGGCGCGGCACCGTGCTGCGCGCCATCGACAAAATCGACCGGCTGGGCGTCGAAGGCGTCAGCGCATTGCTGGGCGACGGCCGCAAAGACGAATCCGGCGACTTCACCAAGGGCGCGGGGTTGAGTCAGGAGCAGGCCGCGCGGATTCTGTCCTTCGTCGCTCCCGACGCGTCGGACGAAGACGCGCATCTGCGCCAGATCGGAACCTTGATTGGGGCAAGCGCTGTCGGCGCTGCCGGTCTCTCCGAGCTTGAGCAGATCGTGAAAATTCTCTCGGCCTGCGGCTATGGGCCGGACCGGGTGCAGTTCGATACCGGCGTCGTACGCGGGCTCGATTATTACACCGGCGCGGTGTTCGAAGCGCAGCTCACATTCCCCGTCCAGAACGATCAGGGCGAAACGGTGGTCTTCGGTTCGGTGGCGGGCGGCGGGCGCTATGACGATCTGGTGGCGCGTTTCACCGGCCAGACCGTGCCCGCGACCGGAATTTCCATCGGGGTCAGCCGCCTGATGGCCAGCCTGGCGTCGCGTGGTATTTCCGGCGGCACGCTGGCGCCGCTGGTGGTGGTCACGGTGATGGACAAAGCCGAAGCCGCGTCCAGCTTCCGCATGGTGGCGGAGCTGCGCGCGGCAGGCGTGCGCGCCGAAGCCTATGTCGGCACCGGCAAGTTCGGCGACCAGATGAAATATGCCGACAAGCGCGGCGCGGCCATCGCCGTGATCGAAGGCGGCGACGAACGGGCGCGGGGCGAAGTTACCTTGAAAGATCTGGCGCTCGGCGCCGAACTGGCAAAGTCCGTGGAAAGCAGGGCCGCCTGGGTGGGCGCACGCCAGGCCCAGGTCAGCGTCGGCCGGGGCGGCCTGGTTGCAGCGGTCAAAGACATGCTGGAGAAAGGCTGATGGCCGCCTTTCCCTATTACGACAGCAACGATCTGAAGACCCTGGATGCGCAGGCGTCTGCGATCTTGGGCGCTCTGCGCGCGCGGGGCTATGTCTGCGAGGAACCTTCGGTACTCCAGCCCGCCGATATTTTTTTGGACCGCTCGGGCGAAGAAATCCGCCGCCGCACCTTTACGCTGACCGATCCGTCGGGCCGCGAATTGTGTCTCAGGCCCGATCTCACCATCCCGATCTGCCATCAGGCCGTGAAGAGCCGCGCCGCGTTCCCTGCTCGCATCTGCTACAACGGCTTGGTCTTCCGGCATCAGCCATCCGAGCCGCACCGGCCCACGCAATTTTTCCAGGCGGGCGCGGAACTGCTCGGTCTGACCGACAAAGTCGCGGGCGAAACCGAGATCATCACGCTCACGGTCGAAGCTTTGCGCGCGGCCGGCTTGAAGGACTTCACCGTCAAGATCGGTGATCTGGCGCTGTTCGGCGCATTGGTCGATGCGCTGGATGTGCCTGCGCAATGGCGCGCGCGCCTGAAGCGCCATTTCTGGCGGGTCGG
>CAYWWT010000067.1:0-7989 GCA_964461855.1 uncultured Rhizobium sp. | reverse complement strand
TCGGACAAGATCAGCTTCGCCGCCCGGTTCGGACGCAACATGGAATATTATACCGGCTTTGTTTTCGAATTCTGGGCACGTGACAAGGAAGGCCCGGTGCAGCTGGCGGGCGGCGGCCGTTACGACACTTTATTGGAAATGCTCGGAGCCGATCGCGCCGTCACCGCCATCGGCTGCGCCATCCGGACCGAGCGCGTGCTGGCGGCCCGTCGTCAGCAGGGAGGCGTGTGATGGCGGCTCTGACGCTGGCCATTCCCTCCAAGGGGCGGCTCAAGGACGATTGTAATGCTTATTTCGCCGATGCCGGCGCGATCCTGAAACAGGCTGCCGGCGGGCGCGGCTATCGCGCCACCTTGAGCGGCTTTCCCGAAATCGAAGTCCTGCTGCTGTCGGCGGGCGAGATCGCCACCTCGCTCCTGGCGGGCGATGTGCATCTGGGCATCACAGGCGAGGATCTGTTGCGCGAGGCTGCGCCGGAGCTGGACGGACGCATTCACCTGATCCGGCCGTTGGGGTTCGGCTTCGCCAATGTCGTGGTGGCTGTACCGCAATACTGGATCGATGTTTCGACCATGGCGGATCTAGACGATGTCTGCGCCGCCTTCGCGCATCGCCATCGCCGCCGGTTGCGCGTCGCCACCAAATACACCCAGCTGACGCGCAGCTATTTCGCGCAAGTGGGTATCAGCGACTATCGTATCGTGGAAAGTGCGGGCGCGACCGAAGGTGCGCCAGCGGCAGGTACGGCGGAAGCTATTGTCGATATCACCACCACGGGTACGACCCTGGCGGCCAACGGCCTTAAGACTCTGGAAGACGGAACCATTCTGGAAAGCCAGGCGCAGCTTGCCGCTTCTCTCACCGCCGACTGGACCGCGGGCGCGCGCCAAGCGTGCGAGGAGTTGCTGGCGCGCCTGAATGCGCGGGCGCGGGCCAAGACATCCCAGATTCTCCGTGTACGTCTTAATGGTCAGGCGGAAACGCTGCTGGAGACCTTGTCGCGGACGGCAAGCGCAACGGTGCTTTCGCGCCCCACCGACACGGGCGGGGAATATTCGATCCTGGTGCCGCGCGGCAGGCTGATGGAAGCGATCAGCACCCTGCGCGCCGAAGGTTGCGACGCGCCGGCGACAACGCAGGACGCGGATTATGTCTTCGACACCGCCAATCCGCTTTATGCAGCACTCACGGAGCAGTTGCCGAAATAACTATTGCGGGCTGGCCGTGTCTCGAATGTCGACGTCGCGGACATGCTCCTTCTTCCAGACCATGGCGTCCATCACCCGGGTGCGGCCGGAAGGATGGTCGAAGAAGACGATCTCCTCCCATTTTCCCGGCTCCAGCTTGCGATAGGTGGAAAGCTTGAGCATCGCTGTGGCGAAGGCATCGGGCTTGCGCACCGCGTCGAGGCCGAAAATATCGGCCTGATGCTCGGCGCTGCGCACAATGCCATTGGTGAGCGGCGTCGCGAGCAGGAAAAACAGGCTGGCCAGCGCCGTCAGCAACGGCAGGCCCGCGATATCATCCAATTGTTTCACGCGCCACTGATCCGCGAACCAGCGGGTAGCGAAACGAAATCCCCAATGCAGGAAAGCGAAAGCAAGGAGGATCAGCAGGCCCGACAGCAGCAGGCTGCGCAGCGTGTGGCCCATCACATAATGTCCCATCTCGTGACCCATCACGGCCAACACTTCGTCAGGCGTACCCTGTTTCAGCAGATTGTCGTTCAGCGTGATGCGGGTTGTTCCGAGAGATCCGGAAACATTGGCGGAAATGCGATTCGATTGCCGCGATGCATCCATGACCCAAACATTTCCCGCTGGAATATCGTTGGCCCGCGCCAGCGACAGGATCTGGGTCTTCAGCGTGCCGTCCGGCAACGGCGTGTAATGGTTGAAGAGGGGGGCGATGTAGACCGGATAGATAACCGCGGCGAGAATTTGAAAGGTGATGAAGATGCCCGCGCCCCAGAGCCACCAATTGTTTTTCGCGCGCCGGATCGCGGCATAGAGCAGCGGGACCAAAATGACCGTCGCCACCAGGCTGAGCGCCAGCGCGGTGCCGTAATCGCCAAACCAAGCCGTGAAACTCTGGTTGGACAGGCCATAGCGATGCTCGCGGACAAAGCCTTCGTAAAGCGTGAGCGGAAACCCGGCCGCCGCTGCGATAAGGGCATATAGCCCGGCGAAGATCGCGGTCTGATAGAAGCGGCTCGGCACGCGGCGGGCGATGGTATCGCGAAGTCCTGCCGAAAGGCCAAGCCACAAAAGCGCGCCCGATATCGCCAAGGTCCAGAGCGTGTCTATTAGCGTGAGCCAATAGCCACCTTCGAAATAAGCATCGGATTTGGCGCGCGCCGCGCCACTGACACGCGCCAGATAGGCTGTCGTGGCGCGGCTGGCGTCGAACTTAGGCGTGGTATCGACAATGCCGAGTTGCTGCACCTCGACATGCGTGGTCGGCGCGGCCCGGGGTGGAAGGCCCAACATCTGTTCCTGCGCCAGTGCCGGCGTCGCCAGGAAGATCAAAGCCAGAAACGCAAAAGCCAATCGCATGAAAATTTTCTCCCGCCGCGAGCCTAACAGAAGACGGGCGATGCGCCATTCTAAACTCGCCCCACGCCGCAGATCGGGCTATAGACGGTTCCATGTTCGGCTTTCGCTCTCGTCTGCTCCGCATTTTCTTTTTCAGCGCGTGCCTGTTGCCGATCGCGGCGCCGGTGCGGGCTGCGCCGGCGGCGCCGAATGCAAATGATCGGGAGCGCTACCAGAATTGCCTCAGCCTCGCCAATCTCGATCCGACCGCAGCGCTGCGTGTTGCCGGTGAATGGAGCAAGGCGAAGGGGGGCGGCCCGGCGGAGCATTGCATGGCGCTCGCTCTCATTGAATTGAAGCGTTATCCGGAAGCGGCGGCGCGCCTCGATCAACTCGGTAGCGCGCCCGGCATGGGCGATTTGCGCGCCACCATATTCGATCAAGCAGGCAATGCCTGGATGCTTGCGGGCGATGCGCGGAAAGCGGCGTCAAGTTTCTCCGCCGCGCTGGCGCTCTCGGCCAATGATGCCGATCTTTATGCGGACCTGGCGCGCGCCCAGGCGATGCTGAAACAATGGGGCGCGGTGGAATCCGATCTCAATGCCGCGCTGGCGCTTCAGCCCGGGCGGATCGACTTTTTGGTGCTGCGTTCCAGCGCGCTTGCCGCACAGGGGAAATTGCGCGAAGCGCGCGACGATGCCGATGCCGCGCTCAAGCTGAAGCCCAATTCCGCGGAAGCGTTGGTGCAGCGGGGGGAGATTGCGCGCCGGGCCGGTGATGTCGGCAACGCCAGGCGCGATTTTCAAGCAGCGCTGAAGGTTGGGGGCAAAGGCGAAGCCGCCGAGGCCGCCCGCAACGGCCTGGCGCTGATCGAAGAGCCTGGCGTCAAGCCGTAACGCGCCATTCCAGGCGAACGGCGTCATCGTCTTCGCCCGCCGAATAGTCTCGCGCCAAAGCGGAAAATTCGGCGGCGGGCAGCAGCCGCTCCAATGCCCATATTGCCGCGCCGCGCACCAGGGGTGAGGGATCATCCAGACTTTTGCGGGCGTGGGCTATGAGATTTTTATCGCCGCTGTTGCCGATGGCGATCATGACATTGCGCAGGAAGCGGTCGCGTCCGACGCGCTTGACGGGCGATTTGCGAAAAAGCGCCCGGAAACTGGCATCGTCCAATTGCGCCAGAAGCGCAAGATCGGGTGCGCGCAATTCCTCCCGCGCCATGAGTTTCATTTCCTGCCCCTGTTGCGCGAATTTGTTCCAGGGACAGGCCGCCAGACAATCGTCGCAGCCATAGATGCGGTTTCCCATCGCCGCGCGAAATTCGCGAGGTATTGGACCTTTGTTCTCGATGGTGAGATAGGAGATGCAGCGGCGCGCATCGAGCTGGTAGGGCGCGGGAAACGCAGCCGTAGGGCAGATGTCCAGGCAGGCCCGGCAATTGCCGCAGTGATCGCTTTCGGGCGCGTCCGGCGGCAGGTTGACGGCAGTGAAAATCGAGCCGAGAAAAAGCCAGGAGCCGAACTCGCGGCTCACCAGATTGCTGTGTTTGCCTTGCCAGCCCAGTCCGGCTTTCTGCGCCAGCGGCTTTTCCATCACCGGCGCGGTATCGACAAAGACTTTCACCGGGGCGCGGGTCTTTTCAAAAATGAATCCGGCCAGCGCCTTGAGCTTTTTCTTGACCACGTCGTGATAATCGTCGCCCTGGGCATAGACCGAGATCGCGGCTTTGTCCTTTTGCGCCAGAATGGCGAGCGGATCGCGGTCGGGTCCGTAATTCATGCCCAGCACGATCACCGAACGGGCCTCGGCCCACAGCGTGCCGGGATCCGCACGCTCATCCGCGCGCGTCTCCATCCAGTCCATCGCGCCATGATGACCCGCGGAAAGATAAGCCTGCAGGCCTTCGCGATTGCGGGGCGCGGCCTGCGCATCGGTGATGCGCACGACATCGAAACCCTCGCGCAGCGCGATGGCCCTGACCTCTTCTTTGAATTCGGTCGCACGGCCGGACGGGGAACTGGTTCCCATTTCCCCTGGCCGATGCTCCGGTTTAAAAATCAAGTTCGGCATAATGGAGGGCGGGTGGTTGCCCCGGCACGCGATCGGCCAGGATGGAGCGGAAACTGGGGCGCGATTTCATCCGCACATACCATTCGTTGGTGGCGGGAAAGTCGGCCCATGGCACTTCGCCGAAATAATCCAGCCCGGACAATTGCGCGGCGACAGCCAGATCACCCAAGGCGGGCGCACGGCCTGATAGGTTTCCACCTGTCTCCAAAGCGCGCCCGATACCGGCAAGCGCGAGCTTGAGTTCGTCGCGTCCGCTGCGAATGACGTTCATGTCGGGCGCCCGCCGGCCAGGAGATCCGGTAAAGCGCTGCGCCGCTTTTTCGTACAGGATGCGCTGGGCCACCTGCTCATGAAACGGCCCCAGCGCCCAGTCGAGCCAGCGCAGGCTGGCGCGGCGCTCTCCGGGATCTTCGGGGGCGAGCGGCCTGTCCGGAAAATGGGTTTCCAGATGATCGACGATCGCCCAGATGCCTTCGGCGCGGGTGCCATCCGCATCGATGAAGATCGGCATGGGATTGCGTGCGTCTTCGGCATGGGCTGGTTCGTACGCGACACGTTTTTCCGCCACGATCAGCCGGGCGAGGCGGCAACTGGGCGACAACATCAAATGGATCAGGCGGCGCATCGAGAATTTTTACCCGGGTCGCGAGGAAAGCCGGTTCCTTCTAAGCGAGCGCTCTATTTAACGCAAAAATCCAGATTGTCCCGGGTCACTATGGCGGCCTGGCCAATAAGCGTTTCCGTACGGCGGGCGACATAGGGGCCGGGATGGGCCGCGTTCCATTTGCCCGGGTCGGGCAGGATCGCTGCCAGCCGGGCGGCCTGGGCACGGCTCAAACGCGACGCGTCGATGCCGAAATAGGCGCGCGCGGCGGCCTGGGCACCGAAATTGCCATGGCCCCAATCCACCAGGTTGAGATAGGCCTCCAGGATTCTCTTTTTGGGCCACAGCGCTTCCAGAAGCACTGTGAGATAGGCCTCCATACCCTTGCGCACCCAGCTGCGCACCGGCACCAGGAACAAGGTCCGCGCGGTTTGCTGGGAGAGGGTGGATGCGCCGCGCAGCCGCCGCGCCGGGTTGCGTTGATGCGCCGACATCGCCTGGTCGATCGATTTCCAGTCGAAGCCATTATGGTTGCAGAAATTCTGGTCCTCCGCGCCGATCACGGCCCGGCCCAGCGACGAAGGAATGCTGTCCGACCAGCGATACTGCGCGCCCTTGCCTTGCGCCAGGCTCCATAGCATTTGCGGCGTGCCGGGCAGGGGCACGAATCGGAAGACCAAAAGCAAAGCGACCGGAAGGCCGACCACAAGGATCAGCGCGCCCAGGAAGAATCTGCGCATCACGCCGCCACTTCCGAATCTTGCCCCGCCATGGTCGCACAATAGCAAAAGTTACCGCGGCAACGATGGTGCGGGCGACCTCGCGATGCTACCTGTGACCGGCATCAGGGGATTTGCGCATGCACGATATTCTGATTTCGGTCTGGCTCGGCATCGTGGAAGGGCTGACCGAGTTCCTGCCGATTTCTTCGACCGCCCATCTTCTGGTCGCCGAGCGGCTTCTGGGCCTTTCCGAAGATTGGGAAGCTTTCACGGTCGTGATTCAACTGGGCGCCATCCTGGCCGTGGTGGCGATCTATTTTCAGACTTTTTGGCGGGCCCTCATCACCCTGCCGACGTCCGCGGATTCGCGCCGCTTCGCGCTGGGGATCATTATCGCCTTGTTGCCGTCGGTGGTGGCGGGCCTCGCGCTGAAGAAATTTCTCGACCAGGTCTTGCTCAACCCCGCGCTTGCGATGCCGTTCATTGCGGCCTGCTGGATCGTGGGCGGACTGATCATTCTGGTGCTCGAACGCATCGCGCCCAAGCCCCGCTGGTTTGAAGGCGACAGGCTGCCGATCTCCAAAGCGTTTCAGATCGGCTGCTGCCAGATCATTTCCATCATTCCCGGCGTGTCGCGCTCCGGTGCCACTATCCTGGGGGGAGAAATGCTGGGCGTGGAACGCAAAGCGGCCACGCTCTTCACTTTCTATCTGGCCGTGCCCACCATGCTGGGCGCGTCGATCCTGGAATTGCACCATGTCGGAGCCACGCTCAGCGGCGCGCAGGCCACCAATATCGCGGTGGGCTTCGCGGTGTCGTTCGCGGTCGCTTATGTGGTGATCCGCCAGTTCCTGGTGATCGTCGGGCGCTACGGTCTGGCGCCGTTCGGCTGGTACCGGATCGCGGCGGGGCTGGCGCTGGCGGCTTATCTCTGGGCCTAACTGATCTTTTCCACCAGATCGGCGTACTCGCCTTTCGCGCGGAAGCGCCAAAGATAGGCGGGTACTTCCGCTTCCACCGTGGTCGGGCGAATGCCGAGATCGGCAAGGGTGAACGCGGTCGGCGCCACCACATTGTCCCGGCGCAGCAATTCGACCTGGTCGGGCGTGAGCAGAGGCTTGGGCGCCAGTTGCAGGAAAAACGCCTTGATCGTGGCCAGCCAGAAGGGCAGCGGCACCAGCAGGCGCTTGCGCCCGGTTTCGCGCAGGACGATCTGCATCAACTCCCGGAAGCTGTAGATGGTGGGGCCGCCAAGCTCATAGGTCCGGCCCTGGGCCTCGGGATTTGTCAGTGCCGCACCAATGGCGGTCGCCACATCGCCGACAAAGACCGGCTGGAATCGCGTGCGTCCACCGCCAATCAGGGGCAGAGCCGGGGAAAGGCGCGCCAGGGCGGCGAATTTATTGAAGAACTGATCCTCGGGTCCGAACACAATGGACGGCCGCAAGATCGTCGCGGCGGGAAAGGCGGCGCGGACCCGGGTCTCGCCCTCGGTCTTGGTCTGGGCGTAGTGGGATTGCGATTCTGTACCCGCTCCGATGGCGGAAACATGGATCAACGCTCCGATTCCCAGACGCGCCGCGGCTTGTGCGACGTGGGCTGCGCCGGCGACATGGACGTCCTCGAAGCTTTGTCCGCGGGGATACAGCAGGCCGGGAAGGTTGATCGCTGCCTCCGAGCCATGCAGCGCGGCCAGGACCTGTTCCGGATCGGTAATATCGCATTTTATCAGGGCGATCTGGCCCACCTGGCCCAGCGGACGCAGGAAAAAGGCGCGATTGGGGTGGCGGCAGGCTACCTTGATGCGCCAGCCGGATTTGGCAAGCGCCCGTACCGCGTGCCGGCCGAGAAAACCCGAACCGCCGAAGATCGTGATCTGCTTTGCTTGCATGGAAGGATTCCGGTTGAGCGCGGTGGTGTTTAGCCAGAAGAAGATACCGCGAAAAGGGGTTTCGCTGTTGACGGCGTCAAACGCCGACCCTAAACATCCGGCCCTTCGACATCTGCCCAGATGGCGGAATTGGTAGACGCACTAGTTTCAGGTACTAGCGCTGCAAGG
>CAYWWT010000066.1:0-11726 GCA_964461855.1 uncultured Rhizobium sp. | reverse complement strand
CGTTCCGGCCCTGCGGGCCTTCACACTTTTGCTGGTCGTCGCTCCATCTTTTTGGCCGCACGGCCTGACGCAAAGTCTCCAACTTGCGGGGCCGATGCTCAGTATTATTTGTCGCGCATCCGGACGGCGAAGTGGCTTCCACTTCGCCTGGCTGACGCTCCGTATTGTTTGTCGCGCATCCGGACGGCGAAGTGGTTCCCATTTCGCCTGGCTGACGCTCCGTATTCCTGGTCGCACGGCCACGCCGTTACTCCGCCTCACCCTTCGACAGACTCAGGGTGAGGGTGAAGAACTCCTCATGCTGAGCTTGTCGAAGCATGAGGGCCGCACCTCGGCCCTCCTTCATTCTCGCTGGTTTCTTTTTTGGTCGCGCGGCCGGACGCAAAACCGCTTCGGCCCTTCAGGCCTCCGCACTTTTGCTGGCCGTCGCTCCTATGCCGCCCTTCGCGTCGCCACCACTTGGTCGGCCAGCTTGCCGTTCAGTTCCGCGAAATGGTCGAACGCCATCTCATAAGTACCGACGCCTTGGGTGAGAGAGCGCAGGTCCACGATCAGGTCGGTCACTTCCGACAGGGGCATTTCGGCGCGCACCGTGTCCCAGCCCCGCCAGCCGTCGCGGCCGTCAAAGCCCAGCGGCGCGCCCCGGCGCGTGCCGATCAGCCCGTTCACTTTCGCAGTAGCGTCCTTGGGAACATGGATGGCGACCTTCATCACCGGTTCCAACAGCACCGGGCCGCAACCCGGCATGCCCTCGCTCATCGCCAGGCGGCCTGCCGTCTGGAAGGCGGCGTCCGAGGAATCCACCGAATGGTAGGACCCGTCGGTGAGCGAGACCGCGACATCCACCACCGGAAAGCCCAGCGGTCCGGTCTTCATATATTCATGCACGCCCTTTTCCACCGAGCCGATCCATTGCTTGGGCACCACCCCGCCCTTGATGCGGTCGTGAAAGACAAAACCCTGGCCCCGCGGCATCGGCTCGATCTGCAGGACCACATCGCCATACTGGCCATGGCCGCCCGATTGCCGCTTGTGCCGCCCGCGCGAGGTGGCAGATTTGCGGATGGTCTCGCGATAGGGCACCCGCGCCGCCCGCGTCAGAAGCTTAAGGCCGTACTTGCTCTGCAGTTTTTCGATGGCGACCTTCAGATGGATTTCGCCCTGGCCGGCCAGCACCATTTCCTGGGTTGCCGCATTCTGCTCGAAGGAGAGCGACGGGTCTTCCTCGATCAGCTTCGCAATGGCGGAGGTGATCTTCACCTCGTCCTTGCGATCCCCGGCCTCGACGGCCAGGCGGTAGACCGGCGCCGCGCGTGCCGCGCCACTGCGGGCGGCCAACGCCTTGTCCGACGACAGGCGATCGCCGGTCTGGACATTGTCCAGCCTGGCCAGCGCCACCACATCGCCCGCGCGCGCCTCGCTCCTCTTGGTCTGCTTGTCGCCCGACAGCGCCAGAATGCCGCCCACCCGCGCATCGCCGCCGGGTCCATGCAGCACCATGCCGTCCTTCAGATTGCCCGAAAGAATGCGAACCAGGCTGAGACGGCCATGCCCGCCATGAAAAGTCTTGATCACGCGCGCCGTCACCGCGCCGGCTTTTATCCCGGCGCGCCTCGCCGCCGCTTCCACATCCGGCACTTCGTGGCGCAGCGCTTTCAGCAGGCGGCGCACGCCATGATCGCCTTCCGCCGAACCGATCAGAACCGGCACCACCAGGCCTTCCGCCAGTTCGCGCCTGAGATCATTCATCACCTCGTCGCGCCCGGGCTCGATATCGCCCAGCAACTCTTCCATCAGATGCTCGTCGTAATCGGCCAGCCGCTCCAGCATCTGGAAGCGGGCTTCTTTTTGCCGGATCAGGTCGGCGATATCGACGATTTCCGATGGCGCATGCTTGCGGTAGACAAAGGCCCGCTCCAGCGCGAGATCGACGAAACCCGTGGCGACGCCGTTTTCCCAGATCGGGATCTGGCGCAGCAGCAGCGGCGTTTCGCTGGCGTCCTGTAGGAGGGCCAGCAATTCGCGCAGCGAACCGCGCGCCTGCTCGATCTTGTTGACGAAGAGATAGTGCGGAATTTTCGCGTCCGTCAGCGCCTTCAGGAAAGGCTGCAACATCTGCACCTTGGCCGGTTCGGGCTCGCAGACCACGATCGCCACATCGATGGCCGGCAACGCGTTCAACGTATCGGCGAGAAATTCGATGGAGCCCGGGCAATCCAGAAAGACGAAATCCTCGTCCAGATATCGCGCGGAAAGAACATTGATCTCAACGCTCATCTGCCGGGCCCGCGCCTCGGCGGAAAAATCGCCCAGGCTGGTGCCGCTTGAAACCGAACCCTTGCGTGTCACCGCGCCCGTCACCGCCGCTATGCTTTCCAGAAGCAAGGTCTTGCCGCTGCCATAAGGCCCGATCAGGGCGATGCATCGGGTGCCGGATTTGGTCTTGGGATTGGACATGAGCGCCTCCTCGCGATGAATCTTCGCGTTCAGGGCGCCGTTCGGAGGTCCGTCCGCGACTATTGTCGCCGCGGAGCAAGGCCGCATTCGCGCCCCTCCAGCCTTTGGATGCTCGCGCCGATGTGCGGGGACGGTCAAGGCTTTTGCGGATGCGAAAAGGACGGGATGCTTAAAAAATATTTCCCGCACCCATGGGTCTCAACTGTTGCCTTTTTCCACCTGCGGCACGGAAGTCCCGGCAGAAACCCGCGGCTTCTCGCCCGCATCGATCCGGGCCATGTTGAGGGCGAAGGCCGCCGCCCCCGGATTCATCGCATCCACCATCGAGGTCGGCATCAGGATCGTCGCCCCGCGTTCCTTGGTGGTTTCATAGATGATGTTCATGGCGCGCAACTGCAGCGCTTCCGGGCTGGTGGCATAGAGCTTGGCGGCATTGACGAATTTCTGCGCCACCTCTTCCTCAGCCGCGCCCAACGTGACGCGCGCCTGCTTTTCCCGTTCGGCCTGGGCCTGGCGGCTCATTGCATCCTGCAGGCTGGCGGGAATGGCGACGTCGCGAATTTCGACGGAATTGACGGTGACGCCCCATTCCGCCGTCTTGGCGCCGATCACGATCTTGAGCCTGGCATCGGCTTCCTTGCGTTCCGACAACAGCTCGGAAAGAAGCGCGGAGCCGATCATCTCGCGCAAGGATGTCTGCGCCACCTGCTGCACCGCGCTGTTGTAATCGGCGATTTCCAGTGCCGCACGTTCGGCGTCATGCACCATCCAGAAGACGATGGCATCGACATTGACCGGCACCGTGTCGCGGGTCAGCGCCTGTTCGGCGCTGAACGCCGAGGTGCGGATGCGCTGGTCGATCCAGGTCGTGACCTGGTCGATGATCGGCACGACAATGAAAAGCCCAGCCCCCTTGACCGATTGCAGCTTGCCCAGCCTGAGGATGACGGCCTTTTCCCATTGCTGGGCCATCTTGACCGAATAACCCAGAAAGACGCCGATCAGGGCCAGGACAATGGTCAGGCCCACCGGCATGCGCGAGACATACGACAGGACCGCGCCACCCACGAAAACGACGAAGATCAACGCACTGACGGGATTCATGTGAATCTCCTGTGAAGGGTTGGAGGCGACGATGTTGCGAACGACGATATCTTGGCTTGCGCGCGGCGCGGACCATTGGCTGTCGCGGTCGGCCGTGCGACGGACGGCATCTTGCGGGCTGGCATTCTTGCGGCCCAGAACCTGGATCAGCCGGTTCCACACGATGACCACGAAGATCAGCAGGAAGAAAAAGCCGATGGCGCTCATGCCGGCGGCTCCTTGAGACGCAAAAGCGCCTCGACCAGTTCGTCCGGCGTGACGCCATGCGCCTGGGCCTGGGCGGCGACTTTGGCGGCCAGGGTGCGGATCTCGGCGCCGCGATGGGGCTGGGGCGCGGGTGGATCGGCGACAAAGCTGCCACGGCCCTGCACCATGGACAGCAAACCCTCTTCCTCCAGCACCGCATAGGCGCGCTGCACGGTATTGAGATCCACCGCGAGCGCGACGGCGACTTCGCGCATGGTGGGAAGGCGTTCCCCGGGCGCCAATTGCCCGCGTCCGATTGCGGCGGCGATCTGGTCGCGCAGCTGCACATAAATCGGCGTGCCGTCGTTCTGAAGAACCAGGCCAGCGAGCATGACCACATTGTATGATAATATTCATACAATTTCAATGCGCCGGTTCTATTCACGCCCGATTAGCCGGAAAGCTATAGAAAACCGCGGCATACCCGGCGGCGAAGCGTTCTTGGAAAACGGCGATCTCCACAAGGCCATCACACCAGCGGCCGCCCTGGTCGGCGTGGTGGTCGTCAACTGGAATGGCTGGCGGCACACTTTGGCCGCCTGCCAATCGCTCGAACAATCGACCTACCGGGCGCTGAAGATCATTGTCGTGGACAATGCGTCGTCAGACGATTCCCTGGCGCAATTGCGCGGCCGCCTTCCCGGGATCGAACTCATCGCGCATCCGGTCAACGCCGGATTTGCCGGCGGCTGCAATGTCGGCATGACCCGCGCGCGCGAATTGGGCTGCGATTATATCTTCCTTTTGAACAACGACGCCCTGGCCGACAGCCAGACCGTGGCCAGGCTGGTCGAGGCCAGCAAAGCGAAGAACGACAGCGCGCTTTTGGGAAGCGCGGTTCTTCATGCCGCGACCGGCGACTATCAATTCTTCGGCGGCCGCGCCGCCGCGCTGCGCGATACGCATGATTGGTACACCGCCGAAGTGAATGGCGCGCTGCTGCACCAGGATTTCATCGAGAGCGATTTCATTCTGGGCGCGGCGCTTTTCATTCCAACCCGGGCGCTGGACCGAACCGGCCTGTTCGACGAGCGCTTCTTCCTGAATTTCGAAGAAACCGATCTTTGCTATCGTGCCCGCGCGCTGGGCATTCCCTCTTTTGTGGTGCCGGCGTCCAGGGTACTGCATCACGCCAGCACGACCTTGGGCGCCTACAACGCGCCCCTGCAGGTCTACTTCCTCACCCGCAACGGCCTTCTGTTCGCCGAGATCCATGCGACAAGCAAGCAGCATCACCGCGTTCTGCGCGCACGATTGGCCGATCTTTATTGGAGTCTGCGCAAATCCTGGGAAGCAGGGCATCTCCTGGATCTGCCCACCCGTGCCAAGGCGCGCGCCTTTTGGGATTATGGCTTGCGGCGTTTCGGCGACTGCCCGCCCGCCATTCGCCGCTACGACGCCCGCACCCGGGCTGCCCTGCATGCGAAACGGGCCTGAAGCTGAAAACTCCAGGCCCGCTTCAAAGCGGCATCACTCTGCGCTGCCCGTCTTCTCGCGCATCTGGGCGCGATAATAGGCGATCCGTTCCTGGCGGAATTTCGCAAACCGCTCGCGGCGTTCCGTCGGCGAGAGGCTGGAAATGCGGGTATGCATCGGCGCCGTCATGGTGGAGGTGAATGCGCCCTGCGGCGCGGCGGCATCGTCTTCGGTCACGGCGCTGGCCGGCAGCGCCATCGCGGCGGCCAGCACGAACGCCAAGGCAGACATCTGAGCAAATTTTTTCGACATGAAATCGTTCCTCGCTTGAATTTTGTCGCCCAGGCCGGATGACCGGTGCGGACCGCATCACCAGCGGACGAGAGCAATCTAGGCAGATGTTGCTCAAACCTTGAGTCAAGTGATCGCAAGCGATGCGTAAAGGTTTGGAAAGGAGAAAAGCGCGCGCTTTTCAAATCGCATTCCTCGAATAGGGGATCGCTCTCGTATAAAGAGCAATCTCTCGCGCCGGTCGCAGCATTTTAAGACCGGGCCGCCTTCGCAACCCCAGCCAACATTTATTAGCGCCGGAACTTTTCCCGCCTGTTAGCTTTGCGTCTTTGCGGGGCAACACATGACGTCCGGCGAACATCCTGCAGAACATGCTTGGCCCCACCGGAATATTCCGGAGCCGTTGTCGGATTCGTGGATGCAAGCCGACTGGGTTCGCAGCCGGCTGCGGCGCCGGGTCCTGACGACATTCCCCTTTTCCAGGCTGCGCGCACAGGATTATCGCAACAGGCTGGCGCACCACGCCGGCCCGGCCATGGCATATCCCCTGCTGGGCGAAATCTGTTCGGCTTTCACCACCACCGGTGCAATGCGGTTGGACGGGGCCGGCACGGCTCTGCTGTTCGGAATCCTGGGCGATCTGTCCCGTATTTGCGAAAAGGCGCACAGCGTTCTGGTCGCGAGTGAGGCATCTCTTATCGAGAACGAGGCGGCATTGATCGCCTCTCCCGCGCTTTACCGGATGGGTTTGGCACCGCTGGTGCTGGATCTGGCGGAAGCCTGTCTCGGCCTGGATTGCTTCTATCTGGGCGCGACCCTCAAATGCGAAAAGGCCGACGGCCGCGTGAACGGTACGCGGCAATGGCATATGGATATCGAGGACGAAAAACTCTTCCGCATTCTGCTTTACCTTGCGCCGGTGACGGCCGACGGCGGGCCCTTCGAATTTTTCCCGCGCGCGCCATCCCGGGCCATCAAGGAGCAACTCCATTATCGCAGCGGGTATGTCTCCGAAACCGAGATCGCGGCGTCAGCGCCGCGCGAACTGGTGCGGCAATGCACAGGCATCGCTGGGGACGCGGTGATCTTCGATGGGGCCGGCGTCTTTCATCGGGGCCGAAGGCCGGTGGATCGGGATCGCTACTCGGTCACCTTCGCCTATTGTTCGCGCTGCCCGCTGGAGCTGCGGTCCAGCGCACGCCTGCCGAGAAGGCTGCATAGCGCGTTTCTCGCGACGCTTTCCGCACGGGAGCGCCAGGCCATCCCGCCGCCCCGGTCATTCTGAACCGGCTGATTTTATTGAAAAACCTGGGGCGGGCGGCAGTCGTCAGCTTAACCCCTGCCGACAGGGAGAAATTCCTGCGCGATGTGATGGCGGGAAAAAGCGTGAGAGCCACCCCCAGACTGTCAATCCAAAAACAAAGCGGCCGCGACCTTTGTTTGAGGCCAACCTACTTGCTCTGGAAATGTCGAGGGACGATCGGCAAAGGGTACATGCTTCATCAGGCCGTATGCTGAGGCAACTTCCGATATTCAGTGCAGCAATAGATTTTTGACGGCCGTCTCTATTTGAGGCAGGAGCCGGGCACCGCCGCCCGCCGACGCACTATCCAGGTAAAGCCCAAGAATCAATCCGACTAGAATTCCGACTGTCAGTCTTGCCACGGGATTTTCCTCAAAGCTTGCCTTGAGATTTGCACGCGACCAGCGCAGTGGCCGACCGAGGTTGAACAACGATACCATCCCACGCCACGATCAGAATCAGCTTTGCGTGACGGTCGGCAACAGAAGCATGACCCCGGCTAAGCCAATGGCAACACCATAAGGAACGCCCCTGTCCAACGTCCCCCTGCCTCGCATCTGCAGCATGACAAGAACCCTCGTGGGTTGCGCCACCATCATGCAGAGAGCCAGCACGCCGCCGGCAAGGCTCATGTAGAAGATGAACTCCGGAAGCCGCCCAAGCCCCGCAAACAATGCGACGGCGGTCGCCAGCTTTGAATCTCCGGCCCCCACAATGCCGAAATAATATAGTGCGCAACTACAGGCGAAGACGATAAACGCCGCCGCCAGGGAGGATAGGAACGGCACCGGCGGTCCCACAAAAAACCACAGGCCGAAAAGTGCCGCGGCGGCGAGCACGGTCCAATTGGGAATCTTTCGGGTGCGAACGTCGCTTGCCCCGGCAATCATCAGGACAAGGCAGACGAGCAGTACCGTCGCCCAGCGCGCGACTTCAATGAGTGACGGCATCTTGTGTCGCGCCGTTCGAGCCACCGGACTGAAGACCGCGGACCCTTTCGAGGTTGGCGGCGGCGAGGGAATAATATTCGCCCTTGGCCTGAATGGCCTGCCCGAGCAGATTTTCAGCCGCCGAATAGTCCCCTCTCGCCATCGCCGCGAATCCCGCATTATTGAGAACCGAGGCACGATCCGTCGCGCTGGCCCCTTCCGTGGCGCGGCTGTAATCGCCTTTCATGGCAATCGCCAGGCGCAGGTTGTTTCGCGCCGGGGAGAAATCCGACTTCTTTTGCAGAGCGGCGACAAAATCCGCCGTCGCGTCATCTAGCCTGTTCTGCGACAGGCGGGAGAAGCCGCGATTGTTCAGCACCTGTGGAGCCGATCCGGATGCCGCCATGGCGTGCTCGTAAGCGGCGCCCGCCCTGGGCCAGTCGTGATGACGGTCATAGATGACACCCAGCGCGTTCCAGGCATGCCAAGCCTCAGGATTTGCGGAGACCGCCGCTTCCAGGACCGGCTGCGCTTCCTCGGTACGGCCCAGCAACGACAGGGCGATCCCCTCGCCTTCCAGCGCACGCGCACGGAGATTTGGTTGGGTATCGACCCGCTTGAAGCTTGCCAGGGCAATATCATACCGCCCCCTGGCGAGATTGAGGTTGCCCGCCAAAAGCTCCAGCCGGGGGTCCGACCCACCGGAAATCAGCGCCCGGTCCAGTAAAGATCCCGCATCGACATAACGCTGGTCGTCGAGAGCCTGCTGGATCTGACTGATGACCCCATCAGCCAAAGCCGGCGGCGTCGCATCGGAACTGCCAAACAACCCCGCCTGGGCAGGGCTGGCCAGCAAGAGTGCGATATTCGCCGTCACCGCAAAAACGACCGTGGCCGCTTTCAATCGCGTCATGATCTACTCCTGTGTTGACGGCTTGACCGTCACCAGCGCGAGCTGGCGGTGCTGTGCCCGTGGCGACCTCCCAGCGAGATCGGTACCGGATATGTCGCGGCCCAGAATCAGCTGAAGTCCCTGGACATCATCGCGGACTGCAAGGCGCGTCGGGAGCGAGAGTGTACGCGCCAAGGCCTTTGCAACCGTGACCATGGTCTCCTTGTAGACGATCATGGTCTGGGGCCGGGTTGGCGCCTTCGCGCTCTCAACCTTGGCGACGGACCAGCCCCGGCCGGACAGATAGGTTCTCACGGATCTGTCCGTATCGCTCCGCCCGGAAGCATCGACAATCGACAAGGGATGACCCGTCAGGAATATCGTTCTTGCAGCAGGCGGCACATCCATTTTTGCCTGGGTGAGGGGCTTGCCTCTGATTGCTTCGTCACTTCGCCCGGCCTGCGCCGATCTGACTTCGGTATTTGCCGACGCCACCGCCAGGCCCGCCGCGCCTTGCGAAATTGCAACGGTCTGGAATGGTCCTTCAGTCGGCCTCGATCCGCTATCCGCGACTCTGGACGGCAAATCGACGGTCGAGAGGCGTTGAAGCTTCCGGGAATAATCCAGATCCGCAACGACGATGGGGGATTTGGGATCGAGCGTCGCGGCCTGCGCGTAATAGCGCGCGCTCAAGTCAAACCGCCCCAGCTTGTCGTAGACGACGCCGAAGGCCGTCAGCACGCGGATATCGTCGGGCTTCTGGGTTCGGGCGGCCTGAAGATAATCCAGGGCGAGCGCATAGTGCCGGCCATTGATCGCAGTCGCGGCATTCTCGTAATAGCCGATCGATGACCGCAGATCGGCCTGGACGGCGCGGGCGCTGGGCACCGGTTGCGAAAATCCGCGCTCAAAAAGAGGCGCGCAGGCAGCCAGGGAAACGCCGGTGAGGAGAACCAGGGATATTTGGGCGGTGCGTGTCATGTTCTTCATTACAGGCCTCATTGATGAGCCGTAAGGGCCGGTCCAAGATAACGGATGACATCGATGACGGCCGGCAACATAAGCGCCCCGACAATGACGGGAAGAATGCAGACGACCAGCGGTATCGTCATGAGAACGGGAATCCGCATGGCCTTTTCTTCCGCCCTCAGATACCGGGCCTGACGCATCTCGGCCGAATAGGTGCGTAGTGTCTGCGCGATGCTGGCGCCCAAGACATCAGTCTGAATCACCAGCGCGACGAACGAGCGGATGCCCGGAACGTCGCAGCGATCGGCCATGGCACGCAGCGCCTCGGCGCGGCTTCTGCCGGCGCGCAACTCTTCGGCCACGCGGCCGAATTCCCTCGCAATGCGCGGATGGGATTCGCGAATTTCTTCGCCGACCCGAATGAAGGCGGCGTCCAGGCCAAGACCCGCTTCCACGCAAACCACCATAAGATCCAGGGCATCCGGGAATTCCACTTCCATGTCCAGGCGCCGCGAGTTGGCGCGCTGTCTTATGAAAATCGAAGGAGCCAGAAACCCCAGCGCACCAAAAGCTAGAACAGCAAACAGAAAGCTGGAACCGCCAACCGGCTTGGACATGAGAATTCTGGAGAGAAAAAAGAACAGAGGATCTCCGATCGCCAGCAGAAAGCGGATAATGACGAACCAGATCGGCGCCGAGGGACTTTCGAAGCCGGCCAGAGCCAGTTCGGCGCGCAACTTCTGCCGGCGCGCGGGCTCACTGATCGATGTCGAAGCCTGGATCCATTGGAAGAAACGATTTTCGACCCCTCGGCCCTGCAGCAGCGATCCCACCGATCCGGTGGTTGTCGCCCCGTGGCTGCCCAGCCGCCGGCGCTGCGCAATGGCCCGTTCAACTTCCCGGCCGAGAAACCAGGTTGCCGCGACGATGGTAATAAAGATGAAAATTTCGATGATCAAATCCAGATGCATCGGCATGGCGAGAATCCTAATATCTGAAGTTGATGATCCGATGGATCATCAACCAGCCGATCAAATAGAAGACGCCGATAACGCCGGCGGAAGGCCAGAAAATGGGATCGGAGAATTTCGCAGTGTAGATATCGGGATGAAACAGCATCACGAACGAGATCAAGATGATCGGCAGAGCGCTCAGCAACAGCGCAGACGCCCGCCCCTCGCTGGACAGCGCCTTCACCCGCTTAGCCAGCGTCGCGCGGCCCCGGATGACGACCGCAAGACCTTCCAGTATTTCCGCCAGATTGCCGCCGGTGTCCGCCTGGATGCCGACACTGACGGCAAAAAAATGAGCATCCTGCGAACCCGAGCGCCGGGCAAAATTCATCAACGCCTCGCGGAATTCGGAACCATAGGTCGTCTCGTCCACGATCAGGCCGAACTCCGACCCGATCGGATCGCCCATTTCATTTCCGGCGAGTTGCACCGCGGAGATAACCGGATGTCCGGCGCGAAGCGCCCGGTTTATGACATCTAGCGTCAACGGCATCTGCTCTTCCAGCTGCCGCAACCGCTTGACGCGTTGACGGTTGATCCAAAGCCAGGCCGACATTCCGCATATCAGAAAACTTGCTGCCAAGGTCACGGCGCCGTTGGCGACCAGGCCTGAGAAGGAAACAGCACGGGATGCGGAAAGCGATAACAGCCAAAGAATGCCGGCCGCGCCGCATACCCCGAAAATGATATGCAGCGGCTTTGCCCCGATTCCGGCCTGCTGGCACCGAATGCATAGCAGGTCGTAATAGCGCATCAAGCTCGGGCCATCTTTGCTCGCCAGCCGCCGCACCAGCGCGCTGTAAACGTCCTCGGGAGCCATGCCGGACGCCAGCATTTCAAGCCGACGGTTTATCCTGTCTTTCCGATCGCCGGAGGCGAAGACAAGTTGAGCGGCCGCCTGCACGGCCAGAATGACGGCCATGAAAGCGGCACCGTAAATGAACAAAGCGAGCAGGGCTTGCATGGTCAGACCGACTTTCTGCCGGGGGCGAATGTCACGGCCGGCATCTCGATGCCGCGGGCCGCCATCATGTCCATCACCTTTGGCCGTATGCCGGTCGTTTCGAAATCGCCGTGAATCATTCCGTCTCCGCTCATCGGCCGGC
>CAYWWT010000065.1:0-11834 GCA_964461855.1 uncultured Rhizobium sp. | reverse complement strand
ACAGGCCTTGACCGCCATGGCGCTGATCTTCGCGGTGTTCCTGGTCAATCCGGCGCCAGTCTGCGTGCTGGACGAAGTGGACGCGCCGCTCGACGACGCCAATGTCGAGCGTTTCTGCAAGATGCTGGTTCAGATGACCGAAATGTCGGGAACGCGCTTCCTGGTCATCACCCACCATGCGCTCACCATGAGCCGTATGGACCGGTTGTTCGGGGTCACCATGGCAGAGCGCGGCGTCAGTCAGCTGGTTTCGGTCACTTTGGCGGAAGCGGAGAAGGTCGCGGCGGAGTAGGGAAAACACCGGAACGGCCGCGGGGTCGGCTCGGTTCTCCGGCTTTCGAGGAGATTCTCGGCCTTTTGCGCGACTGCGAAGAAAAAGCCCGCGCGACATAATGTGCGGGGCTATTTCCTTATTTCTTTTCAAGTACTTGCAAGAATTCTGTCTTTCTTGACACCCTCGGAAGCCGTCCCTATGGTCCGCCCGCCTTCGACAGTCGCGAAGGCCAGTTTACGCCCTGTTTTTCGGCATTTGAGGGACGATCATGACGTCTCGGGAACCCGACAGGTTGCGCGAATTGGGCGAGCGGCTGGAGGATGTTCAGCGCCGCCAGGCGGCCAAAGCCAAAGGTCCTCCGCCCAATCAGTTGGGAATTGCGGGACGGTTTGCGACCGAACTGGTTGCGGCGCTGATCGTAGGGGGCGGACTGGGATGGGGCGTGGACTGGCTGTTCGGCCGGTTCGGATTTCACACCCGCCCGGTCTTTCTGATTGTGTTTTTTGTGCTGGGCGCAGGTGCGGGGATCCGCAACGTGATGCGCGCGGCGACCGAGTTAAACGCCAGAATGGCGTCGAAGGATCTGGAGAAGTAAGCCCGTGGCAATGACGCTTACCCCGATGGAGCAGTTCGAGGTCAAGCCTCTGATGGAGCAGCCGCTGTTCCATATCGCGGGCCATCCGATCTTTTTCACCAATCAGTCGCTTCTGATGGTGGTGGTGGTGATCGCCGCCTCGCTCTTTCTCAGCTTGGCGGTCAAGCCGGGCCGGCTGGTGCCCACGCGCGGCCAGTCGATGGCCGAGACCTCCTACGAATTCGTCGCCAACATGATCCATTCGGCGACCGGCGAAGACGGGCTCAAATTCTTTCCCTTCGTCTTCTCACTCTTCATTTTTGTGCTGTTCAGCAATTTCTTCGGCATGGTACCGGGTAGCTTTACCGTCACCAGCCAGATCGCGGTCACCTTCTCGCTCTCCTGCCTGGTGATCCTTCTGGTCATCGTGGTCGGCTTCATGAAGCACGGCCTCGGCTTCCTGAAACTCTTCGTGCCGCATGCACCCTGGTATCTGCTGATCCTGCTGGTGCCGATCGAAGTGATCTCCTTCTTCACCCGCCCCATCAGCCTTTCCGTCCGTCTTTTCGCCAACATGCTGGCCGGCCATACCATGCTCGCGGTTTTCGCCGGCTTCGTCGTGGCGTTGGGCTCTGCGGGCGGCATCTTCACCGGGCTTGCCATCGCGCCGATGCTGCTGATCGTGGCGATCATGCTGCTCGAGCTGCTGGTGGCGTTCCTGCAAGCTTATGTCTTCGCCATTCTCACCTGCATCTATTTGAACGAAGCACTTCATCTCCACGATCAACACTGAACCAACGAAGGGACTAAGAAAATGGAACTTGCTGCAGCAAAGATGATCGGCGCCGGTATCGCCTGTATCGCGCTGGTCGGCGCCGGCATCGGCATCGGCAATGTGTTCGGCTCCTACCTCTCGGGCGCGCTGCGCAATCCGGGCGCGGCGGCCACCCAGACCACCAATCTGCTGCTGGGCTTTGCGCTCTGCGAAGCGACCGGCCTGTTCGGCCTGGTCATCGCGCTGATCATTCTCTTCACGTAAGCGATCCCCTGTAGGCAATGATGGCCGATCCCCTGCAGACCAGCACCGAAACACCGGAACAGGGCGGCTTTCCGCCCTTCAAGACGGAGACTTTCCCCAGCCAGATATTCTGGCTGGTGGTGACCTTCGCCTTTTTGTTTGTGGTGTTGTGGCGGATTGCAGGACCGCGCATCAACGGCGTGATCACCAGCCGTCGCGGCGCCATCAACGCCGACATCGCGGCAGCTGATAAGGCCCGGGGCGACGCGGAGGCGGCATCTGCCGCCTACCAGACGGCTCTGGCTGGGGCTCGCGCCCGCGCGCAAGGTCTGGCGGAGGAAACCCGCCAGACCATCACTGCCGAGATCGCCAAGGCCAAGGCGGCGGCGGAAACCGAAGCGGCCAGCGCCATGGCATCGGCGGATGCGCGTATCAATGCCACGCGCATACAGGCCCGCAGTCATGTTGCCAAAGCGGCCGAAGACGCAGCCATCGCCATCGTCGCGCGCCTCACCGGTGAGACGGTGTCTTCCTCCGATGCGGCTCTGGCGGTGAAGGAATCCTGACCATGGAAATGCTGCACGAGGCGGAATTCTGGGAAGCCGTCGGCTTTGTTCTGGTGATCGCCATTCTGCTCTGGAAGGGCGTGCCCGGCATGGTCGGCAAGATGCTCGACCAGCGTTCTGCCGTGATCTCTGCCGAGTTGAACGAAGCGCGCCGCCTGCGCGAAGAGGCCGCCCGCCTGCTCGCCGATTACAAAGCCAAAGCAGCCGGCGCGGAACGCGAAGCTGACAGCATTCTGCGTGACGCTCGCGCCGAAGCGACCCGGTTCGCGGAAGTTTCCCGTGCCGATCTCAGCGCCCAGATCGCTCGCCGCGCCCAGGCCGCACAGGATCGTATCGCCCAGGCCGAAACTGCTGCGATGAACGAAATCCGGGCATTGGCGGCCGATGCCGCTGCCGCTGCCGCTCAGAAGCTGATCGCCGCCCGCATGGACGAAGCGCGCGCCGGCAGCCTGATTTCCGACAGCATCAAGGATCTCGGCGCCAAGCTGAATTGAGCGGCGGCGGCCCTGGATATGAAAAAAGGCGGCCCGACCGGCCGCCTTTTTGTTTGCCCACACTCGTGCGCCGTAAGTTCACTTTTCCGGATAGACGACCTTCAGGTGCAGTTCTTTCAGCTGCTTGGCGTTGGCCGGACTGGGCGCGCGCATCAGCAGATCCTGTCCCTGCTGGGTCAGCGGGAACATGGTGACCTCGCGGATATTCTCTTCACCGGCAAGCAGCATCACTACCCGTTCCAGGCCAACGGCAAGGCCACCATGCGGCGGCGCGCCGTAACGGAACGCGTTCAGCATGCCGCCGAACTTGGTTTCGGTTTCTTCGCGGGCATAACCGGCGATCTCGAACGCCTTCAGCATTACTTCAGGATCGCGATTGCGGATCGCGCCCGACAGCATCTCATAGCCGTTGCAGACGATGTCGTACTGGAACACTTTCAGGCCCAGGATTTCGTCCTTGTCGCCTGAATTGAAGGCAAGAAATTTCTCGCGGTCATATTGCGGCATGGAGAAGGGATTGTGGGAGAAGTCGATACGCTTCTCGTCTTCGTTCCATTCATACATCGGGTAATCGACCACCCAGCAGAAGCGGAAGTGGTCTTTTTCGATCAGATCGAGTTCACGCCCAATGCGCGTGCGCGCAAGACCGGCCAGGGTCGCGGCGCGGTCTTCCTTATCGGCTGCGAAGAACAGTGCATCCCCCGCCTTGACGCCCGACTGCTGCACCATCTCGGTGATCGCCGCGGGCGGAATGAATTTGGCGATCGGGCCTTTGCCGACGATCGCGCCACCCTCGTCTTCCAGCACGATATAACCTAGCCCTGGCGCGCCTTCGCTGCGGGCCCATTCGTTGAGCTTGTCGAAGAAGCTGCGCGGCTGGCTGGCGGCTCCCGGCGCGGGAATGGCGCGCACGGCCTTGTTCTTGAATGCCTTGAACGCGACATCGATGCGCGCGAACACCGCGCTGACGTCGCAGATGCGGATAGGGTTGCGCAAATCCGGCTTGTCGGAGCCGAATTTGAGCAGCGCTTCGGCATAAGGAATGCGGGGATAAGGCGCCTTGTCCACCGCCCGGTCGCCTGCGAATTGTTCGAACACACCCTGCAGCACCGGTTCGATGGTGGCGAAGACATCGTCCTGGGTGACGAAGCTCATTTCCACATCGAGCTGATAGAATTCGCCGGGGCTGCGGTCGGCGCGGCCATCCTCGTCACGAAAGCAGGGCGCGATCTGGAAATAGCGGTCGAAACCGGCGACCTGGATCAGTTGCTTGAACTGCTGCGGCGCCTGGGGCAGCGCATAGAACTCGCCGGGATAGCGGCGCGACGGCACCAGAAAGTCGCGCGCGCCTTCCGGCGAGGATGCCGTCAGGATCGGGGTCTGAAATTCATTGAAGCCCTGGGCATACATCCGGTCCCGCAGCGAGCGGATGATGTTCGAACGCAGGATGATGTTCTTGTGCAGCCGCTCGCGCCGAAGGTCGAGAAAGCGATAGGTCAGCCGGGTCTCTTCGGGATAGTCCATGTCGCCGAACACCGGCAGCGGCAGTTCCTGCGCTTGGCTCTGAACCGTGATGTCCTCGATGCGCAGTTCCACATCGCCCGTGCCCAGATCCTTGTTCACGGTGTCCGCCGTGCGCGCGACGACCTGCCCGGTCAAGGTCAGTACCCATTCCGAGCGGGCGGTATCCACCGTGGGAAATACCTTTCCGTCCGGTTCGATGACGCATTGGGTGATGCCATAATGATCGCGCAGGTCGATGAAGATCAGGCCCCCATGGTCCCGGCGGCGATGGACCCAACCCGACAGACGGACGGTCTGGCCGACATCGGATTTGCGGAGCTGGCCGCAGGTATGGGTGCGATAGGCGTGCATGGCAGACCTTTGAGGAAAGGGCGGTTTTTGGCGGTTTATGGGGGACGGGTCAAGGGAGGCGCCCAGCCCCCAGGGCTCGAATAAAAGCCGGATTTTCCGGCGCGAATCCGTTATCACGGCCCGATGCGGATTGTTGAAACGAATGAGGCGCTGGCGGCTTTTCTGGCCGAGCTTTCCTCGGCCCCCTATCTGGCGCTGGATACCGAATTCCTGCGCGACCAGACCTATTATCCCCGGCTCTGCCTGATCCAGGCCGCCGCCCCTGGTGGGATCGAAGGCATCATCGATCCCCTGGCGCCGGGCCTGGATCTGGCGCCCTTTTACGAACTGATGAAGCGGCCCGACATCGTCAAGGTGTTGCACGCGGCCCGCCAGGATATCGAGATATTCTATCTTCAGGGGGGCGTCCTGCCCGACCCGTTGTTCGATACCCAAGTGGCGGCGATGGTCTGCGGCTTCGGTGACGCGGCCTCTTATGAAACCTTGGCGCGCAAACTGGCGCATGTGGAGATCGACAAATCGGCGCGCTTCACCGATTGGAGCCACCGGCCATTGTCGAAGCGGCAGTTGGAATATGCGCTGGCGGACGTCACCCATCTCAGGGTGGTCTACGAAAAACTATCGGAGCAACTGGCCCGCACCGGCCGCGCACGTTGGGTGGCCGAGGAAATTTCGGCGCTGCAAGACCCCAAGCTCTATCGCCTCGATCCGGATATGGCCTGGAAGCGGCTCAAGCCCCGGACCACCAACAAGCGCTTTCTGGCCATGCTGGCTTCCCTCGCCGCCTGGCGCGAACGTGAGGCGCAGTCCCGCGACATTCCCCGGGGACGGGTGCTGAAGGACGAGGCCCTGACCGAAATCGCCGCCCATCCGCCGGAGGGCGATGAAGCGCTGGAGCGCATACGCGCCGTTCCCAAGGGCTTCGCCAATTCAAAGCTGGGCAAGGGCTTGATGGAGGCCGTGGAGGCCGGGCGCACCGCGCCGCCGCCCGAAGGGACCGCGCAGATGCCAGCTCGGCGCAAGCGTGAGCCCTCCCCGGCCGCGGTCGACCTGCTCAAGACCCTGCTCCGGCTCCGCGCCGAGGCGGTCCATGTCGCGCCCCGGCTGATCGCCAATGCCGAAGACATCGAGAAGCTGGCCGCCTTCGAGGACGAGGATGTGATGGCGCTTCAGGGCTGGCGGGCGGAAGTCTTCGGCAATGACGCCCGGGCCTTGCGCGAGGGCAATCTCGCCATCGCGCTGGAAAAGGGTGAAGCTGTCGTGGTCGAGCTGGAGGAAGAAGTATGAAACGGATTTTGAGCGGTATCGCCTTGGCCATGCTGACGGCATCGCCGGCCTTGGCTGCCGATTTTGCCACCATCGAACTCAGCACGACAGCGAACGCGACACCGCAAAAGGCCTGGTCGCGGATCGGCGATTATTGCGCCATCAAGAATTGGCTGGGACTGGCCTGTGCCATCACCAAGGGCGGCGGCGGGGTCGGCACGATTCGCGACCTCGATAATGGCCGGGTGGCCGAAATGATGGTGGCGAAGACGCCCTTTTCCTACACCTATATTCAGCCCAACAACCCGGCGAACCTCTATCACGGCACCCTGGCGGTCGAACCGGATGGGCCCGGCCGCAGCAAGATCGTCTACACGATCCTCTACGACCAGGAGCCGCTCGGTAGCGACGACGCCAAGGCAGCAAACCGCAAACAGCGCACGGACCGCTTCAACGCCGCTTTGGCGAAAATGAAGTCGATGGCGGAAGCACCCTGAGACGCGCCTGTCCTAGGCTTCGTCGAGGTTGATGCTGCCAGTTGCCATATCCTGGGCTTCCTCGCCTTCATACGGGTCTTCGTCCGGCCCAAGGCCATCTGACGGGTTCGGCACGTCGAAGCCTGACGGCGGGATAGCCTCCAGGAAGCCGGCGGCTTTGAGTTCGTCCAGGCCCGGGAGATGGCCGACGCTTTCCAATCCGAATTGCACCAGAAAAGCCTCGCTGGTGCCGTAGGTCACCGGACGGCCCGGGGTCCGTTTGCGGCCCCGGATCTTCACCCAGCCGATTTCCATCAGGGTGTCGATGGTCCCTTTCGACATGGCAACGCCGCGGATATCCTCGATCTCCGCCCGGGTCACGGGCTGGTGATAGGCGATAATGGCCAGAGTCTCGATCGCCGCCTTGGACAGACGCTTCTGCTCCGGCTGTTCTTTGCGCAAGAGGAAAGCCAGATCGCTGGCTGTCCTGAATTGATACTTTCCGGAAACACAGCAAAGGTTTACGCCGCGCTTCTCATAAAGTGCTTGAAGTGCCTCGATCACACCGGGAACGTCCGCGCCCTCCGGCAGAGATGTAGACAGTGCTTTCGCATCCAGAGGTTCGCTGGCCGCGAACAAAAGAGCTTCGACCATCCTGAGATGCTCGGGGTTCACGGCAACGGGGGTTTCGGTATCGACGTCCATCTCGTTTTCAATTGTCGCAATCAACTTCGCCACGCGGTTCATGTCACGCCCCCGCCTCTGGTGCCAGTGGTGCGCGCGGTTCCGACCGGTCGCGCACATAAATTTCCTCGAACGGCGCCCCCTGACTCAATTCGACCTTGCCGTCCCGCGCCAACTCCAGGCAGGCGAGCAGGGTCGAAGCCAGGGCCGAGCGCCGGCGCTGGCCGCCCTGCCAGTCAGGCGGCAGAAGGCGGCTAAGACCGCTCCAGTCGCCGATGCGGCCCAGGATACGCTCCAACCGCTCCCGCGCCTCCTCGATCTGCAGGACCGGGGCGATGACGGGCTTATAGGCCTTGCCGCCCAGCTTGCGGGCCCGGTCGGTGGCATAGGCCGTCAGCAGGTCATAGAGCGTGTCCTTGTAAGTGCGGAGCTTGACCACATTCACCGGCTCCGGATCGCCCCGTCCGAACACGTCACGGCCCAACCGCTCGCGGCCCATCAGCCGGGTCGAGGCTTCGCGCATCGCGTCCAGTCGCTGCAGGCGCCAACGCAGCCGGGTCGCCATTTCGTCGGCGCTGGGCTCACCCTCCGGGCTCTTTTCCTGGGGCAGCACCAGGCGGGATTTCAGATAGGCGAGCCAGGCCGCCATCACCAGATAATCGGCGGCCAATTCCAGGTTGATGCGCTTGGCCGCTTCGATGAATTCCAGATACTGCTCGGCAAGCTTCAGGACCGAAATCTTGGCGATATCGACCTTCTGGTTGCGCGCCAGGGTCAGGAGCAGGTCGAGCGGTCCTTCGAAGCCATCGACCGTCACCACCAGCGCATCGTCATTGGCGGCCAGCGCGGTCGATTCGAAATCGTCGAAATTTTCGGCAGTGCCGGTCATGCCATTGCCATGAGTTGGGCGAGCCGTGCTTCGCCAGCCTCGGGATCGAAAACGTCCGGCTGAACCAAATGTGCCAAGGCGGATTCGGCCCGCTTCAGGGACAGCCCTTCCAAAGCTTTTGTTTCCGACGCCACCAGTTCCATCTCGTCCATTTTGCCGTTGCAATGCAGAAGCACGTCGCAGCCCGCGAACAACGCCGCGCGCGCGCGTACTTCCATGGGGCCGTCCAGCGCCTGCATCGACAGATCGTCGGACAGCAACAATCCGTCAAATCCTATCTCACCCCGGATCACATCCCGAATGACTTTTGGGCTGGTGGTCGCAGGTCGCTGTGGATCAATCGAATCATAGACGACATGAGCGGTCATCGCGATCGGGCAAAGATCGAGGCTCCGGAAGGTGACGAAATCGCTGCCCGACAATTCCTCAGCGCTGGCGCTGACACGCGGCAGCGCCAGATGGCTGTCAGCGCCTGCCCTGCCATGGCCGGGAACATGCTTCATCACCGGCAGCACGCCGCCATCGATCAGCCCCGCGATCTGGGCGCGGCCAAGATCGATGACTGTTGCGGGATCATGCGCAAAAGCCCGGTCGCCGATCACGTCATGGGCGCCAGCGACGGGAACATCCAACACTGGCAAGCAATCGACGTTGATGCCGAGCCCTGCCAAATCATGCGCGATCAGGCGTGCATTGAGGTAGGTGGCTTCCCGCGCGGTTTCGGGCGCAGATAGATGAAGGGCGCCGAAACGCGCCGCCGGCAGACGCGCACGCCAATGTGGCGGCTTGAGCCGCGCGACCCTTCCGCCCTCCTGATCGATCAGGATCGGTGCCGCGGCATCGCCGACCGTCTCACGCAAGGCGCGAACCAACGAACGCACCTGCTCCGGCGTCTGGATATTGCGCGCGAAGAGGATGAACCCCCAGGGGCGTGTTTCGCGAAAAAATGCCTGCTCGGAATCGGACAGGCTGAGCCCGCTGCAGCCATAGATCGCCCGCGTCCGCATTATTTGCCGAGGAAGCAGCTGCCGCCGTCTGCCTTGAGCCGGTCGCACAAGCCCGTCGCGACCTCCCGGCTGGGAAA
The DNA here is from genome assembly GCA_964461855.1 of uncultured Rhizobium sp. Lineage (GTDB taxonomy): Bacteria > Pseudomonadota > Alphaproteobacteria > Micropepsales > Micropepsaceae > Rhizomicrobium. The sequence continues at coordinate 2,634 of CAYWWT010000065.1, read as the reverse complement.
GCCCGCGATGCGCAAGCGATACCAGGTGCCTTTTTCTCCCAGGTCGGCCTGCTGAACGTCCGGCGAATAGCCCGACAACAGCGAAGCGTGCTTGGTTCTGTACGTATTCCAAGCCGTGTCCGCATCCGCGCGAGACTTATAGGCGCCGATCTGCAGGACGGTGCCTCCGCTTGCCGCAGGCGCGCGCGTAACCGGTGCGGCGGCGGGCGCGGGTTTGGCTGCCGGCGGAGCGGAAGAAACAAGCGCGCGCGGCGCCGCGTTGGCAGGACCGATCGGCGCGGACGGCTGGGCCGGCAATTGCGCCGGCTTCATCGCGGGAACCGATTTGGGAGCCGCGGCAGCGACTTTGGGCGCGGGAGCCGCTGGCTTTGGCGCAGGTGCCGCCTCGGCCACAGATGGCTTGGTGGCGGGCGCCGGTGTTGCTTCAGCCAAGGCGGGCTTGGTTGCGGGTGGTGGAGACGCTGGATGTTGCGCAGCCTGTGTCTCCTGTGCCGCATCTTCATCCGGCGGGGCGGGCTGCTCGTAAATCTTGAAGCCTTTGTAAGGTTCCGCGGTTCCGCCGGGATCCTGCGGCGCGACGCGTGCGGGTCCGGCAGCAGCGGTAATGACGGGCGTTTCGCCCCGGCCGCGTGCCACGCCTTCGCTATAGGCGAGCCAGACGAAACCCGCGAACATCGCCAGCACCAACAGCGCCAGAACGATCAGCAGCGGCAGGCGGGAACCTTCGACGTCGTCGTCTTCTTCGGAAGCGTCATAAACCCGCATATCGTCGCCGGGTTCATAAAGGCCGCGTTCATTTTGAGGCATTGGCTGATTTTTCCGAATCTGCGCCGGTGGAGTCTAGCATTGCCGGTGGCGCGAATCATCCTGAGCGCGCGCCACCGACTCAGTCCTTAACGCGGAAACGCAGGCACCTGCAAACCTTCCGGCGCGCGCCGGTGGGTTAATCCAGAGAAACCTTTTTCCCCGTGACCCGCGCATGCTCTGCAAGTGCATAATTGTCCGTCATGCCGGCGATATAGTCGCGCACGACCTGGCGTGTCGTCACCGCCCCTGCTCCGCCGCATTGCGCCGCCCAATCTTGCGGCAACAGATTCGGATCCGCCACCAGGCCGGCGAATAAATCCGACACCAGATCCTGGGCCCGGCTCATCGGCCCCATCACACGCGGATGACGATACATGCGCGCAAAGAGAAACTCCTTCAGGCTACGCACCTCTCCCAGCATCGGCGCCGAAAAAGCGGCCAGCGCATGGGGGACCGCACGGATTTCGACGCCGGTCTTTGGATTTGCGGCAATGAGATTCCTGCGCGTCTGCGCCAACACATCGTCGGTCAGAGCACTCATCAGTGTACGGATGAGCTCTCCGATGAAGCGGCTGAGTTCCAGGATTCCGCGACGGGCCAGGACCGCACGGACATGCGAGCCCGCCAAGGGCGCCTCTGCAAGATCGTCGATATCGAACAGCCCCGCGCGCAGCCCGTCATCGATATCGTGATTGATATAGGCGATGTCGTCGGCCAGCGCCGCGACCTGTGCTTCCAGTCCAGGCCAGCGATCCAGATCGAGGCGCCAGCGTGCATCGAATCCGGCAATCGGCCCGGGTATCGCGCCTGTGATCGGGCCGTTATGTTTGACCAGCCCCTCCAGCGTCTCCCAGGTCAGGTTGAGCCCATCGAAATCGGCATAGCGGTGCTCCAGCTTCGTCACCAGCCTCAGCGCATGGGCATTGTGGTCGAAGCCGCCTATGTCCCGCGTCACCGCGTTCAGCGCTTCTTCGCCGGAATGACCGAACGGCGTGTGGCCAAGATCATGGGCCAGCGCCACCACTTCGGCCAGGTCCTCGTCCAGTGCCAGATTGCGCGCCAGGCTTCGGGCCAACTGCGCCACCTCCACCGAATGGGTCAGCCGGGTGCGGAAATAATCGCCTTCGTGCTGCACGAAGACCTGGGTCTTGTGCTTGAGCCGCCGGAACGCTGAGGAATGGATGATGCGGTCGCGGTCGCGGCTGTAACAGGTCCGTGTCGGACTTTCGGTTTCAAGATAGAAGCGGCCGCGGCTTTCCCCAGGCCGGGTCGCGAACGGCGCGAAATCCGGCGGGGGCGTGAACAACGGCCCCAGCAGGCGGCCTGGCGGGTGCGGATCGGCCGGAATCGGGCCCTTTGCGGATGGCATGGCCAGGACTACATAAGGGCTGCTACCATTCCTGCATAGTAGAGTTCCCCATGAATATGCCCGTAACCGTTTCCTCCCGCGCCGCCAAGCGCATCGCCACCATCCTGTCCGGCGAAGGCGGGGGCGCCATGCTGCGCCTGGCCGTGACCGGCGGCGGCTGTTCCGGCTTTCAGTACAATTTCGCCCTGGACGGCACCCGCATGGACGACGACCTGCTGATCGAGGAGGAAGGCGCGAAGATCCTCATCGATCCGGTATCGCTGGATTTCCTGGCGGGGTCTGAGATCGACTTTACCGATGACCTGATCGGCCAGGCCTTCAAGGTCAACAATCCCAACGCGACCGCCAGCTGCGGCTGTGGCACCAGCTTTTCCGTCTGATGAAAATCGCCACCTGGAACGTCAATTCGATCAAGGCGCGGCTGGAGCCGGCGCTGGCCTGGGTGAAAGAGGCCCGGC
>CAYWWT010000064.1:9652-11967 GCA_964461855.1 uncultured Rhizobium sp. | reverse complement strand
TCGCAATCGATAAAGGCCACGGTCTTCGCCGTGGTGATCAGCATATTCTCGAGCGTGAGATCGCCATGACACGGCGATTCCGGGATGCCGCTCCAATCCAGAGCGGAAAGCCGTCCCGCGGCTTCGCGCACCGCATCACCGGCTTTTGCCGCGATGGCGTGAATCTTGTCGTGAAACAGATGCGCGGCCAACGCCTCCCCGGCATGGGGCGCGAACAGCCACATCATCCGTTCCACCGAACGTGCAATCATGGCGGAGTCGAAAGATGCGGCTTGGCTCACGGCATCGGCCAGACTGCGGCCCGGCAGATATTGCATGTCGAATTCCGCGCAGCCTTTGGCGTTGATGCGGTCCGCCACTATGCGGGGAAAAGGCAGGCCCAGCATGAACAGACGGCGCTGCTTCTCGGCTTGCGCCAGCAGCCGCGCATTGGCGGCGGGCGCGGCGGCGGTTTTGCGCACGATGCCGCTATCGGCATGGAAGGCGATGGTCGCGCCGGAATGGCCGTGAAAGAGATGCGCGGGCGCCGCCGTGCGGGCCGCGATTTCCGGCTTGCGCAGCGCGGTGCTTTTCACAGCCAGTCTTTCATATACTCCGCCAGGCTCGGGCTGTTGCGCTCGGTCGAGATCGCGACCGCCGACGGGTAGGGATTGGACGGGGCGTGATCGTTGATCAGAAAACGGCGGCCATGGCGGCAATCCATCACGACGGCATGGGGATGAAGCCCGAGCTGGCGCAGCGCGCCTTCGGTCTTGGCGCGGTAGCGTTCCGGCCGCGCCGTCATGAAGATGATCTGGGCACCCTGTTCCTGATAGGCGCGCAAGGCCGCGACATTGCCTTCGATCGGCACGTCCGTATCGTCCCAGAGGGGCGCGAAATAACGGCTGTGATTCTGGAACACCACGCCATCCAGATCGGAGACGATGGTGCCGCGCGGCCGCACATGGCGGCGCCAGTCTTCCAAGGTGCCGACATCGATCAGGCCTTCGACCAGCAGTGGCGCCACCGCCATGCCGTCCGCGATGGCGCGGTTCATCACATGGGAGACGAACAATTCGCCGGTTTGCGTCGCGGCCCTGGTGGCGTGAAAACATTCCAGATAGGCGGCGGCGTCGGAAAAACCGTAAAGCCCCACGCTGACGAAATTCGAGGCGAGACTCTTTTCGATCATCTCGACCACGAGATTGTTTTCGTTGATGACCGCGAAGCTCTTGGCCCCGACATTGGTCATGTGCGGGCTCTTGCGGATGTCGCTGAGGGCGACAAAACCGCTGTCGGGCAACGGGGCGGGATCGAAAAAGGAGTCCGCATCCTTGATGGCGAACGCGCCTTCGACGCCGGCGCCCAGGATCATCTCGGCCACGGTGTCGGCAGGGCCGCGCGTATCGAGGGGCAGCACGAGCACTTCCACCGAAGCACCGAACAGCCGCTCCAGCAGATCGACGGCCTGGTAGCGGGCTTCATGTTCGGCGCGCACGGCGACGACGATGCGTTCATATTCGTCGGCGGGAAGGCTGGCGGCGGCGCGCGACAAAGCGAGTTCGCCGTCGGGCAGGGTCAGCATCCATTTCGGACGCACGCCGGGATAGCGGGAAGATTTGCCCGCGCAGGGCATCAGCAGGGTGCGGCGCATGGAAAAACCGATCTAAGCTCGCCCGGACCCTAAGGAGGGATGGTTAAGTCATGGTTAGCCATGATCGCCCATCCGGCGCGCCGGCTTCGGGGATTTGGGCCGCTTTTCAGCCGCTTCCCGGATTGAAGCGCCTGAACGAAACAGGCACAAAGGCCGCCATGGGCGTTCCCCCGATTCGCATTCTTGGCCTCGATCCTGGCCTCAGCGCCATGGGCTGGGGCGTGATCGCGATGGAAGGCTCCCGGCTTTCCCACATCGAACATGGGGTCATCGCCACCAAACCGGCCTTGGGCCTGGGGATGCGGTTGATGATCCTGCACCGGGAAGTGAGCGACGTGATCGGGCGGCTTTGCCCCCATGCCATTGCGGTGGAACAAGCCTTTGTCGCCCGCGATCCGTCGGCGGCCCTGAAGCTGGGTCATGCGCGCGCTGTGGCGTTGCTCGCCGCCGCACAGGCCGGACTCGAAATCGCGGAATATTCGCCCAACCATATCAAGAAATGCGTGGTGGGCGCCGGTCATGCCGGCAAGGAGCAGGTGCAGTTCATGGTCAAGCGGCTTCTGCCCGCCTGCGGCGTGCGTCAGGCCGATGCCGCCGACGCACTGGCCGCCGCCATTGCGCATGCGCATCTGTCGGGCAGCCGCGCCAAGCTGATGGCGGCGATGCGATGATCGGCAAGCTC
>CAYWWT010000064.1:0-9552 GCA_964461855.1 uncultured Rhizobium sp. | reverse complement strand
GTGGACAGCATCGCCGAGGACGCCGTGATCCTGGATGTCGGTGGCGTCGGGTATCTGGTGCAATGCCCGTCCACCACCTTGTCGCGGCTGGCGGCGGGCGCGCATGCCTCGCTGATGATCGAGATGAAAGTGAGCGACGACGCGATCCGGCTCTATGGCTTCGCCAGCGGTGAGGAGCGTGAATGGTTCCGGCTGCTGCAGACGGTTCAGAATGTGGGCGCCCGGGTCGCATTGTCCGTGCTTTCCACCTTGTCGCCGCGCGATCTGCAGCGGGCGCTGGCCTTGTCGGACAAGGCGATGATCGGGCGCGCGCCGGGCGTCGGTCCCAAGCTGGCGTTGCGCATCGCCACGGAGTTGAAGGACAAAGCGCCCGCGATGATGCTGCGCGGCGACGATGAACCGCATGTGCCGGTGGCCGCGCCGCGCGGGCCCGCCGCCGATGCCGTCGCAGCTTTGCTCAAGCTGGGCTACTCGGAAGGCCATGCGGCAGAAGCGGTGGCGCGCGCGTCCCATGATCTGGGCGACGACGCCGAAGCCGGAACGCTGATCCGCGAAGCCCTGCGCGGGATGGGCCGCTGATGGCCAAACTCTCGAAAGCGGAAGAAGCACGGCTCACCGCGCCGGAGCGCGGCGAAGAAGACACGCTCGAATCCTCCCTGCGTCCCAAGACGCTTTCGGATTTCGTCGGCCAGCAACAGGCGCGCGAAAATCTGAAAATCTTCATCGAAGCAGCCAAGGCGCGGGGCGAAGCGCTGGACCATGTGCTGTTCTCCGGCCCGCCGGGCCTGGGAAAAACCACCCTGGCGCAGATCGTGTCGCGCGAACTGGGGGTCAATTTCCGCTCGACCTCGGGCCCGGTGCTGGCCAAGGCGGGCGATCTTGCCGCCATTCTCACCAATCTGGAGCCGCGCGACGTTCTCTTCATCGACGAGATTCATCGCCTCAATCCGGCGGTGGAAGAAATTCTCTATCCCGCGATGGAAGATTTCGAGCTCGATCTGGTGATCGGCGAGGGGCCTTCGGCGCGCTCGGTGAAGATCCAGCTCGCGCCCTTTACGCTGGTGGGCGCCACAACCCGCTCCGGCCTCATCACCACGCCGCTCCGCGATCGTTTCGGCATTCCGGTTCGGCTCAATTTCTATACCGGCGACGAGCTTTGCTCCATCGTGGCGCGAGGCGCGCGCGTGCTGGGCTTCGATCTGACGGATGACGGGGCGCGCGAGATCGCCAACCGGGCGCGGGGCACGCCGCGCATCGCAGGCCGCCTTCTCAAGCGGGTGCGCGATTTCGCGGCGGTGGGGAAGCATCCCAAAGTCGATGCCCGCATCGCCGATGCGGCGCTGACCCGGCTGGAAGTGGATTCCCGCGGGCTGGACGGCTTCGACAAGCGCTACCTCACCCTGATCGCGGAGAATTTCAGCGGCGGACCGGTGGGGATCGAAACCATTGCCGCGGCGCTGGGCGAAGCGCGCGATGCCATTGAAGAGATCGTGGAGCCTTATCTGATGCAGCAGGGCTTCGTGCAGCGCACCCCGCGCGGCCGGCTTCTCACCGGCCAGGCTTACGGCCATCTGGGTCTGACCGCGCCGCCGCAGACGCCCGCCCAGGCCGGCCTGTTCTCCGGCGAGGATGAGGCATGAGCGTTTCGGGCCCAACGGTTTCGGGACTGGGCCATTTCGAGGGCAAGACCCATATCCTGCCGATCCGGGTCTATTATGAGGACACCGATCTGTCGGGCGTGGTCTATCACGCCAATTATCTGCGCTACATGGAGCGCGCCCGTACCGAATTCTTCCGCCTGGCAGGCGTGACCAGGATGGCCGATCTCGACAGCGAAGAGCCCACCGCCTGGGCGATCCGCGAGGTGAAGGCCCGCTATCATCGTCCGGCGCGGGTGGACGACGCACTTTTTGTGCGGACAGACTTGATCGGCATTTCCGGCGCGCGCATCGAAGCCGTGCAAAAAATTTACGCGCGCGAAACTTTGCTGATGGAGGGGCGGATCGAAGCCTGCATCATCACGTTAACGGGAAAGCCGCGGCGGCTGCCCCAGACGCTGCGCGATTTGTTGACACCTTTTCTCGTAGAAACAGATACTTGAAACTGATTCGGCAAAAGGCCGCCCTACTTCGGCCAATTTTGAATGCGCATGTGCGCCGCGCGAACGCGCGAACAAGGTTGTTCCCATGACTCTCAAGCGCGTCCTTGCATCTATATTTTTTGTCATGTTCGCGGTCTTCGCAGGACCAGCCTTGGCGCAGCGCGGTCCGATCGCCGCACCCACCGGCGAAGCAGCCACCAGCCAGGATCTCGGTGCGCCCTCTGCCGCGCCGACCACTATGGTGGATGCCACCGGATTGGCGGCGGTCGGCGGCGGCGGCAATTTCTCCATCGTGGAAAGCTTCATTCGCGCCGACATCATCGTGAAATCGGTGATGGCGCTGTTGCTGCTGGCCTCGCTCTGGTCCTGGGCCATCATCATCAACAAGGGGATCGCGCTCAGCGGCCTGAAGCGCAAGGCGGCAAAATTCGAAAAGATCTTCTGGTCGGGCCAGTCGCTGGACGAGCTTTACACCCAGTTCGCCGCACACAATGACCATCCCATGGCGGCGATGTTCGTGGCGGCGCTGCGCGAATGGCGCCGCGCCTTCGAAGGCGGCGCGCCCAAGGAAAGCCAGATCGGCGGCATCAAGGAGCGCATCGAGAAGGCGATGAACGTTACCATCATGCGCGAGACCGACGGCATCGAGCGTCAGCTCGGCTTTCTCGCCACGGTGGGATCGGTCGCGCCCTTCATCGGCTTGTTCGGCACGGTCTGGGGCATCATGAATTCCTTCACCGCCATCGCCGCGCGTCATGACACCACGCTTGCGGTGGTGGCGCCGGGCATCGCGGAAGCCCTGTTCGCCACCGCGCTCGGCCTTTTCGCGGCGATCCCGGCGGTGATTTTCTACAATCGCTTCATCAACGAGATCGGTCGCTATTCCACCCGGCTGGACGCCTTCGCGGAAGAATTTTCCGCCATCCTGTCCCGGCAGCTGGAAGAAAAGGCGCGCTGATGCCCTCGGTGATGCACCATGTCGGGTCGCGCGGCAAACGCCGCCGCAGCCCCGCCATGTCCGAGATCAACGTCACGCCTTTCGTCGACGTGATGCTGGTGCTGCTGATCGTTTTCATGGTGACGGCGCCCCTGCTCACTGTGGGCGTGCCGGTGGATCTGCCCAAGACGCGCGCCCCTGCGCTCGGCCAGGACAAGGAGCCGCTCTCCATCAGCGTCTCCAAAGACGGCAAGATCTATCTGCAGAAGGAAGAGGTCAGTGTGGATGCGCTGGTGCCCAAGCTCCAGGCGATTTCGCAGAATGGCTATGACCAGCGCATTTTCGTACGCGGCGACAAGACCGTGGCTTATGACCGGGTGATGGTGGTGATGGGCCTGCTGGCGAGCGCGGGCTTCACCCATATCGGACTGGTTACTGATGTCGCAAAGCCGAAGCCCGACCAGCACTAGGCGTTTGCTGCCGCAACGGCCGCAGCGTCCCACCACCGCGGACGGTCCGCGCGCGGGTCTGGTGCTGTCTGTCGTGCTGCATGCCGCATTGATCGGCGCGACCTATTTCACCTGGGCGCATATGCTGGACGTCACGCCGGCCAGCCATGCCGTGCCGGTCGATCTCATCACCGTGACGGATCAGACCAATGTCCAGGCGATGGCGCCGCCGCCGCCGCCCGAGCCGCCCAAGATCGAGATTCCACAATCCGCGCTGGAGCCGCCGCCGCCGCCGGATCTGCAGGATGTCGAGCCCGCGCCTGACGCGCCGATGCCCGAAATCAAGATCAAGCCCGAGCCGAAAAAGGAAGAGCCGCCGCCGCCCAAGCCGCCGGAGCAGGAAAAGCCGAAACCGAAGAAAAACAACAGCCAGGATTTTGCCGCGCTGCTGAACAAACTCACCACCCCGCCCAAGACGCCGCCCAACGCCAAGACCGGGCCGCGCGTGGTGCAGGGGATCGGCGCCGCCAATGCGATGACGGCGGATCTGGCGGATGCGCTCAAAAGCCAGATCTACCAATGCTGGAGCCCGCCGGTGGGTGCGCCCAACGCCAACGATCTGGTGGTGGATTTCGATCTCGCGCTCAATCCGGACGGAACGCCGGGGCGCGCCACATCCGACGCCTTGACCTCGGCCAACCCCTATACCCGCGCGGCGGCGGAAGCGGCGCGCCGCGCCATTTTTCAGTGCCAGCCCTATCGGTTGCCGGCCGACCGCTACAGCCAATGGCGCGAGATCAATCCGTTGCGTTTCGATCCCCGCCAGATGATGAATCAATGACGCCGCAAAATGGCCCGCTTCGGGAACCAGGCTGCGCGATAAGTCTTTGGAGAATGTGATGAAGAAGTTCCTGCTGATTTGCGGTCTGTTCCTGGCGGCCTGGGCGGCGATGGCGCCGTTGCCGGCGTCGGCGGCGCTGCAGGTCGATGTGACCCAGGGCAACGCCCAGCCCTTGCCCATCGCCATTCCCGACATGGTCGCGGCCGATCCGTCCCAGGCCCAGATGGGCGCCAATATTGCCGGCGTCATTCGGGCCGATCTCACCCGTTCGGGCCTGTTCCGCTCGATCGATCCCAAGGCTTTTGTCGAGCACATCACCAACATCAATGTTTCGCCGACCTTCCAAAGCTGGCGCGCCATCAGCGCCCAGGGCCTGGTCGCGGGCCAGGTGATCCTGCAGCCGGACGGGCGCCTCAGGGTCGATTTCCGTCTCTGGGATGTCTATGGCGAGAGCCAGATGCTGGGGCAGCAATTCTTCACCCAGCCGGAAAATTGGCGGCGCGTGGCGCATATGGTGTCCGACGCGATCTATGAGCGCATCACCGGCGAGAAGGGCTATTTCAACACCCGCATCGTCTTCATCGCCGAATCCGGCCCGGCCCTGAAGCGCATCAAGCGTCTGGCGGTAATGGACGAGGATGGCGCCAATCCCATCTATCTGACCAAGGGCGACTATCTGGTGCTGACGCCGCGCTTCAATCCGACGGCGCAGATGATCGCCTACATGTCCTACATCGCCACCAAGCCGCATGTGTATCTGTTCGATCTGGAAACCGGCCGGCAGGAAGAGCTGGGCAATTTCCCCAACATGACCTTCTCGCCGCGCTTCTCGCCGGACGGCAACCGCGTGGCGCTGACCTTGGAGAATGGCGGCAATTCCGACATCTATGTGATGGATCTGCGCTCGCGCGCGGTGATGCGGTTGACCAGCGATCCGGCGATCGACAGCGCGCCATCCTTTTCGCCCGACGGCCGGCAGATCACGTTCGAATCCGATCGCGGCGGCTCCAAGCAGATCTATGTGATGAACACCGACGGTTCGGGCCAAAAGCGCATCAGCTTTGGGGCGGGCGAGAACGGGACGCCGGTCTGGAGTCCCCGCGGCGATCTCATCGCTTTCACCAAGCAGCAGGGCTCGCATTTCACCATCGGGGTGATGCGGACCGACGGCTCGGGCGAGCGCATGATCACCAGCGCCTATCATGACGAAGGCCCCACCTGGGCTCCCAATGGCCGGGTCCTGATGTTCAGCCGGGAAGCGGCAAACAATCGCGGGTCGCAGATCTGGTCTGTCGATGTCACAGGCCGCAACGAGCAGCGGGTGCTGACCCCGGGCGATGCCTCGGATCCCGCCTGGTCACCGCTTATTCAGTAACATATTGACATAAAACAACAATTTCGCAGGCAGGGGCTGCCTTCGCGTGCGGCGCCTTGGGGACCGCGATATTTTGCTACAATCGGGCCTTACCGGATTGGCAATTGCGAACGGAACTTTAAACTCGCCATTAGTGATTCGGAGGGCATATCCTGCCCAAAATTTGGCTCTTTTTGCCGTTTGGTACGTTTCGCCTTCGGACGCGTATTTGAGCCGCTGTGCCTTCACTTTCTCGGGAGACCCATTGCCATGATCAAATTTTCCAGCAGCTTGAAATTTATCGCCCTGTCGGGCGCATTGCTGCTCGGTGCCTGCACCCACAAGCAGGAAGCCGCCACCACCGCGCCGCCGCCGGTCGCGCCGCCGCCGCCGATGGCCGCCCCGGTCCAGACCGGCATCCTGCCGGGCAGCGCCCAGGACTTCAAAGTCAATGTCGGTGACACGGTTCACTTCGCGTTGAACCAGTACAATATCGAGGAAACCGACAAAGCCACCCTGTCCAAGCAGGCTGCCTGGCTTGCCCGTTATCCTTCGGTCCGCCTGACCGTCGAAGGTCATGCCGACGAACGCGGCACCCGCGAATACAATCTTGCGCTGGGTGCGCGCCGCGCCAATGCGGTGAAGGAATTCCTGGTTGCGCAGGGCGTTCCGGCCGGTCGTCTGGAAACCGTCTCGTACGGCAAGGAGCGTCCGATCTGCACCGAATCCAATGAGGATTGCTGGTCGCAGAATCGCCGCGGCGTCAGCGTCATCACGGGTGGCGCGGCCTCGTGATCGCCGTCTAAAGTTGAAAGAGGGCGCGGGTGGTCGCACTCGCGCCCTCTTTCTTTGCAAGGAATAGTTCTGTCAGTCTCGAGGACAGGCCATGAACACGCGCACCGCTCTTTTCACGCTCAGCCTGATGCTTTCGGGCGCAGTCGTCACCGCGATACCCGCCCATGCCCAACTCTTCGGCGAAAGCGACGAGGAGAAGGCGGCGCGCCAGGCGCATGAAGACGGCCAGGATTCGCAGATCAACCAGCTCAATGGCCGGGTCCAGCAACTGGAAGACCGGGTGCGGGGCCTCACGCAAAGTCTTTCGACTGCGACCGGCACCACCGAAGAGCTTTCGCATCAGATCCAGGACCTGCGCCAGAAGATCGACGCGCAGCAGCGCGATTTCGCTTATCGCCTTTGCATGCTGTCGGCCCAACAACTGGGCGCCGATGCCGGCGACCAGGGCTTGAATTGCGGCGCCGCCGGCGCTTCCACACCGGCGCCCGCTTCGGGCGGGAATTTCCAGACTTACCAGCCGGGTTCGCCGCTGCCGCCGCTCGGTGGCGGCAACGATCAGGGTTTCAATGCGCCCCCGCCGGGCGCGCCGCAGCAGTTGGGTCGTCCGCCCGGCACCCTGGGAAGCCTGCCCATGAACAGCGGCCCCGCCACAAATAGTGGGTCCTTCAACAATGGGGCGATGAATGCGCCCCGCAATGCTTCTCCGGTTGGTCCTTCCGCTGCGGGCGGCACGGGGCAATATGACCGCGCCATGAATCTGCTCGCCAAGGCGCAATACACCGAAGCCAGCGCTGCCTTCCGGGCCTATGCCGACGCCAATCCCGGCGACAATGATCTTTCCGCCCAGGCGATTTATTGGATCGGCAATATCGCCTATGTGCAGAAGGACTACGCCACCGCCAGCCGTTCCTTCGCCGAGCAGATCAAGAAATATCCGGACAGTATCCGCAGCCCCGACAGCATGTTGAAGATGGGACAGTCCCTGATCGCGCAGGGCCAGACCAGCGGAGGATGCACCACTCTTGCCGCCCTCAAGACCCGATACCCCAAGGCCGCGCCCCAGACGCTCGACGCCGCCGCCAGCGCGCGCAAAGCCGCCTGCCGCTAACGCAAGCGACAAAGCTTACGCGCGTTCGTCTGCTCTGAATTTTGATTTCAGGGCCGCGATGGACGCGCTTGGCGCGCCCTGGCCAGGCGCGGTGGCGCTGTCGGGTGGTGGGGATTCCCTTGCTCTGATGCATCTTCTGGCCGGCTGGGCCAGGGCTGACGGCAAGCCGCTGCCGGTGGCGTTGATCGTTGATCATGCCTTGCGTGCCGAATCCGCCGCCGAAGCCCGGCAGGCCGCCGCCTTCGCCCGCAAGGCAGGCCTTGTGGCCCATGTGTTGACCCGCAAAGGCCCTGCGCCCCGCTCCGGCATCGAAGCGGCGGCGCGCGATGCGCGCTACGGCCTGATGGGCGAATGGATGCGCGCGCACGATATCGCCACCCTGTATGTCGGGCACACGATGGACGATCAGGCCGAAACCTTTCTCCTCAGGCTGGGGCGGGGCAGCGGGCTGGACGGGCTTTCGGCCATGCGGCGGCTGGCGCCGTTTCCGGTGCCGGCGCATGCCGATCTCAACCTGGCGCGACCGCTTCTGGGTTTTTCCCGCACGGGCTTGCGCGCTTTCCTGAAGGCGCGGCACCAGACCTGGCTGGAAGACCCGATGAACAGTGAGGCGCGGTTTGCCCGCAGCCGCATTCGCGGTCTGATGCCCGCACTGGAAGCGGCCGGGCTTTCGCCCGCACGGATCGCCGATGCGGCCGCGCATCTGTCGCGGGCGCGCGCCGCCCTGGAGTTGGCGGCGGAAGCGGTGCTGGCGCGCGCCGCCCGTCCTGACGGCGCGCGGATGCTGCTCGATCCAGCAGCGCTGCTGGCGGCGCCGCGCGAAGTGGGCCTGCGGGTTCTGGCCGGGCTGCTGATGGGCGTGTCGGGCGAAGCCTACCGTCCCCGGTTCGAGGCGCTGGAGCGGCTTTATGACAGCATTGCTGCCGGAAAATTGGGGCGGGGTGCGACATTGCATGGCTGCCGCTTGTTCCCGGCCCCCCGCGCATCCCAGGCTTTTGGCGCCGAAACGCTGGTTCTCGCCAGGGAAAGTTCCAGAGGCTCCCGTTAACCGGGCGACAGGGCGTGGATTGCGCAAAGGCCGCGAAACTCTTAACGTTTTCCTGGCTGGCAATGCGCTACAGACACCCTATCTAATAACATGTGCCGGGGTGACGGCGCGCATGCCTTGCACTGGCGTTTTGGCGTTATCGCTGATCGCCGAAACTGAATTGCCGCAGCCCCGGTGGGCTGGAGTGGAATGAAAGGACGCCGGTTTTGAACAATTTACGCAATCTCGGCCTGTGGATCCTGATCGCGGTCCTACTGGTGTTCTTGTTCAACCTGTTTCAGGGCACGGGCACGCACACCGCGGCCAGCACCATTCCCTATTCCAAATTCACCGAACAAGTCGTCCAGAACCAAGTCCGGAAGGTCACCTTCCAGGGCGAGCAGGTCAAAGGCGAGCTCACCTCGGGTCAGGCTTTCACCACCACCGTGCCCAGCAATGACAGCACGCTGTGGCCGACCCTGAAGGCGCACAATGTCGAAACCGCCGTGACGGCCGCCGATGAAGGCATGCCATCTTTGGTCGGCATTTTCGTGAACTGGTTCCCCATGCTGCTTTTGATCGGCGTGTGGGTGTTCTTCCTGCGCCAGATGCAGTCGGGCGGCGGCAAGGCGATGGGCTTCGGCAAGTCGCGCGCCAAACTCCTGACCGAGCGCCAGGGCCGCGTGACATTCGAAGACGTCGCGGGCGTGGACGAGGCCAAGGACGATCTGAAGGAAATCGTGGACTTCCTGCGCGATCCGCAGAAATTCCAGCGCCTGGGCGGCCGCATTCCCAAGGGCGTCCTGCTGGTCGGCCCGCCGGGCACCGGCAAGACCTTGCTGGCGCGCGCCATCGCGGGCGAGGCCAATGTGCCCTTCTTCACCATCTCGGGCTCCGACTTCGTCGAGATGTTCGTGGGCGTGGGCGCCAGCCGCGTGCG
>CAYWWT010000063.1:0-12081 GCA_964461855.1 uncultured Rhizobium sp. | reverse complement strand
TGATCGAGAAAATCAGATCGATGCGGTTCTGCGGCCGCTGGATGATCTGCGGATCGACGCGGGCCGCGAATTTGCCGTTGCGGCGGTACAGTTCGATGATGCGTTGCACATCCGCCTGGACGCGGGCCCGGGTAAAGATGCCTCGCGGCTTGATCTGAACTTCCTTGGTCAGATCCTTGGTGGAAACCTTGTCGTTGCCCTCGAACACGACCTGATTGACGATCGGATTTTCGACCACCCGGATCGCCATCGTTCCGCTGTTGAAATTGATCTTCACGTCGGAGAAGAGGCCGGTGCCGAACAGCGATTTCAGGGCCTTGTCCACATTGGCGGGATCATAGGCATCGCCTTCACGGATATTCACATAGGTGAGAACGGTGCCCGGCTCGACGCGCTGGGTGCCGGTGACGGTGATGTGCTGAATGATGCGGGCGGGCTGGGCCGGCTGGGCGGGTTGCTGGCTTTCCGGCTGGGCGCGTTCGGCGTTCAGAGCCGCCGCGCGATCCTCGGCGCCGGGACGCAGTTGCGCGCCCGCGGGCGAGGTAACCAGCGCCAGGCACAGCGTCGCCGAAGTCGCGCGCAGAACCGCTTTATGATGGGCAATCCGCATTCCGCCGTCCGGCACCCGTCTTGAAGGCGCGCATCACAAAGTGAGGCAGCGGCCGAGTTTTAGAAAAGATTCAGGCGAGCGAGGTCATTCCATGTGGTCAGGAGAACAAGCCCCAAGACCAAAACCAGCCCAAGCCGAAATCCGACATCCTGGGCCCGCTCACCGAGCGGCCGTCCCAAAACTGCTTCGCATGCATAGTACAGAAGATGCCCGCCGTCGAGCAGCGGAATCGGAAAAAGGTTGGCCAGCCCAATGCTTACCGAAAGTACAGCCACCAGCTGAAGGAGCGCCATGAAGCCGAATACCGCCACCTGGCGGGTCATCTTGGCGATGCCAACCGGCCCGCGAAACTGGTCGGCGCTGCCATAGCCGCGGACCATCTGGGCGATGCCCTGCACCGTGGTGCGCATGATGTTCCAGGTCTCAGCGCTGGCCGCGCCGACCGCCCCCGGCAGGCTGTAATATTCGGTCGTGACCGGTGCGGTGCGCGAAGGCTGAACCCCGATCACCATGTTGGTTCCCATGTCGCCCAAGGCGTCGCGCATCCGCGTGGCGCGGGGCGTGACCTGAACGCTCAAGGGATTGCCATTGCGGAGAAGTTCCACCTTCAGATTCCGCCCCCCGCTGACCGCGATGATCTGGGGCATCTGCTCGAAATCGGTGATGCGGGTACCGTCAATGGCGGTGACACGATCGCCGATCTGGATGCCGGCCGCCTCCGCCGCGCTGCCTTTCACCACATTGCCGATGATGGGCGCGAGGACGGTGTGACCGTTGTAAAGGAGCAGACCCGTGAAGATCACAATGGCGAGAAGGAAATTGGCGAGCGGCCCTGCCGCCGCCACCGCCGCCCGTTGCCAGACCGGCTTATAGAGAAGCGTGTGCGCGCGCTCGGCCGCACTCATGCGCTCGGCTGCCTTGTGATCGGGCGTGCTGGCGGCGCTGGCATCGCCGGAAAATTTCACATAGCCGCCGATCGGCAGCCAACTGACTTTCCAGCGCGTGCCGCGCTTGTCGTTCCAGCCGAAAATCTCCTTGCCGAAGCCGACCGAAAAGACATCCACCTTCACGCCGCACCAGCGCGCCACCAGGAAGTGACCAAGCTCGTGGAAGAAGACCACGACCGTGATCACGAATAGGAAGGCCGGAAGCCCCAGCGGCGTCCAGGCGATCAGGCCGCGTATGGCGTCAAACATGGCGTCCTCTCACATTCCCACCCGTTGACATATTTCTTCGGCCAGGACGCGCGCGCGCGCATCGGTGCCCAGCACTGTGCCGAGATCCCCGGCCCGTCCATTCGAGCCCTGCCCTGCATCGGCGCTCAAGGTTTCGCCCACGACTTTTGAGATATCCAGAAATCCGATGCGCCGGTCCAGAAAGGCCTGAACCGCGATCTCATTGGCGGCATTGAGCACGGTCGGCGCCAACCCGCCCGAACGCATGGATTCGATCGCCAGATTGAGCGCGGGGAAGCGGTCATGCGCCGGGGCCTGGAACACCAATTGTCCAAGCTTGGCGAGATCGAGCCGGCGCGAGGGCGATGCGATGCGGCGCGGCCAGGCCAGCGCATGGGCGATCGGCGTGCGCATATCGGGCGCGGACAGATGCGCCATGCTGGTGCCGTCATCATAACTGACCAGGCAATGCACGATGGATTGCGGATGGACCAGCACGCCCAGCTTTTCAGGCGGTAGTGCGAAGAGAAAATGCGCTTCGATCAGCTCCAGCCCCTTGTTCATCAGGGTGGCGCTGTCGAGCGAGATCTTGCGCCCCATCGCCCAGTTGGGATGGGCGACTGCCTGCTCCACCGTCGCCCCGCGCATCTTTTCCAATGACCATTCGCGGAAGGGTCCGCCGGAGGCGGTGATCGTCACCGTCTCCACATCGGTAATGTCGTTTGAGCCCAGGACCTGGAAAATCGCATTATGCTCGGAATCGACCGGGATGACGGAAGCGCCAGAACGTTCCAGCGCGTCGCGGAACACCGCCCCCGCAGCGACGACACATTCCTTGTTGGCGAGCGCCACGATGACGCCGCGGTCGATGGCGGCCAGTGCGGGCTCGATCGCCGCCGCGCCCATGATCGCCACCATCACGAAATCGGAAGCCATGGCGGCGGCCGCGATCACCGTCTCGCGACCGGCGGCAGTTTCGACACCGGTTCCGGCCAGGCCCGCCTTCAGCTCGGCATGGAGCGCGGGATCGCCGATGACGGCGCGCTTGGGCCTGAGCGCCCGCGCCTGCTCGATCAGAAGCTTGACGTTGCCCTGCGCGGTGAGTGCGGTAAGCGGAAAAGCATGCGCGCCATAAACCTTGCGGGCATGGGCGACCACGTCCAACGTGTTGACGCCGATGGAGCCGGTCGAACCGAGCACCGTGACGCTACGGTGGACCACCGCATCGAGCGTGGGCGTCTCGTCGAAATGTCCGCTCGCGGCTATCGGTTTCATGATGTGGCACCAAACAGAATGTCGAAATGCGCGATGAACACCAGAAGCGCCAATAGGATGCTGGCAAAGATGGTGGAATCCATCCGGTCCAGCACGCCGCCATGGCCCGGGATCAAGCTTCCGGAATTCTTGAGTCCGAAGCGGCGCTTGACGAAGCTTTCGAACAAATCGCCGGCATGGGCGGCGATGCTGAAGAAAAGTGCGAAAAGCGCTGCCCCCCAGAATATACCGTTCAGCAGCAGGATATAGAGGCCGAATATGACTGCCGCCGTCACGCTGCCGCCGATGGTCCCGGCCCAGGTCTTCCCCGGCGAAAGCTTGGGCGCCATGCGGGCACCGCCGATCAGCTTGCCGAACATCAGGGCGCCGGTATCCGTCGCCCAGACGATCAGGAACAAACCGATGATCACCAGTGCGCCCCGGTTCGGGAAAACCCTGAGGCTCACCAACGCCAAAGTCGGCAATCCCAGATAGATCACGCCCAGTGCCTGCCAGAGCGGATGCTGGTTCTGAATGCGGGCCAGCGCGGCCGCAATGCCGGCCCCCAGAAGCACCACCAGGATGGCCGGCCAGGCCTCGCGCATCAGCATCAACAGCAAAACGGCCAGCGCGGCGACCACTGAGGTCAACAGGGTTCCAGCGATATAATTTTCGCCCACCCGAACCATGCGGTGCCATTCATAGGCAGCCAGCGCCGTGATCAGGACAACCAGCACCACGAAATATTCCGGGGCCTGGAAAATCGACCAGATCGCCAGCCCGGCAAGCACCAGGCCGAACAACGGACGCAGGATCCAGTCCATGTTCCAGCGCATGGCGCGATAACCCGGCGCGTGATCGCCGGCAGCGGGCGTTTGCTGGTTCAGATTGCTCACGCCACGGCTTCCGAATTGACGGCGCCGAAGCGCCGGTCGCGTCCCGCGAAACTCTGAAGCGCTTTCAGCAATTCCGCCCGGCCGAAATCGGGCCACAGCGTGTCGACGAAAAGCAGTTCCGCATAGGCCGATTGCCAGAGCAGGAAATTGGAAAGCCGCCGCTCGCCCGATGTGCGGATGACAAGATCCGGCTCCGGCAGCGCACTGGTGAAGAGACGGGCGCCGAACAATTCCGGCGTGATGGTCTCCGGATCCAGCCTGCCCTCGGCGGCAGCGCGCGCCAGCTCCCGCGCAGTGGCGGCGATCTCTTCCTGGGCGCCATAGTCGAACGCGAAAGTGAGGTTCAGCCCGGTATTCTGGGCGGTGCGATTCTCCGAATCCAGGATCATCTGCTGGATATCATTCGCGACGCGTCCGCGATGGCCAATGATCCGCATACGGACGTTGCGCTCGACCAGCTCGTCCATGTCGCTGCGGAAATAGGTGCGGAAGAGCCCCATCAGGGCGCCGACCTCGGCCTTGGGCCGTTTCCAGTTTTCACTGGAAAAAGCAAAGAGGGTCAGGTTGCCGAGCTTCATGTCGCATGCCGCCCGGACCGTCTCGCGCACCGCATTCATTCCGGCAAAATGCCCGGCTTCGCGCGGCAGATGGCGCTTCCGGGCCCAACGCCCATTGCCGTCCATGATGACGGCGACGTGACGGGGCAAAACCAGCGGAAGATCGGCCAGGGGAATTTCCATGCCTGGGCTCAAACCTGCATGATTTCCTGCTCCTTGGTATGGAGCGCGGCATCGATGTCCTTCACATGGGCGTCGGTGAGCTTCTGCAGCTCGTCGCCCTTGGTATGATGCTCGTCCTGGCCGATCTTGTGATCCTTCTCCAGCTTTTTGAGCAATTCCATGCCGTCGCGGCGCACATTGCGAACCGCCACGCGCGCAGCTTCGGCATACTTGGACGCCAGCTTGGAGAGTTCCTTGCGCCGCTCCTGGTTGAGCTCGGGCAGCGGAATGCGCAAGAGCTGGCCATCCATCTGCGGGTTGAGACCCAGTCCTGCATCGCGGATCGCCTTGTCCACCGCCTTGGCCAGACCCTTGTCCCAGACCTGTACCGTGATCATGCGCGGTTCGGGGGTCGAGATCGTGCCCACCTGACTGATCGGCACCACATTGCCATAAGCTTCGACCGATACCGGATCGAGCAAGGCAGGGCTTGCCCGCCCAGTCCTGAGGCCGCCGAATTCGCTTTTCAGGGTGGCAACCGCGCCATCCATGCGCCGGTTCATCTCGTCTTTGCTGTAAGCGTCCGCCATTGTCCTCTGCCTCACCGCCCCGGGAGCTCGAATCCTAACCCAAACCCCGGCGGGAACTTCACTTTTCTTCGATGATGGTCGCCCGGCCTTCGCCTCTCAGGACCTTGGCCAGAGCGCCCCGGTCATGCAGCGAGAACACCAGGATCGGAATGCCGTTTTCCCGCGACAGGGAAATGGCCGATGCATCCATTACCGCAAGATCCCGCGCTAACACCTCGTGATAACTCAGAGATTCATACCTGACCGCATCAGGATACTTTTTGGGATCGGCACTGTAAACACCATCAACTTGCGTGGCTTTCAGCATGGCATCGCATGCCATCTCCGCCGCCCGCAGGGCGGCCGCGGTGTCGGTGGTGAAGAACGGATTTCCGGTTCCGGCGGCGAATATCACCACCCGGCCCTTCTCCATATGCCGAATCGCGCGACGACGAATATAGGGCTCGCACACGCTGCTCATGGGGATGGCGGATTGAACCCGGCTGGGCAGCCCGCAACGCTCTAGCGCCGCCTGCATGGCCAACGCGTTCATCACCGTAGCCAGCATGCCCATATAGTCGGCGGTGGCCCGCTCGATGCCTTTGGCGGCGCCGGCGAGGCCCCGGAAGATATTGCCCCCGCCGATCACCATGCAGATCTGGGTGCCCGCTTCCGCCGCCTCTTTCACGTCGGCGGCGATCCGGTCCACGGTCGCGGTGTCGATGCCGAAATTGCCGTCGCCCATCAACGCCTCACCCGAGACCTTGAGCAGAACCCGGGCGTATTTCGGCGTTGTTGGCATTACGTCATTCCTCCGGAGCATCGGGCAGGAGCGCATCGCGGCAGCGTATGCGCACAGCCCCGGCTGCCATCAATTATTTGGAACCTGCCATCTGGGCGACTTCGTCGGCGAAATCGCTTTCGACCTTCTCGATGCCTTCACCGACCTGGAAGCGGACGAACCCTTCCACCGTGACCGGTGCACCGAGATCCTTGCCGGCCTTCTCGACGATCTTGCCGACCTGGGTTTCACCGTCGATCACAAAGGTCTGAGACAGGAGCACGGTCTCTTCGTAGAATTTGCGCATGCGGCCTTCCATCATCTTCTCGATGACTGCGTCGGGCTTGCCCGATTGCTTGGCCAATTCCCATTGCACATTGCGCTCGCGCTCGACGACATCCTTGGAAAGATGCTCGGGCGTGAGCGCCAGGGGATTGGCGGCGGCGATATGCATGGCGATCTGCTTGGCCAAAGCGGAGAGCTTGGCTTCATCGCCGGCGGATTTCAGCGCCACCAGCACGCCGATCTTGCCCAGTTCGGGCGAGCTGGCGTTATGGACATAGGCGCCGACGACGCCGGGATTGACCGACAGCGCGATGGTACGGCGCACGCTCATATTCTCGCCGATCTTGGCGACCAGTTCGGTGAGCGTCTGCTGGACATTGCTGGTGCCATGCTTGGCGGCCAGCAGCTTCTCCAGATCGCCGCCCTCTTTCAATGCCAGTTCGGCGGCGGCTTTGACGAAGCCCTTGAACTCATCATTGCGCGCGACGAAGTCGGTTTCCGCATTCACTTCCACCAATGCGCCGGCACCCTTGCCGACGGCAACGCCGACCAGGCCTTCGGCAGCGGCGCGGCCGGCCTTTTTTGCGGCCTTGGAGATGCCTTTCTTCCGCAGCCAGTCGATGGCCGCTTCCATGTCGCCGGCGGTCTCGCTCAGGGCGGTCTTGCAGTCCATCATGCCCGCGCCGGTCTTGTCGCGCAGGTCCTTCACCATGCTCGCGGTGATGTTCGTCATTGTGGTCTCCGTAACGGCGCCCGCGGCTCGTTGCCGTCCGCGAGGCGCCCGGTAAAGGGATTGATCAGGCCGTCGCCTGCGCGGGCGCGGCTTCGACATGGCTGGAAGTGTCTTCGATCACTTCGGCGGCGCCGATATCGACACCCGCCGCGATCTGGCTGTCGCCCAACCCGTCGATGATGGCGCGGGCGGCGAGATCGCAATACATCGCGATGGCGCGCGCGGCGTCGTCATTGCCCGGGATCGGATAGGCGATGCCGTCCGGATCGGAATTGGAGTCCAGGATCGCGGTGACCGGAATGCCCAGCTTGCGCGCTTCGGCGATGGCGATGGATTCCTTGTTGGTGTCGATCACGAACAGCATGTTGGGCAGGCCGCCCATTTCCTTGATGCCGCCCAGCGAACGCTCCAGCTTGTCCTGCTCGCGCAGAAGGCCCAGCAATTCCTTCTTGGTGAGACCCGAATTCTCCGCGCCCGACAGCGTTTCCTCGATGGAGCGCAGGCGGCGGATCGAATGGCTGATGGTCTGCCAGTTGGTGAGCGTGCCGCCCAGCCAGCGATGGTTCACATAATATTGAGCGCAGCGCTTCGCGGCAGCGGCGATCGGATCGGAAGCCTGACGCTTGGTGCCGACAAACAGAATGCGTCCACCACCGGCCGCGACTTCGCGCAGCGCGACCAGCGCCTGGTGCAGCAGCGGCACAGTCTGGGTGAGGTCGAGGATGTGGATATCGTTGCGCGCGCCATAGATGTAGGGCGCCATCTTCGGATTCCAGCGTTGCTGGCGATGGCCGAAATGGGCGCCGGACTCGAGCAGTCCACGCATGGAAAATTCTGGCAGAGCCATGGGTCGTTCTCCTTTACCGGTTGGCCAGATGCGCGGGTTATCCCCTTATCGGAGACACCGGACGGGGAGACCGGAACACCCGGCCTGGACCCACCCGCGCATGCGAGATGGGCGGGCTTATAGGGGCTGGACCACGCCTGCGCAACCCTGCCTTGCTGCCAAAACCGGCCTTTTCCGCCGGTTCCCATGCTAGAAGACCGTATGAAAAGCCCGATCCGCCCCGTCCTCGGGCAACTGCGCCCCAATGGCATCGTCGAGGTCGCTCATCTGGGGCTGGGCCGCCCCGGGCTGATCCCGCTCTGGTTCGGCGAGAGCGACCTGGTGACCCCGGCCTTCATCCGGGATGCGGCAATACAGGCCCTGACGGAGGGCAAGACCTTCTACACCTGGGCGCGGGGCATTCCCGAACTGCGCCAGGCCATCGCGGATTTTCACCGGCGCACATTAAATCGCCTCATCGATCCGGAGCGCATCACCGTGCCCGGCGCGGCCATGCTGGCCATCGTGACCGCGCTGCAATGCGTGGTCGAGAGCGGCGACAATATCGTCATCGTCGCGCCGGTCTGGCCCAACATTTTCCAGGCTGCACAGATTGCCGGCGCCGAAACGCGCCTAGTTCGCCTGGACGAGGACTGGAACGCGGGCCGCTGGACACTCGATCTTGAAAAGCTTTTTGCCCGCTGCGATGACCGGACGAAAGCGATCTTCCTTTCCTCGCCGAACAATCCGACCGGCTGGATGGCGAGCCGGGATGAACAGAAAGCCATACTGGATTTCGCGCGCGCCCATGGCATCGCGATCATCAGCGATGAAGTCTATGGAACGCTGGTCTATGACGGCAGCGCCCACGCGCCATCCTTTCTGCATATCGCGGAAGAGGAGGACGCGGTCTTCGTCATCAATTCCTTTTCCAAGCCTTGGGCGATGACAGGCTGGCGCATCGGGTGGCTGACCCATCCGAAAAGCCTGGGGGAAGCGATGCGGATACTCTCCCCGGCCAGCAACACGGGCACCACGACCTTCAACCAATATGGAGCGCTTGCCGCGCTTTCGCCGGAGGGCGATGCCTTCCGGGCGTATCTGCGCGGCCGTTGCGAATCCAATCGCACCCTGGTTGCGGACTTTATCGCCCGGCAGAACCGGGTGCGCTGGATGGCGCCGGCGGGCGCCTTTTACGGCCATCTGCATGTGGATGGGCTGACCGACAGCCTGGCCTTCGCGAAAGATCTGGTGGAGCGCGCCAATGTGGGGACCGCGCCGGGGTCCGCCTTTGGAATCGGCGATGCGCGCGATGACGCTTATGTCCGCGTCTGCTTCGCCCGCGATCCGGCAGGCCTGCGCGAAGGCCTCGCACGGATCGAGACCGCGCTGGCGGCCAACTAGGCATTTTCGGGTTTTGCGGAAACCCGGAAATGCCAGTTGTTATGTTTGTCGCGGTTCCGGACGGAAAACCGGTTCCACTTTTCCTGGAACCGCTTTAGACCGCCTCGACCGACAAGACGCCGGGTATCGCGGCGATGTTGCTGCGCAGAACCGCCGTCACGGCATGGCGTTTTGCGAGCGCGATTTCGACTTCTTCGCCGGGACCACCGGGAACGATGAAACTGACCAGCCCTTTGCCGGGCTGTGTCAACTGCGCCGCGATGGAAGACAAGGGTGCATTCGATTCCAGCCGCACCACCATGCCTTCGCCCGCATTCGCCGCCGCCTGATCGAGATCGGCGATCGATGCGGCGCGCAGCTTCAACTCATCTCCGTCCCAGTCGGCGCTGGCCGTGATGACCAGGCTTTTGCCCGCCTCCAGCAAAGGCCGGCTCGCGGCCAGCACCTCCGGAAACAGCATGACTTCATACATGCCGGTGGCGTCGGAGAAAGAGACGAAGGCATACGTCTGGTCGTTGCGGCCACGACGCTCCGACTTCTTGATCATGGTGCCTGCCAGCTTCGCCTTGAATCCCGCGCGCCGGTCTTCCAGCAGACTGGCGTAAGTGGTCACGCCCAGCCGCTTCAGCGCGGCGCCATAGGCATCGAGTGGATGGCCCGACAGATAGAAGCCCATCGCGCTGAACTCCTCGCCCAGCCTCTCATGGGCGGGCCAGTCCGGGACATTGGTCAGGCGCAATTCCTCGGACGCAGCGTCGCCACCGCCGAACAGCGAGACCTGGCCGCTTTCGCGTTCGCGCTGTGCCGCCTGGGCGCCGCCCAGGATGCGGTCGGAATTCTCCACCAATTGGCGACGGCTTCGGTTCAGGCTGTCGAACGCCCCTGCCCGCACCAGATTTTCGAACGCACGCTTGTTGACCAGCTTGGGATCGATGCGGCGGGAGAAATCGGAGATGGATTTGAACGGACCGCCCGCCTCACGCAATTCCACCACATGGTCCATTGCCTGGCGGCCCACGCCCTTCACCGCCGCCAGCGCATAGAAGACAGTATTGGCTTCGGCGTCGCAGGTGAACACGGCAGCGGAGCGATTGATGTCGGGCGGCGCGATCTTCACGTCCAGCCGCTGCGCTTCCTGCCGGAAAACATTGAGCCGGTCGGTGTTGGTGATATCGAGTGTCATCGAGGCGGCGAGAAATTCGACCGGATAATTCGACTTCAGATAAGCGGTCTGGTAGGCGACCTGGGCATAGGCTGCGGCATGGCCTTTGTTGAAGCCATAGCCCGCGAATTTCTCCGCCTGCTCGAAAATCTGTTCCGCGACGGCGGAAAGGATGCCGCGCTCGCCCGCACCCGTGAGGAATTTCTCACGATGCACGATCATTTCGGACGGAATCTTCTTGCCCATGGCACGGCGCAAAAGATCCGCCTCGCCCAGGGTGTAACCTGCCAGCTCGCGCGCGATGCGCATGACGTCGTCCTGATAGGTCATGACGCCATAGGTTTCGCGCAGGATCGGTTCCAGCAGCGGATGCAGATATTCCACCGCCTCCTTGCCGTTCTTGCAGGCGATGTATTTGGGAATGGAATCCATCGGGCCGGGGCGGTAGAGCGCCACGAGCGCGACCAGATCGTTGATATGGTCGGGCTTCATCTTCCGCATAAGGTCGCGCATGCCCGCGCCTTCGAGCTGGAAGACGCCGATGCTATCGCCCCGTGCCAGCATCTCGAAGGTGCCCGTGTCCGTAAAGTCGATGGTCTGGGTGTTGAGCGAGATACCCCGGTTCTTCAGCAGCTCTTCTGCTTTGGCGATGACGGTGAGAGTCTTCAGGCCGAGAAAGTCGAACTTCACCAATCCGGCTTTTTCCGCATCCTCATAGTCGAACTGCGTCACCGGCATGTCGGAACGCGGATCGCGATAGAGCGGCAGGATTTCATCCAGCGGCCGGTCGCCGATCACCACGCCGGCGGGATGGGTCGAGGCATGGCGATAAAGCCCTTCGATACGGGCAGTGATCTCGAACAGGCGCTGTGCAATGGGTTCCGATTCCGCGATGGTCTGAAGTCGAGGCTCGCTTTCGACAGCATCGCGCAGCGACATGGGTTTGCCCGGCGGATTGGGGATAAGCTTGGCGATACGGTCCACCAGGCCCAGCGGCATCTGCAGCACCCGGCCCGCGTCGCGAACCGCCGCGCGCGCCTGCAGCGATCCCAGCGCGATGATGTTGGCGACGCGATCGGCGCCATATTTGTCGCGCACATAGCGCACCACTTCTTCGCGGCGCTCCTGGCAGAAATCGATATCGAAGTCCGGCATCGAGATACGCTCGGGATTGAGAAAGCGCTCGAAGAAAAGGCCGAACCGCAAAGGATCCAGATTGGTAATGTCCAGCGCCCATGCCACCAGCGAAGACGCGCCGGAACCGCGCACACCAACCGGAATGCCCTGCCCCTTGGTCCATTTCATAAAGTCGGAAACGATCAGGAAGTAACCGGGAAAGCCCATCCGGTTGATGATCGAAAGCTCATACCCCAGACGCTCGCGATAAACGCTTTCCTCGGCCGCGAGGGTGTTGGCCGCCATCCGCTTTTTCAGGCCTTCCTCGGCCTGGACCTTCAATTCCTCTTCCGGGTCGCGGCCCGATTCCGGCACGAACACCGGCAAGATCGGTTTGCGCTTCACCGGACGGAAGGCGCAGCGCAGCGCAATCTCGATCGTGTTGTCCAAGGCCTCTGGAAGATCGGCGAATTGGGCCGCCATTTCGGCGGGCGTCTTGAAACGATGCTCGCGGGTCAGACGGCGACGGTCGTCCTGCGACACGAAACTGC
>CAYWWT010000062.1:0-12105 GCA_964461855.1 uncultured Rhizobium sp. | reverse complement strand
GGCCAGCGCAAAGGCTTGGGGCTTTCGGGCAATGAAGAGCCACTTTTTGTGCTGAAGCTGGACGCGGCGCGTGCGCGTGTGGTGGTGGGGCCGCGTTCGGCGCTGGCTGCTCGCAGCATCGAACTCGACAATGTGAATTGGCTGGCCCCTGCCGAAGCACCGTTCGATTGCGCGGTGAAAGTGCGCTCCATGCGCCCGCCGGTGGCGGCGCGGGTGACGCCTTTGTCCGGCAACCGGGCACAGGTGGAACTGGCGACGGCCGAAGACGCGATCGCGCCCGGCCAGGCTTGCGTCTTTTATAATGCCGGCGACGGCGTAGGGCAGGGCCGGGTGCTGGGCGGTGGCTGGATCCGGCAAGTTGATCACCCCCCTCTGTCCGCCACGCGCGCAAGCGCGCTAGCGGACATCTCCCCCCGCCAGGGCTAACGCCCGCAGGGGAAGAAAGCCGGCGCTTGGGGTTTATTTCCTGCAATCTTGACAGGCGAGGGCTACCCCTCCTACATCCCCCGCCTCAGCGACCTTCAGGGACGCATGGCACCGTAGCTCAGCGGTAGAGCAGGGGAATCATAATCCCTTGGTCGGCGGTTCAAATCCGTCCGGTGCTACCAGTTCGTCCAACAAGTCAGCGCGTGGTTCCCCCGATTAAAGGCGGCGGAGAAGTCCAAAAAACCGGCCTAGAAATCGTGCTGGAGGTCTATGCCGAACACGGCACCGTTGTTGAGCTTGCGATATTCGATAAAGCTCAACGGCGCGCTGCCGCGCAGACCGGCATAGACGTAGCGATCCCGATAGGCGGCGGTCTGGGCGATGTCCCGCGCGAACACGCGCACGTTCCAGTCCGGCACCGGCTTGTATTCGACGAAGACGCCCAGCTTGAAGCCGTGGCGCGTGGGGTCGATCTCGTCGATCCGGTATTCGGATTCGTGGCTGTTGGCATGGGTGTGCAGGTCCACGCCCAGCTGCAGATTTTGGGACGGGATATCATACGTCGCTTCCATGGTGGTCGTGAAAACCGCCTGCGGCATGCTCACAGTCTGGCCGCCGGTGATCTGGCGGAACATGCCGGTGGCCGGGTCGCGCACCTTGCTGTGGTGCCAGGCGGCGTCGCCGCTCACGGTGACGCCCGTCAGCCCCAACTCGTCCAGCGGCAGGATGAAGTTGGTCTGAACCCCATCGCGCACGCCATTGCCGATATTGCCCACGGCATTGAAGACCTGGTTTCCGGAGAAGACCGGAATGCGGTCCACGACTTTGGAGATGAATTCACGCTTGGCTTCCACCACCAGCGAGGCGCGCTTCCAGAAATGGAATTCCCAGGCCAGCGAGACGTTCCAGCTGCGCGCCGGCTCCAGATTTTTGTTGCCGCCGGTGACCGTGTTGCTGTTGAGCGAGGTCGAGCTGGCAAAGTCGCGGAAGACAAGCTGGCCGACCTGGCGCTCCATCAACAGGCGCAGTTCGTGTCCCGGCGCGAGAGTCCAAGACGTCAGCCAGCGCGGCTTGAAGAAGGCAAGATCCTTGGTGAGGCTGCTGTCGCCGGTCTGGGTCAGGTTCGAGGTTTCATAGCGGGCGCCCAGTTCCGACATCAGCACAGGACTGATGCGCCAGGTCGCGGTGGAGAAAAGCTCGACGCGCTTCTCTTCCAATCGGATGTTTGCGGCCGGCAAGCTCACCGGTACGCCACCCAGGGCCAAGGTGCTGCGGCTGCTGAGCACATTGATGGCGCCTTCGACGCCCGCTTCCAGCTTCAGCGCCCCTTCGCGCAGCCATGCCAGTCGCGCCACGTCTTCGCGCTGGTTGAAAAAGCCGCGCGACAGATCAGTCCCCGCCGCATTGGATTTGCGGCTGCTCTCGTCCTGTTCCGTCAACCGGTGCACGGCAAAGAGCTGCATCTGGCCGAAATCGCCCAGGAGATGGCGATAGTCCAGCCGCGCTTCACCCGTGCGCGTCTGCTTGTTTTCCAGCCCCGTCACCAGCGCGGCGGAAGGGTAATAGATATGCTCCTCGACATTGGAATAGGCGCGCTGCTGTTTCAGCGCCAAACCCACCGCAAGATCGCCGCCCATCAGGGGTTGGCGATAGGCCGCGCTGAGTTCGGTGTTGTTGGTGAGGAGAGGAAAATCGTAATCCACCAACTGCAGCGGTGTGCCGTCCGGCAGGAAGCGCCCGCGCGAGCCGTAGCCGTTCTGGTTGTTGCCGCCGATTTCGCGGCCCCAGGTGGCGGACAATTCCGCGGTCGAAATCTCGCCCTGCCGAGTCAGATGAATCGCCGCCTTGTCTTCGCTGATGCCGGAATGGGTAATGGCGCCTTCCAGTTCGGCGCGCCCCCGCAGTGTTTCGCCTTTGCTGCGCACGACATTGGCCAGCATGGGATAGCCGTGCATGTCGGCGGCGCCGCGGATCAGCTCAATGCGCTCGACCGAGGAGGCCGCGATGCGGCGTAAGAGATCTTCGACGGTTTCCGCCTTGCTGGTGGGAAGTTGGCCATCGATCAGGACGTTGCCGACCGTTCCCGAAAAGCCGCGCACGGTGGCGTCGCCCAGCTTGATTTGAAATCCGGGCAGCAGACCCACCATGTCATAGGCGGTGGCGGGCTGGTTGGCCGCAAAAAAAGCCGCCGGATAGCTGGTCACGCCGTCCGGGGAATTGACCTGGGTGGTGGCGGGGCCGCTAGCCGGATCCCCGGTCTGGGCGCTGGCCGGTCCCATGGCGAAAGCCACGCATGCACTGGCGAGCAGGAGACGGGTGGTCGGCAGTCGCAGGATGCTCCGGGCAAGCCAAACGCAACGCGCGGCAGCACGCCGCTCTAGAATTTCCTGAGACACCCCACCCCCACGATATGAATTTTAGTTCATATACCCAACGGGAGGGTCTGCCGCAACGGTGCCGGCGGCCGGGACAGCATGCCCATTTGCCGTGCGCCCTTTGTTATTTGGGCAGCGTGAAATTTGCGACGAATGCAAGGCTCATCTCCGCATAGAGGATGGCGGCGGTCCATTGCAGCCATTTCGGCTTGGCAAATGCGGCGACAGCGATCACAGCCAGTCCGAGGAGAATGGTTGCATCCGCCTTTATCCAGGCGTGACCGACGGGCGTGAGATCCCGAAACACGAAGTTCGCGATCATGACGCTGAGCCTGCCGATGGCCCAGGCGCCGAATATCACAAGGCGGTTGTCAGCGAAGAATGCCGGCATGTCCACCGGCCCGCTCTCATGCACCTTGATCGCCATGCTTGCGCAGATCGAATAGAGCGTGAGTGCGATGACGAACAGGGTCATCACGGAACCGGGCGTCCAATGCGTCACATCCCGGAAATTCCCCAGCGCCAGCCAGTTGGTCAACAATAATAGAAGTGCGTTGAGCATCCAGATCGCGAAAGGTCCGGAGATTATCACGCGGTCACGGGCCAGGATGAGCCGGGTCGCGGTGCTTAAAATGTGCGTCATCGCGAGTGCGAAGACGAACGACATAAACACGTTTATCTGTTCGAACATCCCGCCCCCGAATGCGAACCATGCGGCAAGACCGTCCTTCGCGGACCTGTCCCCGCGATCCGAAGCGTATCATCGAATGCGAGCTTTTGAAGCGCCAAAGCGCGGCGCTGGCTCTCTTTTGGAAAAATTGGCATCGTCCCATTTGATTTTCCGCCATCGGCTTTCGAGGTGCCGGCATGTTGAAAGATGAGAAGTGCGCATTCCGGATGAAGCGGCGCGGTTCTTTGACGATCGTCGCGGCCACGGCTCTGCTGGCTATCGCCGGAGCGGCCGACGCCCAGACCGTAAAGATACTGCCGGAGCGGCCCTATCTGGAGCCGGCCTCGGTTGGGCCGAGTGGCAATTTCGACATTCTGGTTCGTAACGACAGCGATAAGCCGATGGAGGTGTCGGGCCTGAGTGTCACCGTCGCCGACGCTTCGGGGCGCGAGGTGCTGGAGCGCCGCGTGGACGGCAATGGCGTCGCGCCGTCGGTCAAAACTCTCGCTTTGGCACCTTTGAAGCCGGGCGAGGCGCGGCTGGTGTTCAACCCGTTTCCGGTGATCCCCGCCGATATCGGCGCCAAGACGGTGCGGGTCGTGGTCGAGCTGTCGCCCAGCGATGGCAAGGGCGCTTCGCTCGCCGGCTCGGCCAGGGCTGATTTCCGCGCGCCGCCGGCCTCGGCCCTGAAGCTGATGTTGCCCTTGGCGGGAAAGGTCTGGGTGTGGGATGGCCATGATCTTCTGGCCCATCACCGGCGCTGGGATTACAGCAACCCGGATATTGTCGGGTTCGGGTTCTCCAGCAACGCCATGCGCTATTCGTATGATCTCGTCCGCGTGGATGCGGAAGGCCGCCGCGTGACCGGCGATCCCACGCGCAACGAGAACCATCTGAGCTTCGGCTTGCCGGTTCGCGCGCCTGCCGACGGCGTGGTGGTCGAGATCGAGAGCGGGCAAACCGACGACGGCAAATTCGATCCCATGACCTTCCGGGAGCATCCGAACCTGATGCTGGGTAACCATGTCGTCATTCGCCATGGCGACGGGACGTTCAGCATCCTCGGTCACTTGAAACAAGGCAGTGTTACAGTGAAAGCGGGTGATGCCGTGACGGCCGGCCAGATGGTCGCCGCTATCGGCAATTCCGGGACCTCGATGTTTCCGCATCTGCATTATCAACTGATGGACGGGCCGACACTGTCCGCGGAAGGTGTGCCCAGCGCCTTTCTCGGTCTGACGCGCATACGCGGAGATGTGCGCTCGCCGCTTCCGGGGGGCGCGATCGACAGCGGCGATGTGGTCGAGAGCCGCGATTAGGCGCGAGGTGTTGACCGCAGGTCCCGGTTCAGAATCTCAAGCTTACAGTCGCGCCGCCGCCACCGGCCTCGGAAATCATTACCGTGCCGCCATGCAAGCCGGCGATCTGGCGAACCAAGGTCAGGCCGATGCCACTTCCCTGGCGCTTGGTGGTGAAGAAGGGCACGAAAACTTTCTCGCGCAGATCCGCCGCAATGCCGGGACCATTGTCGGTCACCGCGATCACGATGCGTCCGTCCAGATCGTGCATGGCGGAAAGCGTGATCCGTCCTTGGGGCGTTTCGCGCAAGGCTTCGATGGCGTTGCGCATAAGATTGATCAGCGCCTGATCGAGCAATTCCGCGTCGATCTCCATTTCAAGGCTGTACGGCTCGACCGCCACGATGAGTTCGATGGAGCGCGCGGCGAGATCGGCGGCAAGCAGGCGGCGCAGACGCGCAAAGGCGCGCTCGATCCGGACGCGCTCGATCTTCGCCACCATGCGCCGGGTGATCCGCCGATGGTTCTGCACGAAATGCAGCAGCCCTTCGCTGCGCCGGGCAAGCGTTTCCAGCGCTTCCGCCGTATCGGTCAATGCGGCATGGTTGGGGTCGCTGTCCGGCAGCGTCTTGGCCACCTGCTCGACCAATCCATGCGCCGTTGAAGCGAGCGAGGTTACGGGCGTGAGCGAATTCATCACTTCATGCGCCATGACCCGGATCACGGTCTGCCAGGCCGCCAATTCATGGGCGGAGAGTTCGCTCTCGATATTCTGCAGCGAGATCAGCCGCCGCCTTTTGCCTCCCAAGGCGAGATCGGCGGCAGCCGCTTTCAATTGCAGCGCGCCCGCCTTGCGCTCCATGCGCAGGATCGCGCCGTCACCGGGCTTGAGGGTCTCCAGCCCCGCGACGAAGCCGTCTCCATAGCGGGGAAAGTCCGAGACGTTGGTGCAAGGCGCTTCGAACAGACGGCGGGCGGCAAAGTTGAGGAGGCGTACCGCGCCGGTGTCCTCGATCGCCAGCAGCGCGACCGGAACGTGATTGATCAGGGCCTGCAGATATTGCGACTGTTCTTCGCGTTCGGCACGGCCCTGCCGCAACCGGTCCATCACCCGTCCCATCGCGATGCCGAGGTCGCGGAACGCACGGTCTCCCGTCAGGCGCGGGAAGCGCGCCCCGGTATCCTCGAACGATACGGCTTCCAGAAAGCGCGTCACCTCGCGCGACCATCGCGTGGCGAATTGCATCAGCAGCAACGCTTCGCCGACCACAGCCGCTGTGACCAGCGCCATGCTCACATACCAATCGGTGCGCGAGATCATCCAGGCCAGCAGCGCGATCGTCGCGGTCAGAAACGCGATGCGCAGAGCCATGCCGGTCTGGAAACGGTCAGAGGCCATATTTCTCCATCCGCCGATAGAGCGAGGCACGGGTCAGGCCCAGGGCATGGGCCGCGCGGCTCACATTATTGTCGTGGCGCTCCAGCGTCCGCGCAATGGCTTCTTTTTCCACCTGATCCAGCCGCGAAGGCGGATCATTCTCCGCCCCCTTTCCATTTTCCGCGAAAGGAAAATCGGCTTCGCTGAGCAAGGGTCCTTCGGACAGAATGACGGCGCGTTCCACCGCATGGCGCAGCGCCCGCACATTGCCGGGCCAGGCATAGGCCGAAAGCCGATCCAGCAGCGCGGCACCGAACCGCCGGGCCGGCAGATTGTATTTCTGGGAATAGACGCCGGCATAATGTTCCAGCAGGAGCGGCACGTCGCCGGGCCGTTCGCGAAGCGAGGGCAGCCTGATTTCCACCGTGTTGATTCGATAAAGAAGGTCGGGCCGGAACGTGTTTTCATCGTGAAGGCGCTCGGGCCGCAAATTCGTGGCACTGACGAGGCGGATATTGATGGGCTCCGGTTTTTCCGCCCCCACCGGCACCACTTCGCGCCGTTCCAGCGCCGTCAGCAGCTTGCTTTGCAGATGCAGCGGCACATTGCCGATTTCGTCCAGAAACAGCGTGCCGCCGGTGGCGGCGCGGAAATATCCCACCCGGTCCTTCCGGGCATCGGTGAAAGCGCCGCGGCGGTGGCCGAACAATTCGCTTTCGAACAAGGGTGCCGCCAGCGCGCCCAGATCCACGCGCATAAAGACCTCGTTTGCGCGAAGCGACAGGCGGTGAATTTCGCGCGCCACCAACTCCTTGCCGGTGCCATTCTCACCCAGGATCAGCACATTGGCATCGGTGGGCGCGGCGCGGGCGATGGCGCCGAACACTTTGAGCATGGCGGGCGATGTCCCGATCATCTCGGGGCCCCCAAGTGTGGCGGCCGCGAGCCCGCGATTGACCTCGCGCAACTCGGCTGCTTCCTTGCGCGCGCGGCGCAGATTGAGCGCCGCCCGCAACGTCGCCAACAGCCGTTCGTTTTCCCAGGGCTTGATGACAAAGTCGGTGGCCCCTCGTTTCATGGCCTCCACCGCAAGTTCGACATCGCTATGCGCGGTGATGGGAATGACCACGGCCTGATCGTCGATCGCCAGGACCTGGGACAGGACCTCCAGGCCCTCGGCGCCGTCATCGGCCCCTGGTGTGAAGTTCATGTCCAGCAGCAGCACATCGAACGCGCGCGCTTGCGCCAGGGCGGGCAATTCGGAAGGGCTGTTGCGGGTTTCAATGGCGACGCCATGCTGCTTCAGCAGCAGCCTGGCGGCGCGCAGGATGTCCTCATTGTCGTCGACGATCAGGATCCGGCCGGACAGAGCGGGGTCGGTCATGTGTTCGCCATCGGACAGGTTCGACGAGTAGTGTACGCATTCGGACAGGCGTCGCGCCAGGGGAATCATAACATATTGAAATTGAACGATAATATTCTGGCATGCCATTTGCGATGGTTAAGTCATGGATACGATCCGCAGCAAGCCGGACTGGAAAAGCCATCTGCCGGGCTGGGCAAGACGCGAAGAACGCAGCCCACAGCTCAGCGGCATGGACCGCGTCGTGGCGAAGAAGCCGCTTTGGAAACGTGTGGCTGTTCCGGCGGCAGGCTGCATCCTGGTCGCGGGCGCCGCGATGTGGGCGCTATCGGGGCCCGGCGGCACGGTCTATCGCGTCCCGGTGGATCAGCTCACCATCGGTACGGTGACCAAGGGGCCGTTCGAAGATTTCATCGCCGTGCGGGGCGCGGTGGCTCCCCTCATCACCGGCTATCTCACCACCGCGGAAGGCGGCACCGTGAAGGAAGTGCTGGTCGAGGACGGCGCCACCGTGAAGAAGGGGCAACGCCTGGTCATTCTTTCCAATCCGGCGCTGCAATTGGAAGTCGCGGCCCGGCAACTCACCTTTGAGCAGACCCGCTTCAAATACGAGCATGATCTTCTGGAGATCGAGCATGAGATAAGCCGGCTGCAGAACAATTTGATCCGCGACAAGAGGCTGCTGGACGGGCTGGCCATCGCGCCCACCGTCTACAAGCAGGAACAGGACGATTACGCTTACAATGTGCGGCTGCGCGCCGCCACGATCGCCTCGCGCGACGTAGAGCAGCGGGTGCGCGCTTCGCAATTGACCGGGGGCGATCCCGGCGATCACGCCAGCATCGCCAATGCCAGTGTGGAAGCGCTTACCATTCGCGCACCCATGGACGGGCAACTGACTGCGCTGGATGCGGAAGTGGGCCAGTCCAAGGCGCAAGGCGCGGTGCTCGGCCAGGTGAATTCCGCCGACCGCTTCAAGCTCACCGCCGGCGTGGACGAATTCTACCTGGGCAGGGTCAGTCTGGGTCAGGAGGCGTTATTCGCCGTGGGAGGCGACAATTTCAAGGCCCAGGTGGCCAAAGTCTATCCGCAGGTGACCAACGGCACCTTCAAGGTGGATTTCCATTTCGAAGGCAAGGCGCCGGCGGACATCCATGTCGGACAGGCGATGGATCTGCGGGTCGAACTGGGCGGGGCCAGTCAGGCGTTGATGCTGCCCAATGGCCCCTTCTACCAGGACACCGGCGGCAACTGGGTGTTCGTCATCGCACCGGGCGGAAAATTCGCGCTCAAGCGCACTGTCAAGCTGGGACGGCGCAATCCGCAATTCGTGGAAGTGGTCGAGGGCCTGAGCGCCGGCGAGAAGGTGATTGTCTCCGGCTACGAGGCTTATCAGAAAATGGATCGGGTCGAATTCGCAAAGCCGGGTTCGGCAAGTTGATACGGGAGCGCACATGATCAGGTTGAAGAATCTGGAGAAATCCTATCGCACCGACGAGGTCGAGACCCTCGCGATCCGCGAGATGAGCCTGGATGTGCATGACGGCGAATTCCTGGCCGTGATGGGCCCGTCCGGCTGCGGGAAATCCACGCTTCTCAATATCGTCGGCATGCTGGATTCGCCTTCGGGCGGCGAATATTGGTTCGGCAACGAGAATATCGCCGGCTATTCCGAATCGCAGTTGTCGAGCCTGCGCAAGCAGGCGATCGGCTTCGTTTTCCAGAGTTTCAATCTCATCGACGAATTGAACGTCTCGGAGAATGTAGAGCTGGCATTGCTCTATCACGAAGATGTCCCCGCCGGAGAGCGCAGGCAACGCGTGAGCGAGGCGTTGGAGCGGATGAAGATCTCGCACCGCGCCCGCCACATGCCATCGCAACTGTCCGGCGGCCAGCAGCAGCGGGTCGCGATCGCGCGCGCCGTGGTCAAGCGGCCCAAGCTGATCCTGGCTGACGAGCCCACCGGCAATCTCGACACCACCAATGGCGAGGAAGTGATGCAGCTTCTGACCCAGCTGAATGAAGAAGGCACCACCATCGTGATGGTGACGCATTCGCACTCTCACGCCGAATATGCCCACCGCATCGTCAATCTTCTGGACGGCGCCATCGTCACCGAAAGCATAAGGCAGGTCCTTTAGATCGAAGGAGGAAGCCATGTTCCGCAATTATCTGGTCACGGCGCTGCGCAATTTCTTCCGCCGCAAGCTCTACAGCTTCATCAATATCGCGGGCCTCACAGTAGGGCTGACTTGCGCTATCTTCATCATCCTGCTGCTGCGGGACGAATTGTCCTACGACAAATGGATTCCGGGCGCGGAAAATCTCTATCGGGTTGGTTTCACCTTCTATCCGCCCGGCCAGCGTCCCTTCCAGGTCTCGAAAGCCCCATTCCCCGTGCCGGGCGCGATGTTGACAAGCATTCCCGAGGTCAAGGCCATCGCGCATCTGGAGCCCCGCCACATGACCGTGACGGTGGGCGACCGGCAATTCGACGAGCAGACGGATGTGGTCAGCCCGGATTTCTTCCAGGTGATCCGGCTTCCCTTGATCGCGGGCGATCCCGTTACCGTATTCAGTCAGCCCGAAAGCGTGGTGCTTTCAAAGGTCATGGCGATCAAATTGTTTGGCGATGCGCCAGCCATCGGCAAAAGCATTGTCATCAGCGGCCAGGGCGTTCCACAGACCAATCTCACGGTCACCGGCATCGCCCGTGACATTCCGCACAATTCGCAGCTCACCGGAGAGATATTCTTTCCCAACACCTCGACCGCCGATCCCCTGTCGCAGGCCCGCAAGCAGCGCTGGATGGATTCGTCGGGCTATGGCTATGTCCAGCTCGCGCCGGGTACTGATCCCCAAGCGGTGATCGAAAAGCTGAAACGCCTCATCGATCGCAATGTGAACACGCGGGAACTGGTGAATTTGCAGATCCGGGGCAGCGAGCTCATGGCGCCCAATCTCACGCCTTTTCGCGATGATCATTTGACCACCGATCGCTATGGCAGCCTGACGCCGCCGGGAAGCTGGACCATGGTCTATGGCTTTGCCGCCATCGGCGTATTGATCCTTCTGGTTGCCTGTTTCAATTTCACCAATCTGGCAACCGCCCAGGCCACCGTCAGGGCGCGCGAGATTTCGCTGCGCAAAGTGATGGGGGCAAGCCGGCGCCAGCTGGTTGTTCAGTTTCTGGGCGAGTCCCTGCTGACTACCGTGATCGCGCTGGCGTTGGCGCTGGCGCTCACGGAGGTTCTGCTTCCCATTTTCGACCAGATGGTGGGAAAGCCCATCGCATTTCATTATCTCGCCGATTGGCAGTTGGTTCTGAGCATGGTCGGCGTCGCATTGCTGGCAGGATTGATCGGCGGAACGTATCCCGCGCTGGTCCTGTCCCGCTTCCGCCCAGCCCTGGTGCTGCGAACCAATGCTGCCAGACAGTCCGGCTCGGGCATGGTGCGGACGCTTCTGGTGGTGATGCAGTTCGCCGTCTCCATCGGATTGGGAATCGCCGCGATGGTGGTGTTTCAGCAGATTTCGTTCGCCCGCAATGTCGAGCTTGGCTTCGACAAGGATCGCATGGTGATCGTCAATGGCAGCGGCCTGACGCAAAGTGCGCGCGACAGCTTTGCGCGCGCGCTTGGCGCCAACCCCGATATCGCGGGGGTGGCGATCTCCGATGACGTGCCGCTCAGCGGCAACACCGCGAATATGGGGGTCCAGATGCCGGGCGCGACCGCCGCCCTGACGACGCGCTATGTGACGATCAGTCCGGAATTCCTGAGAGTCTACGGCATCCATCTTCTAATCGGGCGTGACTTGTCCCGATCCCGTGGTGGCGACATCGCCGGCCATGACGGCAAACCGTTCAATGTGTTGATCAATGCGACGATGGCGAAGCAATTCGGCTTCTCACCTGCTCAGATCGTGGGCAAATCCCTCACCAGGCTGCCCGGCCCGAGCCGCTCCGAGAGCAGGGCCACCATGACTGTTGTGGGTGTGGTGGATGATTTCAAGATCGATGGCGCAAAGGTTCCGGTGGCACCCACGGCTTACCTTTACGTCCCGTCCGATGTGTCGGATTTTTCCGTTAAGATGCGGGGCGCCAATCTGCCCGCCGCCTTGGCCTTTATTGACCGCACCTGGCATGCCTTCGCGCCCACGGTCGCCATAAGGCGGCATTTCCTCGATGGCGATTTCGAGCGGGATTTCCTGGCCGAGCAGCAGCAGGGCAAGATTTTCGCCCTGTTCGTGGGCATCGCCATCTTCATCGCGGCCATGGGCCTATTCGGGCTGGCAGCTTTCTCGACCGAACGGCGCACCAAGGAGATCGGCATCCGGAAAAGTTTCGGCGCCCGGGCCGGAGACATTGTGCGCATGCTGCTGTGGCAATTCTCGATCCCGGTGCTGATAGCGAACCTGATCGCCTGGCCGGTGGCTTATTATTATCTGCATCACTGGCTGGAAGGCTATGCCTATCGCATCAGTCTCAATCCGCTCTATTTTATCGGCGCGGGCCTGGCAGCACTTATAATCGCCTGGGCCACGGTCTTCGTGCATGCCCAGCGCGTCGCCCGCGCCAATCCCATCCATGCGCT
>CAYWWT010000061.1:5255-12308 GCA_964461855.1 uncultured Rhizobium sp. | reverse complement strand
CTGCTTGCGCCAGAGGAATTGCGGTACGCCGTCCTCGGCCACCGGCTTGAGCTGGCGGGGCACGCCCGCCTTGCGGAAATATTTCTGCGCCAGCACATCGCAGGCGACCTGGCTCCAGGCTTCCGGAACTTCGATGCCGTCCTGGGCAAAAACAATGGAACCGTCGGGGTTGCGGATCTCGCTTCCCGCCGCGCGGAAGCCGACGCCTTCATAGGGCGATTGTCCCTCAACCGTGAAATGACGGCGAATGCGCATGGCGACCTCGAAGCGATGGAATGAACCGGCCCCAGCCCCTCTTGCGCCATCCTCGCGGGAGGCAATTTCTCCATCCGCCGGGATTTTGGCCCCTTCGGCTGGGTCATTCGGTCCCGCCAGATTTGGTGTCACAAGAGGTGACTGGCCCAAAGTATGGGCATGGGGAGCCCTGGACCGCAAGCGGCAAGTGGGTCACGAAATCTTGCCTACCAGATCTGGTGGGTCCCGAAAAGCGCTGAAAACCCGCGAGTCAAGCGGGATGCCAAACCCGGCCCAGGAATATTTTTTCGGGTTTTTTCCTCACAGCGCCACGGGCGGCTTGGGACGTTTTGTGGATAAGCGGGTCGCTCCATTGCGGTGTGCCGAACCTGGCGCGACCTTGGCGCCTGTTGGCGTGGGGCCGCCCCGCCCGTATAGTCCCGCGAATCTCCGCGCGCGCTCTTTGGAACCCGCCATGCCCTTCATCAAGATGATTTTTTCCTGGTGGAACTCTGCCACCTTCGGCACTCTTTGGACCACCTGGACCCAAGGCTCCGCGGTCGGCGAGGACGAGTTCGGAAACCGCTATTTCCAGAACAAGGACGGCTCGCGCCGATGGGTGCTTTACAATGGCACCGTGGAGGCCAGCCGCGTGCCGCCCGATTGGCATGGCTGGATGCACCATACTTTTGCCGAACCGCCGACCAAAGCTCCCTTCAAGGCCAAGCCCTGGGAAATGCCGCACCAGCCCAACCTGACCGGCACCGCGCAAGCCTGGCGGCCCGAAGGATCGCTGCAGCGCAGCGGCCAGCGTCCCGCCGCCACAGGAGACTATCAGGCATGGAAGCCGGAATAGCGCGGATGCGGGAGAGCAATATTCCCGAAACGATCATCGGCGCGGTCGTGGTTGCGGTCGCTGTCCTGTTTATCGTTTTTGCCTATATGCGCACCGGCAGCGGCAGCCTGTCGGGCTATGAAATTCAGGCGCGCCTGCCGCGCGTCGATGGTATCGGCATTGGTACCGATGTCCGGCTGTCTGGCATCAAGATCGGCTCGATCTCGGATCTCACGCTCGATCCCAAAAACTATCTCGTCACCGTGCATATGCATGTTCGTGACGACATCAAGATTCCCGAGGACACGTCGCTGATGGTGACGTCGTCGGGTCTTCTGGGCAGCTCTTATATTTCGCTGACCCCGGGCGGCAGCGATAAGATGCTGGCCGCCGGCGGCATGATCCAGAACAGCCAGGGCTCCGTCGATCTGATGGGTCTGGTGGGCCGCTTCATCGGCGGCGGCGGCGGACAAAATCAGCAACAGCCCAAGCCGCAGCCGGCACAACCGGCGCAGCCGCAAGAACTGCCCAGCCCGTGACGCATTTCTCGCGCGCCGCACTGCTGGGGGGGCTTGGTCTTTTGACCGCGTCCCTGCTGACGGGCGCGGCAGCGCAGAATGCCGCTCCGGCCAAGCCGGAGGCCGCGCCGGCACAGATGCCGGATCCCAATGCACCACCGCCGCCCTTGGCCGATGCGCCGGGCACGACATTGATGCTGCGCGGCCTGGACAAGATCACCGGCCGGCCCACCGACATCACGGCGCCCATCGGCAAGCCGGTCCATTTCGCCACGCTCACGATCACGGCGCGCTATTGCTACTCCACGCCTGCCAGCGAAACGCCCGAGACCTCGGCTTTTGTACAGATCGATGATCATCGACCCGATCAGGGCACCAAGCGCATCTTCTCCGGCTGGATGTATGCGTCCAGCCCGGGCCTGAACGGTATGGAACACCCGCTCTACGATGTCTGGGTCATCAACTGTTCCAATGGCGCGCCCAACACACCTGTGGCAGCCTTGAAATCGGCGGCGCCGACCAAAGTGAAGTCGCCCGATTCCACCGACAAGGAAGGCCTGGAAGCGTTGCCGGCAGAAGCCGGGCGCTGATCCAACTCAGCCGCGCGGCCAGATCGCGTCGCGCATGATCGCCTGCTGCAACCAGCCGAGATATTGCGCGCGCGGTATTTCTCGCGCGCCGAAGCTGGCCAGATGCGCCGTGAGAAACTGCGTGTCCAGCAATACAAAGCCGCCCTGACGCAGCATCTCCACCAGATGCGCCAACGCGACTTTCGAGGCATCCCGCACGCGGCTGAACATGCTTTCGCCGAAAAATGCCGCGCCCAAACGAACACCGTAAAGCCCGCCCGCAAGTTCGCCGTCCTGCCAGCATTCGATCGAATGGGCGTGATTGCCGGCATGGAGCGCAGTGTAGAGGTGCAGGATCTCGTCATTGATCCAGGTGTGGGGCCGGTCGGGCGCGGGCGCGGCGCAGGCTTCCATCACATCACGGAAAGCACGGTCCGCGGTCACTTGAAAACGGCCGCTTCGGATCGTGCGTGCCAGGCGTCGCGGCACATGAAAATCGTCGAGCGGAATGATGCCGCGCTGTTCCGGCGAAACCCAATAGAGCGTGGGATCGTCACGCCGGTCCGCCATGGGAAACAATCCCTGGGCATAGGCGCGCAGCAGAACCTCAGGCGTCAGAAGCGGCGCATGCATCGTCGCGCTAGTATAGCGCGACGATGCTTTTTCTTTAATACCCCCATCTGTCTTCCTCACGGCAAGCGTTCGGAAGACATCTTCCCCCGCCAGCCGCGTTGCGGCGCGGGGGAAGAAAGCCTGTGCGTGCCGGAAAATATCTATTTTTGATTCAAAGCCCAGGGGCCGGGGCCGGCGGCGGCGAAATAGAGAAAGATGAAGCTGTAAAGGATCGCCGTCGCTCCGCCATTTTGCACCGGGAAGGCGCTATGCACGGTGTCGGTGAAAAGTCCCCAATGCCCATAAAAATAAGCGATGGCCATTTCGCCGGAACAAATGAAGGCCGCGATCCGACTGTAGAAACCCAGAATGACCAGTGCGCCAAACACCAACTCGATCATTCCGGCCCATCCCTCGATCCCCACAAAAGGTTTCGCCTCGGCGAACATGGGGACGAGGGGAAAATGTGCGATTTTGGCCAGACCGACAGAGAAAAATAGTAGGCCGGAAACGATGCGCAGAATGCTTTTTATCTGCGGCGCGTAGGAATCGAGAAAGCCCATGCTGTAACCCCCGGTTGGTGAGCCGCCAGCTTAAGAGGAAAAGGGAACTTTGCGATAGGTCGCGTTTTCAGACCTAGTGCCCCAGGCTCGCCAGATATTTCTCCAGCCAGTGGATGGAGTAATCGCCGTTGATGATGTCCGGCTCGCGCACCAGTTTCTGGAAGAGGGGGATGGTGGTTTCGATCCCGCCCACCACCAATTCGTCCAGCGCGCGTCGTAGCCGGAGCAGGCATTCGTTGCGGTTGCGGGCATGGACGATCAGCTTTCCCGCCAGGCTGTCGTAATAGGGCGGGATGCGATAGCCCGAATAGATCGCCGAATCGAAGCGCACGCCCAATCCGCCGGGCGTGTGGAATTGGGTGATCTGGCCGGGCGAGGGCCGAAACGTGAAGGGATTTTCCGCGTTGATGCGGCACTCGATGGCATGGCCTTCGAAAACGATATCTTTCTGGTCGACCGAGAGCGGGCTGCCCGCCGCCACCCGGATCTGCGCGCGCACGATATCG
This sequence comes from uncultured Rhizobium sp., assembly GCA_964461855.1. GTDB lineage: Bacteria > Pseudomonadota > Alphaproteobacteria > Micropepsales > Micropepsaceae > Rhizomicrobium. Next base: position 8,471 of record CAYWWT010000061.1, on the reverse strand, counting down.
ATGCCCGTGATCGCTTCGGTGACGGGATGCTCGACCTGCAGGCGGGTGTTCATTTCGATGAAATAAAAGCGGCCATCCTCATAAAGGAACTCGATGGTGCCGGCGCCGAGATAACCAAGCTGAGTCAGGGCGCGGGTGACCACACCGCCGATTTCGTCGCGTTCCTGCGCGTTCAGGGCAGGGCTTCCCGCTTCTTCCCAGACCTTCTGGTGACGTCGCTGCAGCGAGCAGTCACGCTCGCCCAGATGCACTACCTTGCCGTGGCTGTCCGCCAGAATCTGCACTTCGATGTGCCGGGGCTTGCCGAGGTATTTTTCCATATAGACGGTGTCGTTGCCGAAAGCCGCCTTGGCCTCCGCGCGCGCGGTGGACAGCGCGAAGGACAGCTCCGATGCGCTTTTCGCCACCTTCATGCCGCGCCCGCCGCCGCCCGCGGTTGCCTTGATCAGGACCGGATAGCCGATCTTTTCGGCGATGCCGGCCGCGTCGACGTCGGAAACCTCGCCATCTGAACCGGGAACGGTGGGAATGCCCAATGCCTTCACGGTCTGTTTGGCGGTGATCTTGTCACCCATCATCCGGATATGTTCGGCGGTGGGGCCGATAAAGGTGATGCCATGCTCTTTCACGATGTCGGCGAATTTGGCGTTCTCCGACAGGAAGCCGTAGCCGGGATGGATCGCTTCGGCGCCCGTGATCTCGCAGGCGGCGATGATCGCGGGGACATTGAGATAGGACTGAGCGGCCGGCGGCGCGCCGACACAGACGCTTTCATCCGCCAGGCGCACATGCATGGCATCGGAATCGGCTGTGGAATGGATCGCCACGGTAGCGATGCCCATTTCCTTGCACGCGCGGATGACACGCAGCGCGATCTCGCCCCGGTTGGCGATGAGGATTTTCTCGAACATGCCTTAGCCGAGAATGAGAAGGGTCTGGCCGAATTCGACCGGCGATCCGTTTTCGACACAGATCTCCTTCACGATGCCGCCGCGCGGCGCCGGGATGGGATTCATCGTCTTCATCGCTTCGACGATGAACAACGTGTCGCCTTCCTTGATCTGCTGACCGACAGTGACGAAGGGCGGTTTGCCCGGCTCGGATGCGGAATAGACCGTGCCGACCATCGGAGACGTTACGGCGCCGGCCTGTGGCCCGGTCGCGGGCGACGGTGAGGTGGCCGCGGCGGCCGCAGGCGCCGGCGCCGCGGCAAGCGGCGCGCTGGCCAACGCCGCGATCGCGCCTGCGCGGGCGACGCGGATGCGAGCCCCATTCTGCTCGACTTCGATCTCGGTGAGACCGGTCTCGGTGAGGAGTTCGGAAAGAGCGCGGATTGCTTCGGCGTCGATGCCCGGCTTGTTCGCCGACAGCCGCTCTTTCACGTCATTCTTCGCATTCATTTCTTTTTTCCTTTGGGCCCGGCCAGGATGGCCGCGACCGCATCGATCGCAAACAGGTATGAGTTCACGCCCAGACCGGCGATGCTGCCGGTGGCGGCTTTGGCGACATAGGACAGATGGCGGAAATCTTCCCGCCGCGCCGGATTGGAAAGATGGACTTCGATCACCGGCGGATTCAGCATCTGAAGCGCGTCCAGGATCGCCACCGACGTGTGAGTATAGGCGGCTGCATTGATGATCACGCCGGAGGCGCTGGCGCGGGCTTCTTGAAGGAATTCGACCAGTTCGCCTTCCTTATTGCTTTGCAGGAAGACCGTAGCGAAGCCATGGCTTTTGGCCCGCGCGGCGCACAGCTTCTCGATTTCGCCAAGGGTGGTATGCCCGTAAATCGAAGGCTCGCGCGTGCCCAACTGGTTGAGATTCGGGCCGTTGATGATATATATTGGTAAAGCGTTGGATTTACTTGTATTTTTCGCCATTGAGTTTCCGCCAGCGACGCGAGGTTCAAGCCTTATAGTCGCAACGCTGGGGAACGGAAACCCTAAGAGGCCTGGGCTCGAATATGACCGCAAACCTGACTGTGACCCTGAACGGGGAAGCCCGTGCGCTGGGCGCCGGGCTGACCGTCAAGACCATGCTGCAATCGCTGGGCCTGGACCCCGCCAAGATCGCAGTCGAACGCAACCTTCAGATCGTACCGCGGTCCACCTACGATCAGGTGCCGGTGACCGACGGCGACCGTTTCGAGATCGTGCATTTCATCGGCGGCGGCAACGCGCCGGTAGAGATGCCGCGCATCGACAAGCCTCTGGTGATCGCGGGGAAGAGCTTCATTTCGCGCCTGATCGTGGGCACCGGCAAATACAAGAATTACGAAGACAATGCCCGGGCGCTGGAAGCCAGTGGCGCGGAGATCGTCACGGTGGCGGTGCGCCGGGTCAATCTCACCGATCCCAGTCAGCCGCGGCTGATCGATTCCATTGATCCGAAGAAATACACTTACCTGCCCAACACGGCGGGCTGCTTCACGGGTGAAGACGCCGTGCGCACCTTGCGGCTGGCGCGCGAAGCCGGTGGCTGGAGCCTGGTGAAACTTGAAGTGCTGGGCGAGAAGAAACTTCTCTATCCCGACATGCTGGAAACCCTGCGCGCCACCGAGATGCTGACCAAGGATGGCTTTCAGGTCATGGTCTATTGCAGTGACGATCCCTTGATGGCCAAGCGGCTGGAAGAGATGGGTGCGGTGGCGATCATGCCGCTGGCCTCGCCAATCGGATCGGGCATGGGCATTCAGAGCACCGTCAATATCCGCATGATCATTGAAGATGCGAAGGTGCCTGTGATCGTCGATGCCGGCATCGGCACGGCGTCGGACGCCGCCATCGCGATGGAATTGGGCTGCGATGCCGTCATCTCCAACACCGGCATCGCACATGCCCGCGATCCGGTGAAGATGGCGCATGCCATGAAGCTCGCGGTGGAGGCGGGCCGTGAGGCCTGGCTTGCCGGGCGTATGCCCAAGAAAGCCTATGCCGATCCCTCCAGCCCGCTCAGCGGGTTGATCTGACGATCAGCTTTCGGCCGTCAGGCTCTTCAGCGTGTCGTCATCGACCGCGCCGGGATGGACGTTGCCGTTGATGATGAAGGTCGGCGTTCCGTCGATGCCGGCACGTGCCGCCAGCGCCTTGCTGGCAGCGATGGCCGCGTCGAGCTCCGGCTTCTGCATGTCGAGCTTCAGCTTGATGACGTCGATGCCGATTTTCTGCGCCTGGGCATAGATCATCGCTTCGTCGACCGGCTCGTCTTCCTTCATGAG
>CAYWWT010000061.1:3835-5155 GCA_964461855.1 uncultured Rhizobium sp. | reverse complement strand
GGGTCGAAAAACGCAGCCATGCCGATCTTCTTCATGGCATCGGCCGCCTTGGCCTTGTCCGCGATTTCCTGCTGGCTTTGCAGCCGCGCGCTCATTTCTGCGAGCAGTTCAGGGTGCCCGAGCAGATAGGTGCGGATGCCGTCGGGGCCGACGCCCGGCAGCAATCCCACGCGCGCAGCGCCGAACACGATCAGCACCGCCAACAGCGCGCCGCCCAGAGCTCCCGCTACAACGCTCGTCCAATCCCGCATCATTCCGATCCTATCGTTGTTGTTGCGTCCCGACGACGCCGATAATGTCATTGGCGCGCTGCCAATCGGGGCTGCCTTGCTCCAGCCCCCGGCGCGCGCGCAAGGCGAACACGGCGGCTTGGCGCATCGCGCCGGAATTGTAATAGGCCTCGGCGGTGGACAGGTTCGCCATCGGCTCATTCTTTAACAGGCTGTAAGCCTGGGCGGTTTCGTACCAGGTAAAAACATCGTCATTTTCCCGAAGCGATGCGGCTTTCAGGTTCTGCAAGGCGGCGTTGGCAAGACGGGGATCGCTGGTGGCCAGCTGCGCCACTGCCAGACCCAGGCGCAATTGCGGTGCGTCGGGCCGCAAATCCACGGCCTTCTGATAGGCCGGGATCGCCAGCTGCGGTTTGGCCATGCTGACATGGATCTGCCCCAGCACTTCATAAAAGAACGGATTGTTGGGTTCGTCCTGGATCAGGCTGTTGGTGGTGGAAAGCGCCTTCGCCAGGTCGGGCTTGCGCATATAAATCATGGCCCGGGCGTAGCGCGCGGGCTCGGACGTATCGCTTTCCGGATAGCGATCGAGCGCCGCCTGCACCGGGAGCGTAAAGCCCGCAAGTTTGGCTTGCACCATCTCGAATGTGTGCATCACCTGCGGCGGGTCCTTCACATCGCGATAGGGCGAGGCATTGACCTTGGTCTCGATGTCGGCGAGCCGGTCCTGTCCGACGGGATGATCGACGGCAAATTTGTCAATCTTGTAAGCGCTTTGCGCCTGTTCGTTGGCAAAACGCTCGAAGGTCGAATAGATGCCCATCGGCGACTGATGCGTCGCGTTAAGAAGCTTCAGCGCGATCTGGTCGGCGGTGGATTCCTGCACCCGGGTGAAGGCCGCCATCTGCGCCGCCGCCATGGCCGAACCGGCGCCCATGATGACCATGCCGGCATCGCCAGCACCCATCGCCATCGCGGCCGCGCCCAGCACCATGGAAAGAAGCATGGGAATCATGGCCTTCTTCATGCCCTGGGCGCTGCGCGAAAGATGGCCGGCGGCGATATGGCCGGTCTCGTGCGCCATGACGCC
>CAYWWT010000061.1:0-3735 GCA_964461855.1 uncultured Rhizobium sp. | reverse complement strand
TCAGCCTCCAAGAACCCCCGTTCGCCGGGAACGTAGGTGGCCTTGTGGACAAGGTCAAATCCGGCGCGTTGCTCCCAGCGCCTCCTTCCGGCATAACCGGCCACAAGCTTTTTCCTGGGATTACGGGACATTCATGCCGGATTTTCGCGCAGCACCTTTTCTTGTTTTGCCGCTCGCAGCCCTTCTCGCGGGCTGTTCGCTGGGCTCTTCGGTCGGCTCTACGCTGGGCCTGACGGACGATTCCCAATCGCTGTCCGCCCAGAGCACCGGGCTGGCGGTGGGCGACGAGCCTTTCGCGGTCAAGACCGGTACCGCGATCCTTTCTCAGGGCGGCAGCGCCGCCGATGCGGTGACCGCCATGTTCTTTGCCATGTCTGCAACCTATCCCGTCGCGGCAGGTTTGGGCGGCGGCGGCATTTGCCTGATCGCGGATCCGGTGAAGGGCGTGCGGGAATTCGATTTCCTGCCACGCGCCGCCAGCAGTGGCGGCAGCTATGCGGTGCCGGGCGCCGTGCGCGGCTTTTACGATCTTCAGGCGGCCTTCGGCACGCTGCCCTGGCAGCGTATGGTTTCGGGCGGCGAAGCTTATGCCGCCAGTGGTTTTCCCATCAGTCATGCACTCTCCGCCCGCCTGGCGAATGCGCAGAACAGCGTGCGTTTGGATGCCGCGCTGGCGGCGGAATTCATGAATGAGAATGGCACGCCGCGTCCCGAAGGCGCGATCGCGACCAATCTCGCTTTGTCCCAGACCTTGGCGGCAATCCGGCTTTCCGGTGCCGATGGATTTTACAAGGGGGCGGTGGCCGATGCATTGGTCCGCTATTCCGCTTCGCAAGGGGGCGCGATCTCCGCCGCCGATCTTGCCGATTACCGCACCACGGTGAGCGCACCGCGTCTGATGAATCAGGGCGGGCTCAGCGTTGCGATGCCCAATGGCGGAACGGGCGCGGGCACCTTCGCCGCGTCCCTGTTTGCCAACGCCGCCAGCGGCAGCGATCCGGAAGCCGCGGTGGTCGCGGCCGTGCGGCAAAGCCTGGCGGGTTTCGGGATTTCCACACTTCCTTCCGATCTCGGAGGAACCGGCTTCGCCGCCATCGACCGCAACGGGCAGGCCGCGACCTGTGCGATGACCATGAACGGTGCGTTCGGATCTGCGCGCAGTGCCGGCACCAGCGGCGTGCTCCTGGCCAATGCGCCGTCCTCACCGGGCGGGGTGGCGGGTGCTTTCCTGACGCCTGTGATTGCGCGCGATGGCAATGGCCGCGCGACATTCGCCGGCGTCGGCGCGGGGGGACCGAACGGGACTGCTGCGATCGCCTATGCCTTGCTGAAGGTCGCGGCTGGCCAGCAGATGGGGCGTCCGGCCGATCTGCGTTCGACCGGGGCTGCCCCGATGGTGACGGTGAATGTGATTTCCTGCCAGACTGCCTGTGTGGCCTTGCCCGACCCTGGCGGTCACGGCCTGGGCGATGCCACGACTGAGTAGCGATCATGAAAGTGCATGGCCGGTGTCATTGCGGCGAACTGCGCTATGAGGCGGAGGTAGATCCCGCCCAGGTCAGCATTTGTCACTGCCGGGATTGCCAGATCCTGACCGGCACCGCCTACCGCGTCAGTGTCCCGGCGAAGGCCGCGGATTTTTACATACTGAGCGGCGCACCCAAAATTTACGTGAAGACGGCGGAGAGCGGAAATCCGCGGGCCCAGGCTTTTTGCGCCACCTGCGGCACGCCGATCTATGCGTCGGATGTCGAGCATCCCGCACTTTACAATTTGCGCATCGGCGCGCTGGCCGAGCGGGCGGAATTGAAACCCGCGCGCCAGATATGGTGCCGTTCGGCCCTGGCTTGGGTGCACGAGCTTTCCGGCATGGAGATGCACGACAAAGACTGAGGTCACCGCCGTGGTACATCCTCATGCTCCGACAAGCGCAGCATGAGGAGCCGGGAACGTGGATCGCGCGCTACAACGCTTACTCTTCGTTTGAGAAAGCGCGCTGCCACCAGCCTTTTTTCTTCGGCTTGGACGTATCTTCTTTTGGCGTGGTGTCGGGGATGTCGTCCTGCAGCGTCCAAACCGGAGCGGATGGCGTGCCCGGTGCATGCGTCACCGCTGCCGGTGTGGTGTCGATTTCATCCGGGATCCCGAAGCGGTCGATTTCCGGCGTGAAAGCCGGCGCAGCCGCGCCTTCTGGCGTGTCCTCGCGGTTGCGGCCGCCGCGGCGACCGCGGCGGCGCCGACGGCGGCGCCCATTCTCTCCAGCCGCATTCGCCTGATCGCCAGCCTCCTGGCCATGTTCCGGTTGCTGCTCGCCGCCGGATTCAGCAGCGGCTTCCCGATCTTCCGCGTCCGTATCCGCTTCGTCCTTGGCGCCGTCTGCGCGCGCTTCGGTGTCGGCACCTTCCGGGCGCGGACCACGATCGCGGTTGCGGCCACGACCGCCGCGCCGGCGCCTGCGGCGCTTGCCGCCTTCGCCGTCTCGCGCCGGAGGCGCTTCGCGGACTTCTTCGTCAGACTGCGAGACGCTTTCCTCGCGGTCTTCGAATTCCTCTCCCGCTTCTTCAGCGGGGGCCTCGTCCTCCGGCTCGTCGGAGGACACGAAGCCGGCTTCGATGGAAACCGCATGGCTGCGCGGCCGGTCTTCCGGATCGCGGGTGCGGGTGCGATCGAGTTCGAAATGGCCCGCCATCAACCCTTCCTTGGGCTCGAAGGTGACGTCCATGCCGTATTCGGCCTCGATCCGCGCCAACTCGCTGCGTTTCTGGTTCAAGGTGTAGATCGCCACGTCGGCGGCGACCTTCACGGTGACGGCGCTGGCGCGATTCTTTTCGCCTTCCTCTTCCAGGGCCCGCAACACGCGCAGCGCGGTGGATTCGACCGAGCGCACGATCCCAGCGCCGCCGCAATGGGGGCAGATCACGGTGGAGGAGGCGACCACGCCGGCGCGCAGGCGCTGGCGCGACATTTCCAGAAGGCCGAACTGGCTGATCTTGCCGAGTTGGACCCGGGCGCGGTCGTTTTTCACCGCCTCGCGCAGCCGCCGCTCGACTTCACGGTCGTTGCGGCTGTCTTCCATGTCGATGAAGTCGATCACGATCAATCCGGCAAGGTCGCGCAGGCGCAGTTGGCGCCCCACTTCGTCGGCCGCCTCCAGATTGGTCTTGCGCGCCGTCTCTTCGATGGAATGTTCGCGGGTGGCGCGACCGGAATTGACGTCGATGGAAACCAGCGCTTCGGTCTGGTTGATGACGATATAGCCGCCGGACTTGAGGGTCACGGTGGAGGAGAACATGGCGTCCAGCTGCTGTTCGATATGCAGGCGCTGAAACAGCGGAACGGTGTCTTTGTACTGATGCACATTGCGCGCCTGCGCCGGCATCAGCATGCGCATGAAATCCTTGGCGTTGCGGAACCCCGCTTCGCCTTCAACCACCAGATCCTTCACGTCCTTGTTGTAAAGGTCGCGGATGGCGCGCTTGATCAGGTCGCCTTCTTCATAGACGCAGGCGGGCGCATTGGAGTTGAGGGTCTTTTCGCGGATCGTGTCCCAGAGCCGCATGAGATATTCATAGTCGCGGCGGATCTCCAACTTGGTGCGGTTTTCGCCCGCCGTGCGGATGATCAGCCCCATGCCTTCCGGCAATTCCAATCCCTGCGCCGCCGATTTCAGGCGCTTGCGGTCCGCAGCATTGGTGATCTTGCGCGAAATGCCGCCGCCGCGCGGCGTGTTGGGCA
>CAYWWT010000060.1:7721-12325 GCA_964461855.1 uncultured Rhizobium sp. | reverse complement strand
GCGGCCGGCGCAGCATAGCGGCGCGGCCGGAAGAAAAAGATTCCCAACGCGAAACCGCCAAGGCCGATGATCTTGGTCACCAGGTTGAATGTCGTGATCGCGTAAATGCCCAGCCCCAGCAGCAGCAGGCCGCTCAGCGCGGGAAAGAGACAGAGCGTGATCCAGCGCCCAGGCGTAGGCGAATTGCGGAACACCCAGGCGGCGACCAGTCCGGCCAGGCCGTAATAATAACAAACCTGGATCGCGACCGCATTGACCGAGGCGGCAATGACCGCGCTGACAGTAGGCATCAGGCTGGAGGACCAGATCAGGACAAGCCCGATCGCGATCAACACATACATCGCCTTGACCGGCGTCTGGCTCCTGGGTGCGATCTCGCCGAAGACGCGCGGCAATGCGCCATCCCGCCCCATCGCGAACAGGGTGCGGGAGAATTGCAGCATGGTGGTTTCCAAGGTCGCGATGCTGGACAGGATCACCGCCATCGAGGCGCACAAGCCGCCGAACCGTCCCAGACCGGACGCGACCGCGATATTGTAGATGATATTGTCGGTGAGGTTGCGCGCATCGCGCAGCGAGAACAGGAACAGCGCCGCAAGCGTGAACCCGATGTAAAAGGCAATGGTGATGAAGATGCTGGAAAAGCCGCCATTGCCCGCATTCTGCTCGCCATTGACGGTTTCTTCGCTCAGGTTCGACGTGACGTCCCATCCCCAATAGAAGAACACCACCATCAAGGCGCTGGCGGAAAAAGCCGAAGGCGTATAGCCGAACCCGAACCAGGACCAGCTGAATTTGTTGATGGCACCCGTGGTTCCGGTGTGGATGAAGGCCGCCACCAGCACGATGGACAGGATCAGCAGCTCTATTGTGGTCATCACCACCTGCACCTTGCTGGTGATTTCGATGCCGGTGATCAGGACCAGCGCGATCAGCAGGAACCAGGCGCTGGCCACGCCCGCGGTGACGAAAACATTCCCGGTCAAATCGGGGGCGATGAAGTTCAGGGTCGAAGTGGCAACCGGAACGCTGCCGGCCACCATGAACACCAGGGAAGCAATCAAAAGCGCCCATCCGGAGAAAAAACCCAGGAATTTTCCGAACGCCGCACTGGTCCATTGATAGGCCGCCCCGGCACTGGCATCGCGCTTGTTGAGCGCCTTGTAGGCGACCGCGATGCCCAGCATCGGGACCGCGAAGATCACCAGCGCGCCGGGCGAGAGCGGGCCCGCCACCGCAAGCAGGACGGCCGTGGTCACGGCAATCGTATAACCGGGCGCACTTCCCGCCACGCCCATGACAAGGGACTCGAAAAACGAAAGCGAATTCGCCTTCAGCTTGTTGCTCATCTCACCCGGCGCTCCATGGCGCAAATATTTCCGGCACCATGGCCATGACGCAGCGGCAACGGCTATTGGTCGACGTTACCTTTGGGCGCGTAGATCGCATAAAATTTGGTATAGCCCTTGGTGTCCCACGTCCCCTGCCAGTCATGCGGGATGGTGACCGCCTCGCCCGCATGGGCGGTCATGACCGTACCATCCAGGGAGGTCAGGGTCACACTGCCTTCGATGAAATACATGAATTCGTCCACGCCATAGGTCTTGTCGCCCTTGCGTTCGAAATGGCTGGGGCCGGACTTGTACATGCCGGTCTCGTATTTCTTGTCGGCCGTCATCAGGGTGACGGTGTCCTGGACCTTGTTCCCATTCCGCTCATGCGTGACGGTATTGGGGCGCTGGAAGATCGCGCCCGCCACGTCGGCCTTGTCGATCAGGGCGGGATGGACAGGCTCCGCAGCAATAGCGGGAAGCGACCAGGACGCGGCCGCCAGAAGCGCGATGCAGAATTTCGACATCTAAATCTCCTGCCTGCTGAAGTTCAGAAGCGGTAAGTCGCGGTAACGCCGGTCGTGCGGGGACGCACCGTGTTGGCCTGGTACAAAAGCCCCCTGGCCTCGTGACCATATCCAAGTTGCGGATGGGCGTTGAGAACATTGTCCATGAACAACGCCAGGTTATAGCTGCCCAGATTCACGCTGGCCCGCGCCGAGAGGAAATTGGTGGCCGGATTGGGCAACAGATCGGGGTCGTAAGAGGAGTTCACCGGATCGAGTGCCTGGGTCAGCCGGTTCGGCCCGCTGCTATATTCATCATCGACCCGGAAGAACGCATCATGATCGAGCAGCATCCAATTATACTGGATGGCCGCCGCAACCTTCCAGGGCGTCGCGCCCAGCGAGTCGCCCTTGTTGATGACGATGCGCGAGCTCGGCGAAACGCTGGAATGCGTCGAGGTGCTGTAATAGGCGTCGGTGTATCCCACGCTCAGTTCGAAACCGAGAGCTTCGTTCAGCTGAAACGCCATCTGCGCATCGAAGCCGTTGCTGATCGCCTTGCCGAGATTGGCGGTGTAGCGGATACCGCAGATCGGCAGATTGACCGTCTGCTGGATGTTGTTCCATTCCAGATGATAGATGCTGCTGTCCAGCGACATCCGCCCATCCAGCAGCTTGTCCTTGGCGCCGATCTCGTAATTGGAAACCGTGTCGGAACCGTAAGTGTCGGGAGATTTGGTAATGCCCAGCGCGACCAGATCGTTATGGCACGCCGCCACCGGAATGGGCGGGTTGGCGCCGCCAACGCGATAGCCGCGCGAATAGGTGGCATAGAACAGATCGTCTTCGGTCGCCTGCCAGGACAGGCCGAATTGCGGCGTGAAGGGCGTTTCGTCTTCCTTGCCCTCCCCGCTGCTGTATCCGAAATTCTGCGCCCCATCGGCATAATTGCGGAAATCGAAATGGGTACGGGCGATGCGCGCGCCGGCGATGACCTTTATCCCATCGAACAATTCATATGTGGCGTGCACGAAGCCCGCGATCTGGCGGTCATGGCCGATCGTGTCGTTGATATAGTCATCGCCATTGGGCAGAAGGCCGGCACCCCATGCGGTGAGGATATCCTCGCCGAACAGATATTGGCTGATCTCATCCAGCTGGGGATCGTTGATTTCCTCCCGGCTCTCTTGGGTGTTGGTGGAATAGAACGCGCCGAGCACCCAGGTGAACCGCGCATTGGGATCGCTGGATTGAACGCGGAATTCCTGGGAAATATTCTCCTGCCAGTTCGAGGTCAGAGCCGGCGATTGATAGAAAGGCAGGCCCGGCAGATTGATGGTGTTGGCGCGCAGCAGCGGGTGAATTCCGGCGTTGCATTGCGGGCATTCATTGCCTTGCGGGTCTTCCGGACCGCCATCCTGGTTCGGATCGATGATCTGTTCGAAATAACCGAGATTATAAAGCGTGCCGCTGTAACCGGCCACGGGCTCATAGCGCTTGAAGAACGACGTATTGGAGAACAGCTGGACCCCGCCGAGTTCATATTCACCCTTGAGAGATGCGAGCCAGAAATGATCCGGATCGCCCAGCCGGTCGGGCGTGGCGGTGACGAATTTGCCGTCCCCCGGGTTTGAAAGACCCAGCCAATAATCGTCGCCATCATGGGTGTTGCGGTTTTGGTATTCGACCGTCGGCGTGATCAACAGACCGGGAACCGGCTGCCAGGTCAGGGCGCCCCGGAAGACATAAGTGTCGGTGCGGTTGATATCGGAATCCAGCAACCGGCCATTGTGATAATCGATCTTGTCGACCCAGCCGGAATCGCGCCGGCCCCAGAAGCTGACGCGGAAGCCCAGCTTGTCGGCGATGATCGGTCCGCCGATCGCGGCGCCCACTTCATAGCCGGGCGAACCATATTGGGTATAAGAGAATTCGCTCCGGGCATAAGCGGTGTAATCGGTAAGGCTGGGCTGGGGTGTGATGTAGCGGACTGTGCCGCCTTCGGAGCCGGCGCCGAACAAGGTGCCTTGGGGTCCGCGCAAAATCTCCACCCGCTGCAGATCGAATACCGAAGGCAGCGCATTGACGGTGCCAAAGCCCAGCCCACGCATCTGAACCGGCGTATCGTCGATATAAATGCCCGTGGTTCCCGCGCCCGATGTCGAGCTGATGCCGCGAATGGAAATCGCGTTGCTTCCTTCGCTGAAATTCACGCCCGGCGTGAACCGCGCGATGTCGCCGAAATCCTTGACGCCAAGAACGTCCATCTTTTCCGGCGTGAAAGCGCTGACGCTTTGCGGCACCCGGCTCAGCAATTCTTCGCGCCGTGTGGCGGTAACGGTGACGGTCTCGACCACCGAATTGCTGGCGGAGGGGTTGCCGGTTTGTTGCGCCTGGGCGGAATAACTCAACGGCACGAGGGCCGCCGACGCCAGAATCATGGTTCTGAATGAAGATTTGATGGTCACCGAAATCTCCCCCTGCTGCTGAGCAGCCGCCTGTGCGGCTTTGAAACGCTATGACCCCGTCATCGCACTGTCAAGTTACTGTGATCACAAAAAGCGCCGTCCATTTTCCGGCACGAGATCATTTGTGCACCGTCTACGCTATCTTTCCCGCTGCAGATGACATTCTGAGATAGCAATATTCTTTCTCTTCATCCCAGGATTTCATCAATCGCGCGGCGGCCCTGATCGATCGCGGCGCTGGTATAGGCGGCGGCGCCGGAATCGGAATTGGCGATCGAGATGCGCCCGAACCGCTTGCG
>CAYWWT010000060.1:0-7621 GCA_964461855.1 uncultured Rhizobium sp. | reverse complement strand
CCGATATTGCGCGCACCCACCACGATGCTGGAAAGCCGGATGCGCACCGGCGCGCCGTTGCGGTCCAGGGCGGCGTAATCCGCCTTGGCGGTCACCACGCTTTCAACCCCGGTGCCGGGCATCGCCGCCGGGATCAGGTCGCGCACCAGCAGCCGCGCGATGGTGGCGTTGCCATCGGGAAAATGAAAACGGTAGGAGCCGCCATCGGCATAGCCCGCCGCCGTATAGCCCATGCGCGGGGCGGAGCCGGGATCGAGCTTCATGCCCTGGAAGCCCGGCAGACCCAGCCCCCAGCAATCGAGCGCCGATTCCGCGTCGATGCCCACGCCCCATTCGCCATGAGTCCGGGTCTGGTAGAACGCGATGGCGCTCGGATCCAGCTTGGCGATGTTCAGCAGAAAGTTGCGATAGCTGACGCGCGACAGCCGATCCTTCTTTTCCGCCGACGACAGGCCGGGCATGTAATCGACCTCGCCCTCTTCGATGCGCAGAATACCGGCCTTGGCCTTGTCGGTCAGCGGCGCCTGATCGAGAAAGGCTTTCAGGCCGCTGGCGCCGCCACCACGGCGCGGTCCCGCACCACCCACCACCAGCTTGTCGCTGCCGAAGGTCTCCCGGTCGAAATAGGTGGCGCTCTGCAATCCGAGCGCGCGATAGACGTCCGGCTTGTTGCATTGCCTGGACAGCGCCACCGGATCGATGCCGAGATATTTCATCAGTCCATCGGCGACCGTGCTGTAAGGCCGGGGACTGTCGATCAGCATCGTCCCGCCATTCATCAATTCCACCCGCCCGCCGGGAAAACGGAATTCATTGCGCTTGGCGTGGCCGCCGAAGTCATCGTGATTGTCGAGGATCAGGATTTTCGCGTCGGGCCTGGCGGTGCGATAGAAATGCGCCGCCGAGAGACCGGAAATGCCGCCGCCCACCACGATCAGGTCGTAAACGGTATCGATATCTTCGGGCTTGCGCGCGGTCTGCCAGAAATTTCCGTCACGCAATTCATGCGCGACTTCGAAAGAGCCGGGATGGCTGCCGCGCATGCCGGTGCGCTCGGGCGGATAGTAACCAGGCTTGTCCTGCGCGCCGGATGCCTCTGCGGCCCGGGCCTCCGTCGCTGCCGCTGCCAGAGCGGCCGCGCCGATCGCCACGCCATTGAGAAAATCGCGGCGGTCGATATCGCGATCCATGCCCAGATCCCGGTCGCTGGGCTGTTTATCCTTGCCGCTCATCCTGACCCCGTCTGATGGCTGCGAGACTGTCGCGGTTTCGGCGTCCCGTCAACTGGGATCACACATTGAATTTCAGAACGCAGCGCGTAATGATGGTCAAACTACAACTCTGTGATCACTTGAGAGAGACCATGACAAAGACCGAGGACCTCGCCCGGCGCCGGGCCACCGCCGTGCCGCGTGGGGTTGGAACCGCCCACCCCGTCTTCGCCGCCCGCGCCGAGAATGCGCAGATCTGGGACGCGGAAGGGCGGCGCTTTGTCGATTTCGCCGGCGGCATCGCGGTTCTCAATGTCGGGCATCGCCATCCCAAGGTGATGGCGGCGGTGGAGAAGCAACTCGCACTCTACACCCACACCGCTTTTCAGGTGACCGCCTATGAACCCTATATCGCGCTTGCGGAGCGGTTGAATGCGTTGGCGCCCTTCCCCGGCCCCGCCAAGACCATCCTTTTCACCACCGGCGCGGAAGCGGTGGAAAATGCCGTCAAGATTGCCCGCGCCGCCACGGGCCGTACGGGCGTCATCGCTTTCGGCGGCGGCTTTCATGGCCGGACGCTGTTGACCATGGCGATGACCGGCAAGGTCCTGCCCTACAAGCGCAAATTCGGGCCCCTGCCGAACGAAGTCTATCACTTGCCCTTCCCTATTCCCGAACAGGGCGTCACGGTGGAAGACAGTCTGCGCGCGCTGGAATTGCTGTTTCGCGCCGATATCGAGCCCGGGCGGGTGGCCGCCATTGTCATCGAGCCGGTTCAGGGCGAAGGCGGCTTTCACCCGGCGCCGCCGGAACTGTTGCGAGCGCTGCGCCGCATTTGCGACGAACAAGGCATGCTTCTGATCGCGGACGAAGTGCAGTCCGGTTTTGCCCGCACCGGCCGGATGTTCGGGATCGAACATTCCGGCGTCGCGCCCGACTTGATCTCGATCGCCAAATCGCTGGCCGGCGGCTTTCCGTTGTCAGGTGTGATCGGACGCGCCGAGATCATGGATACGGTCGAGCCCGGCGGCCTGGGCGGAACTTATGGCGGCAATCCCATCGCCTGTGCCGCGGCCTTGGCGGTGCTCGACGTGATCGCCGACGAAAAGCTGCTGGACCGCGCCAACCTCGTCGGCGCGCGGATCAGAGCCCGGCTTGAGGCGATCGCCAAGCGCAACGACATCGTCCCCATCGCGGCGATCCGCGGCCCCGGCGCCATGATCGCCTTCGACATCGTCGAAGAGCGCGGCACCAACAAACCGGATTCGGAGGCAACAAGGCGCGTGACCGCGGCGGCGCTGGAGGACGGGTTGATCCTTCTGTCTTGCGGCGTTCACGCCAACGCGATCCGCATCCTGGTCCCGCTGACGGCTTCGGATGCGCTGCTCGATGACGGCATGGACCGGCTGGAGCGGGCCTTGGTGACCGCGCGCCACTGACGCCGGCCTTCCCGATTTATGTTGAACCCTTATGGGAAATGCGCCAATTCAGGCTATATTTGGCCTTGAGCGCCGCCCCCGAGGGATTTTCGCAAGTGCCTGGAAATGGATAAGCCCGCAAAAAGAACGACGGCGGCTGAGAAATCGGCGCCGGGCGCGGAGCCGGTTCTGCATGCCAGCATCTATGAAGAACTTCGCGGCCGCATGATCACCGGCAAGATCATGCCGGGCGTCGGCCTTTCAACCCGCGGACTGGCGCAGGAAATGGGCGTCAGCCAGATGCCGGTGCGCGACGCCCTCAGCCGTCTGGCGGCGGAAGGCGCGGTGCAGATCCGCTCCAAACGCAAGATCGAAGTGACCGCGATGACGGCGGAGCGTTTCGCCGATCTCCTGGGATGTCGGCTGCTGCTCGAACCGCAAGCGGCCGCCGATGCCCTTCCCCATATCGGGCCGGGTTTGCTCAAGCGCCTGCGCGAGATCGATGCCCGGATCGATGCGGCGATGGAGCGTGGCGATGTCATCCGCTACATGGAATATAATTTCCAATTCCACTTCACGCTCTATCGCGCCAACAAGCGGCCCACGCTCAACCGGCTGATCGAGACCCTGTGGCTGCAATTCGGTCCCTTCATGCGCGTTGTCTATGGCCGCTTCGGCACCGCCAATCTGGTCGATCAGCACCGCGTCGCCGTCGATGCGATCGAGGCCCGCGATGCCCAGGCGCTGCGCCGCGCGATCGCCTCGGATATCTCCGATGGCATGGGACTGATCGTGCAGGGCAGCTGGAGCTGACATCAGGCCGCCGGCGCCGTGGCGCTCTTGGCCGCTTTGCGTTTCGCCTCCTCGGCGCGCAGGCCGGGCTCCGCCTGGTCCAGTGATTTCCTGATCGTCGCCAGCAACTGATCGATCTCGGCATGGGTGATGGTAAGCGGCGGGCTCATCACCAGACTGTCCCGGACCGCGCGCACCATCAATCCGTTCTGGATGCAAAGATCGCGCACGGTCAGCGCCGCCGAGCCGTCGCCGCTGGCGAAACGTTCATTGCTGCCCTTGCGCGAGACGATTTCCACCGCGCCGATCAAGCCGACCGATCTGGCCTCGCCCACCAGGGGATGCTTGGCCAACTCCGCCATGCCGCGCGCAAGATATGGCCCCGTATCCTCCGCCGTGCGCGTGACAAGGCGCTCCCTCTCGAGGATCTCGATATTCTTCAGCGCCACCGCCGCGGCGGCGGGATGCCCAGAATAGGTGAAGCCGTGGACATAGTCCTTGTCCACGCTGCGCAGCGCTTCGACGATATGATCCGCCATCCCCACCGCGGCGATGGGCAGATAGCCGGACGACAGGCCCTTGGCCATCGACACCATGTCGGGCTTGACGCCGTAGTATTGATGGCCGAACCACCGTCCGAGCCGGCCGAAACCACAAATCACTTCGTCGCAGATCAAAAGGATGCCGTATTTGCGGCAGATCGCCTCGACGCGCGGCCAATAGCCGTCCGGCGGAATGATCACGCCGCCCGCACCCTGGATAGGCTCTCCGACAAAGGCGGCAACATTCTGCGGACCGACATCGAGAATCCGGCGCTCAATCGCATCGGCGGCGCGCGCCGCGAACACTTGCGGGTCCTCCTTGAAGCCGTCGCCGAACCAATAGGGCTGCATCACATGCTCGATGTTCGGCACCCAGGGACCGCCCTGTTCGTGCATCGGGCGCATCCCGCCCAGGCTGGCGCCCGCAATCGTCGAACCGTGATAGCCATTGACGCGGCTTATGATGATGTTGCGCTTCGGCTGCCCCTTGAGCTGCCAATAATAACGCGCCGTGCGGATCACGGTATCGATCGCTTCCGATCCGGAATTGCCGAACATGACATGCGAAAAATGCCCGCCCAGCAGTTCCGACAATTTCGCCGCCAGAAGAACCGTCGGCGGCGACGTGGTTTTGAAGAAGGAATTGTAGAACGGCAATTCCAGCATCTGGTCATAGGCCGCCTTGGCAAGCTCCTCACGGCCATATCCCACCTGCACGCACCACAGACCCGCCATGCCGTCCAGGATCGCGTTGCCGTCGCCGTCATAAATGAAGACGCCATCCGCCCGCGTGATGATGCGCGCGCCACCGATGTCGCGCATCATCTTTTGATTCTGATGCGGCGCGAGGTGATGGGCGACATCCAGGCGGCGGAGTTCGGCGATGTCATAGTTGCGGCGGGTCATGGCAATGCTTCCTTAAAGACTCGATGGCTTCCCATCACGCGTTCTTCAGATACCAGTCGTAATCGAGCGGCGAGATGACTTCGTTGAAACGGTCCTGTTCGGTGCGTTTGACGCAGGTGAACATGTCGACGAAGCGGGTTCCCAGATAATCACGCAGCAGCCGCGACTGCTCGAAACGATCGACGCTGGCGAACCAGTTGGCGGGCAGATGGTCGTGCGCCTTGGCGGCGGCGGCATAGCCATCCCCCACCGTCGGCGGACCAGGATCGATCTTGCCGGTGAGACCGTGATGAACGCCAGCCAGGAGCGCCGCCAGCGCGAGATAGAGATTGGCATCCGCGCCCGCGACGCGATGTTCGATATGGCGTGTCTTTGCCGCGCCGGCCGGCACGCGCAGCGCCACGGTGCGATTGTTGACACCCCAGGCACAGGCCACCGGCGCGTAGGAATTCGCCTTGAACCGGCGGTAGGAATTGGCGTTGGGCGCGAAAATCGCCATCGAATCGGCAAGCACCGCTTTCAATCCACCCACCGCGTGATGCAGGCGGGGCGAGCCGGACGGATCCTCGCTGGCGAAGATGTTGTTGCCCTTGGCATCGTTGACGCTGACATGCAGATGCAGGCCGCTGCCGGCGCGATCGCCGAAGGGTTTTGCCATGAAAGTGGCTTCGCAGCCATTGCGCGCGGCGACGCCCTTGACCAGACGCTTGTACATCGCCGCTTCGTCGGCGGCGCGAAGCGCATCATCGCGATGTTTCAAGGTCAGCTCGAACTGGCCGGGGGCATATTCGGAAATGGCACTTTCCAACGGGATGCCTTGCACGTCCGCATCGGCCCAGAGCCCGTTCAGGAATGCGGAAAAGTCTTCCAGCTCGCGCAGGCCGTAAACGCCATGCAGGTGCGGCCGCTCCCCGCCCTTGAGCGGCATCGCCAATTGCACGCCGCCATCCGCCGAGCGCACCGGATCGGTGAGATAGAATTCCAGCTCGCAGGCTACCACCGGCACCAGCCCGTCGGCCGCAAACCGTTCTACCACCCGCGACAAAACATGACGCGGGTCCAGATCGCTGGGCGCACCCTCAAGCTCATAGAGCGAGGTGATGACCTGGGCGGCATTCCCACCCAGCCAGGGCGCAAGCACCAATGTCCCGGGTGCGGGTTTGGCGACGCGGTCCGCATCTCCATCTTCCCATACCAGGCCGGTGTCGGTGCAATCCTGCCCGGTGATATCGCTGACCAGAATCGAACCCGGCAGGAACCGGCCCATTTCATAGATCGGCAGGACTTCGTGACGGCGCAGCCGCTTGCCGCGCGGCACGCCGGACAGCGGCGTGAAGATCATCTCGACGAATTCGACCGCCGGGTTCGCTTCCAGAAAGCGGCGTGCTTCGTCCGGGCTGGCGACGGCATCGGGTTTTGCGAGCAAGATCTTCTACCTCAAGGTTATCGAGATGCTTTTGAGATCGGCATATTTGTGCATGGCGTGCAGCGAGCGGTCGCGGCCGAAGCCCGATTGTTTGAAACCGCCGAACGGCATGGTGATGTCGCAGGCATCCCAGCCATTCACCCAGACCAGTCCCGCGCGCAGCTTCTGCGCTGCGCGATGCGCGAGATTGAGATCGCCGGTCCAGATTCCCGCGGCGAGGCCGTAATCGGTGTCGTTCGCAATCGCGAGCGCTTCTTCCGCCGTGTCGAACGCGATCACGCCCAGCACAGGACCAAACACCTCTTCCCGCGCCAGCCGGGACGTGTTTCCGATCTCGTCGAAAATCGTCGGCGCGACGTAAAAGCCGCCCGTCTCCACGTTCGCGCGATGACCGCCCAGCACCAACCGCCCGCCTTCCGAACGTGCGATATCGATATAACGCAGGGCCGTATTCATCTGGCCTTCGCTGACCATCGCGCCAAACCGGGTGGCTGGATCGAGCGGATCGCCAGCGGCGACGTCTTTGGCGATTTCCAGGACCCGCGAAAGCAGCCTGTCTTTCACGCTTCTGTGCACCAGAAGCCGGGAGGCCGCGGTGCAGACCTCGCCCTGATTGTAGAACACGCCCCAGAAAGCGGCCTCTGCCGCCGCTTCGAAATCCGGACAATCGGCAAAGATGATTTGCGGCGACTTGCCGCCCAGTTCCAGGCTGACGCGTTTCAGATTGCTTTCGCCGGAATAGATCATCAGCCGGCGTCCCACCGCACCCGAGCCGGTGAACGCCACCATGTCGATATCCATGTGCCGGCCGATGGCCTGGCCCGCGGTTTCGCCCAGGCCGGGCACCACATTCAGCACGCCGTCCGGCAAACCGGCTTCCAGCGCCAGCGTTCCCAGCCGCAGCGCGGTCAGGGGCGATTGCTCCGCTGGCTTCAACACAACCGAATTGCCCATGGCGAGCGCCGGCGCGACCTTCCACATCGCCATGTGCAGCGGGAAATTCCAGGGCACCACCGCGCCGATGACGCCGAGTGGCTCGTGCACGGCAAACGACAGCCGGTCGGGCGGCGTCGGCCCGACCTCGCCATACACTTTGTCCAGCGCTTCGGCGTACCAGCGCGCGCTTTGGATAGAGAGCGGAATATCGACATGGACCGCATCGCGAATGGGCTTTCCGGTGTCCAGCGATTCCAGGAGCGCCAATTCCTCGGCATGGCGTTCCATCAAGTCGGCCAGGCGATGAAGGGTTTTCTTGCGGGCGGCCGGAGCCATGCCGCGCCAGCGCGAATCTTCGAAAGCAGCCCGCGCGGCTTTGACCGCCAGATC
>CAYWWT010000059.1:2276-12337 GCA_964461855.1 uncultured Rhizobium sp. | reverse complement strand
GCTCCTGATTGAGCTGTTTTGTCACTTCCGCCTCGCTGGCATTTTGGCGGGATTCGTTGCGCGCCATTCGGTGATGGGTCTTCTTCGCGGGCTTCGCCATGGCATCACCGCTGGCGCTCTTGGGCGTTTGTCCCTGCATGCTCATGCCCTGGTCGGCGGAAGAATTGGGCGTCGCCGATTGGGCCAAGGCGGCCGGTGCGGCGAAAAGACTCGTTGCAACTGCGAAGGCGATCAGATGTCTCATGGGTATCCCTCGGTTTGCCTCATCCCTCAAACGCGCAGACCGGCCGTTGGAGCCCCGGTTCCGTCCGCGGGATCGGTCTCGCAACCCGGCGGCAATTGCCTGTATCATTCCCGCATCCAGGTTCCTTTCGCGGAGATCATGATGCCAAAAACAAAAGCGACGCCGGCGAAATCCAAGGCTGCCGCCGAATCCGTCCCGGTACCGGCGAAGGCCAAGCCGAAATCCGTCAAAGCGGAGGCCAAAGAAGCGGCGCCGCCCAAGCCCGACGTCGCGAAAGACGCCGCCGCGCCGAAACCCGCCAAGGCGCCCGCCCAACATGCCGGCAAGCCGGAACAGCCTTTGTGGCAGCGCCTCAATCAGAACCATTCCCAGAAAATGTCCAAGGGCCGCTCCTTCCGCCACCAGGGCCGCTGAGACGGATTCCAACACGGCGCCGCGCGGGCCGCGCGCGCGTCGCCTTGCCACTGCCGAAGAGATCATGACCGTCACCATCTATCACAATCCGCAATGCGGCACCTCGCGCAACACCCTGGCGATGATCCGCAACAGCGGCATCGAGCCCGAGATCGTCGAATATCTGCAGACGCCGCCATCGCGCGAAATGCTGGCCGACCTGGTCCGCCGCATGAATGTGCCGGTGCGCGCGGTGCTGCGCGAGAAGGGGCAGCTTTACGAAGAGCTGGGTCTTTCGGATTCCAGCCTGTCGGACGATCAGCTTCTCGATGCGATGGCGGCCAATCCCATCCTGATCCAGCGCCCCATCGTGATAACAGAGACGGGCGTGCGTCTTTGCCGTCCTTCCGAAGCCGTGCTGGACATTCTGCCCGCGCCGCAACGGGGCGCCTTCGCCAAGGAAGATGGCGATCAGGTTGTGGACGATGAAGGCCGCCGCTTGAAGTAACCCGCAAGCCGCCGGCAAGAGCCGCGCATGTTACGCGGTTTCTGCCAAGGACTCGGTTTCGCTCAGCCCGGCCGCGATGGCGGCCCATCTTGCGGCCTCGGCGAGCTGGCCGGCCTCAAGCGCGGCATAGGCGCGCGCCAGCGCCGCGAGCACGGATTCGGACGGATCGCGGATCGGGAGCACGGCGGGCTGCGCATCTTCCATACAATCCATTCATTGCCGCGAATGGCCCGCAATCAATACAATTTATAAAATCGCCCAAGTTGTATCGCAGCGCGGCAACGGAAAATCCGCGCCGACAGCGCCTTTTCCGCATCGCACAAAGCGCCGCGCGCTCCTAAATAACCGGAAAGGATATTTTTTGCTTGTTTGCTGGGCAAACACCGTCGCCGAACGTCTGATTTATAGGTTTACTGCCTACACCGGTGTGAAATCGCGCGGTGCATTGAGGTGTGCGTCCAGTCTTCCCACGGGAGAATTCGGTTATGCCGCAAACCAAACGGACCACCGCCGACAGGACGGGTCCGCTCAAGCAGCGGCAGGTCTGCAACTATATCCACGATCTTCTGAAATCTCTCGAAACCATCGCCGCGCAGAACAAGCAGCCTGTTCTGGCGCGCCTGATCGCAATGGCAAAGAAAGAAGCCGACGAATGCCGCTAATTTCTTTTCACGCAGGTCCCATCCAACCCGGTTACTGACGACCGGCCCAACAAGGCCAGCGTGCGTGTCAGGTCTGTGCGCAGGATCGCAAGCGCCCGTGACGCGCCCGCGTCGCCGCCGGCCGCCAACCCATAGGCGGGAGCGCGGCCCACCAGCACGGCGCGTGCGCCCAATGCCAGCGCCTTGACGATGTCGCCGCCGCGCCGGATGCCGCCATCCATCAGCACATCGATTTTTTCGCCCACCGCTTCGGCGATCTGCGGCAGGGCATCGAGCGTGGCGGCAACCTCATCGAGCTGCCGTCCGCCGTGATTGGACACCACCACGGCATCGGCGCCGCCATCGACGGCGCGGCGCGCATCCTCGGCCGTGAGCACGCCCTTGATCGCGATGGGGCCCTTCCACTGCGCGCGGATCCAGGAAAGATCGTCCCAGGTCACCACCGAGCGCGCCAACGCGCGGGCGACATCGATCAAGGGCAGCGGGCCTTTGCCGGGAATTACGACATTGGGCAGATGCGTCATGCGCGCGCCCGCCAGGTAATCGAAGACCCAGCCGGGATGGGCCAGAACATCGGGCAGAAAGGGAAGCTTGGCGATAAGACTGCTGCCCATCAATTGCGCCAATCCGTTGCGCAGGTCGCGCTCGCGCAGCCCCGCCACCGCCGTGTCGATGGTGAGGAACAGGCCTTTCACGCCGGCGGCCCGCGCCCGCTCCAATGTCGCTTCGCCTGCCTCGCGCCCGCCCAGAAGATAGATCTGCAGGAACAACGCCACACCCGTCGCCGCCACATCCTCCATCGCCGCCCCTGAGATGGTGGACATCACGTAAGGCGTGCCGTCGCGCGCGGCGGCGCGGCCCATGCCGCGTTCGCCGTCACGGTGCATCAACCCGCTATAGCCGATGGGCGCGACCAGCACCGGCCATGTTAGCCGCTGCCCCATCACGGAGGTGGAAAGATCCGGCGCGGGGATCGCGTCCCCATGGCGGGGACGGAACTGCCAGTGCCGGAAGGCGCGGACATTGTCGCGCAAGGTGCGCTCGGCCTCCGCGCCGCCGTCCAGGTAATCGAATACGACGCGCGGCAGCCTTCTGCGCGCCATGCGGCGCAGATCGGCGATATTGACGGCGCGCGCGACATCCCCCATGCCCATTTATCCGCTGGCGGCCGGATCGCCGCAAGCGGCGCCGCGCCGGACGGTCAGGCCGCAAGCAGGCTGTGCATCGCTTTGGAGATCTGGGCGGGATTGTAGGGCTTGGAAAAGAAAAGCCCGCCTTCGGGAAGTTCGCTGTCGCGGCATCGCACTTTGCCGGACGCGACCATCAGCTTGATCGGCGGCCAGCGGCGGCGGATATAGGCCACAAGCTTCAACCCATCCATGGAGCCGGGCATTTCGATATCGGTAAAGACCAGCTGGATCAGCCGCTGCGCTTCCAGGATGGCGAGGGCCTGATCGGCGGAGCCGGCCTCGAAGACCGTGAACCCGTCTCGCTCGGCCTGGTCCACCAGATCCATGCGGATGACCAGATTGTCTTCCACAATCAGGATCGCGGGGCTGTTTTCACCGGCAATGGAACTCATGACCCAGCTCGTATCCTCTGACTTCCGCTAACGCGGCCATGGCTCGATGTTTCCATGCGCCGCGCGCGATTGCCGTGCAAAAACAGGGAGCGTGACATATCCACCCTCCCCGCTGCCGCCCGGCGAAGGACGGGCTTGTCCCGTTAACTGCTTTTGGTGTTCTGGCCATCGGGCGCGGAACTGCTGGCGCCGGGGGTCAGGATCTTGCCCTCGTCCTTGACCTTCACATTGGGGTTATCCGCCCCGCCCGCCATGCGCGAATTGGTGTTGGTGATGGTGGTGGTTGCGGGAATATCGTCGCGCATATCGTGCTTCTTGCCGTCCGTCATGTCGCTCTCCGAAAGGGTTCGAAGTGATAACGGCGTTTGGGCGGGATCGTTTCGCGCCCGGGGATCAGGTTGCGGGCGCGGAACCCAGGACCCAGTCCGCGACATCGGCCTCGGCTTTGGCGCGGCCGAGATCGCGCAGCAGCATGTGATAACCGTTCGGATATTCGCGCACATCGGCGCGCGCGCCCAGGTCCCGGATCGTGGCTTTCGCCGGCGCGGGCGGGATCACCTGATCCTTGCCGCCATGCAGATAGAGAATGGGCGGCGGATTTTTGAGACGCGCGGGCGCGGTGCGCGCTTCGCCCATCAGATTGACCAGGCCATACAGCGTATCGGCGCGGGTCTTTTTCTGGAACAGCGGGTCCTTGCCCAGCGCGATCAGCATCGGGATATTGTCCGAGGGGATAATCTTGACCACTTTGCCGGCGGCGGAGTTGGTGAGAATGATGCCCGGCGTGATGTGCGCCACCATGAACAGCGCCACGCGGTAGAGCGCGGGCATGTCGGCCCTGGACCACACCGCGGGCGACACCAGGATGGCGCCGTCGATGGCGGGCGGATCGTTGGAGGCCAATGCCGACAGCACCACCGCGCCGCCCATGCTTTCGCCCGCCGCGAAAATCTTCACGCCGGGAAAGCGCTTGCGCGCGGCAATGGCGAAATCGGCAAGATCGGCGCGCATGACATCGCTTCCCGCCCACAGGCCGGGATTGGCGCTACGCCCGAAGCCCCGCTGGTCGATGGCAAGCGTGGTGATGCCGCGCTTGGCCCAGGCCTTGGCCGGCATGTCGAAGGCGTTGGAATAATCGCTCATGCCGTGCAGCGCCACGATCACCGCCCTGGGCGTGCCGCCTTCGGCATCCCATTCGCGCAGGGGCAGCCGCATCCCGTCACGGGCGACCAGGACACCGTCTTGCAGATGCGCCGTCACGCTCTCGCTTCCCGGCGGCGCGATGGTGGCGGCGCAACCCAAAAGCGCCAGACACAGAAAAATCGCGCACGCACGCATGGACCGTCTCAGTTGAGGAGCCCGATCATGGACGCGGAAAGCCCGCTCGCCAAGGTGCCCGACACGATGGCGCGCAAGGCGAGCGGCACGATCTCGGCGCGCCGCTCGGGCATCAGCGCGCTCATGCCCGCGATCAGGATGCCGACGCTGCCGAAATTGGCGAAGCCGCACAGGGCATAGACCATGATCAGGCCCGAGCGCGGATCGAGCGTGCCCGGCGGCAGCGCGGCATAATTCAGATAAGCGACCAGCTCGTTGAGAATGGTCTTGGTGCCGAGCAGGCTTCCCGCCACGCCGGCCTCGCGCCAGGGCACGCCGTAAAGCCAGGCCATGGGCGCGAACAGCCAGCCAAGCGTCCGCTCCAGGGTGATGGGCGCGCCGCCCCAATGCGGCAGCACCGCCAAGATCTGGTCGGCCAGCGAGATCAGCGCCACCATCACGATCAGAAGCGCCATGACCTGGAGATAGATTTTGAGCCCGTCTTCGGTGCCCTTGGCGACCGCATCCATGCTGGAGCGGTATTCGAGCCTGGCGGACACTTCTTCGGTCGCCGCATCGCCCGGCACCATGATGCGCGCGATCATCACCGCGGCGGGCAGCGCCATCATCGACGCCACCAGCACATGCCCCAGCGCACCGGGCAGGACGGCTTTCAACACCGTCGCATAAAGCACGAACATGGTGCCCGCCACCGAGGCCAGCCCGACGCTGAACATGATGAAAAGTTCGGTGCGGGTCATTTTGGAAAGGCAGGGCCGGATCAGCAGCGGCGCCTCGATCATGCCCAGAAAGACGGTGGTGCCGCTGGCCAGTGCGGTGGCGCCGCCCAACCCAAGTGTGCGCCGAAGCACGAAAGCGATGCCGCCCACAATCACCGGCAGCACCCGCCAATACCAGAGCAGCGCCGACAGCGCCGAAATCACGATCACCAGCGGCAGCACGCCAAAGGCGAAGCTGGTCATGGCGTTGGGATTGGTGACGGAGAAAGGCGCGGTGCCGCCGCCGACATAGCCGAAGACGAAACTCGCCCCCGCCGTGGTGGCCGTGCTCAGAACCGTGACCACATTGTTGAGGCCGAGCAGCAAGGCGCGGGCGGGCGGGAATTTCAGCAGCAGCAATGCGATGGCGGCCTGCAACGCCAGCGCCGCCACCACGATGCGCCAGCGGAACGCGCGCCGGTCTTCGGAAAAGATCCAGGCCAGCGCGATGATGACGCAAATGCCCAGCACCGATTGCAGATGCGCCAGAAGATTCTCGGACATGTAAGACCCCATCCCTCGGCCACGCTAACTGATTTGTCCGTAACAGCAAGCGCACCGCCATCTTACTTTGTCATCCCCGGCGAGCACGAGCAAAGCGAGTGCGAGGGAAGGGGATCCAGCTATTCGATACGGGCACCTGGATTCCCTTCCCCTCGCGATAGCGCCTCGCGCTATCACTCGGCCGGGAATGACAATCAGGACGCTGAAGCGCCGCAAGCTAAAGCTGGCGTTCCACATCAGATACTCGACATGGGTGGCCAGTCTGCGGGCGGCGCGCTACAACCAAAAATAATGACGTCAGCCAATCAAAAGCCCCTCGAAATCCGCGCCCTGGCAGGCGCCCGTGCCTTCCCGCCTTTGCTGCTGGTGATGTTTCATTTCAGCGAGGGCCATGGTTATCGCCATTTCTGGCCGCTCGATTATCCGGCGGGACGCGGCTATCTCTGGGTGGAATTCTTCTTCTGCCTGTCGGGCTTTATTCTCACCCATGTCTATGGGCCGCGCCTGGCCACGCTCTGGACCGCCGGGGGTTATCGCAGCTTTCTCAAGACGCGGCTGATGCGGCTTTACCCGCTGCATCTTTTCATGCTTTTCGTGGTCGCGGTGATGGTGCTCCTCACCCGCGGCTTTGCCGATTTCGGCGGCTATCACTCCATCTTCGATCTCAAATACCACCAGGATGTCAGTATCAAGGGCCTTTTCCTCAGCCTGGTGCTGATGCAGGGCTGGGGCTTCATGGACCGTCTCACCTGGAACGGCGTCTCCTGGTTCGTCAGCGTGGAATGGGCGCTGTGCCTGCTCTTTCCCTTTCTGCTGATGCTGGCGGAGGGCAGCGTGCGGCGCGGGTTTGCGCTGATCGCGGCAGGGCTTGGCCTTCTTGTGGCGCTGGATCTTCTGTCGCCCAATGGCCTCGACATCACCTTCGATTTCGGGCTGTTGCGCGGGCTCGCCGATTTCACGGTGGGCGTGGGCATGGCGGTGCTGTATCGCGCCTGGAAACCGCGCGACACCTTGCCCGCCTGGGGGCACTCGCTGATCCAGCTCGCGGTGACGGCGGCGCTGCTCGCCGCCATCTACCGCACCGGCTGGTCGCACACGCACCGGGACATCTTCACGGTCTTGCCCATGCTGGCGCTGGTGCTGGCGCTGTCCTTCGATCGCGGCATCGTCGCGGATGCCTTGAAGACATGGCTGCCGCAGCGGTTGGGCGAATGGTCCTATGCGATCTATATCGGCCAGACCTTCGGGCTGCTGCTGATCCGCGTCTTCGCGCAGCGGCTTTATCCTCCCGACGCGACGCCGGTATTTGGCACCACGTTCGGCGCGCTGATCTGGTGGCTGGAGCCGCTCTGCCTTGTCATTTTCTGCACCATCTGGGGCGCATTCCTGGCCAATTTCGTCGAACATCCGGCGGCGCGCTGGCTGAAGCGCCGCCTTGACCCCCAGCGCGTCCCGGCGGCATCGTAAGCGCCTCACCCCGGAGTTTTCGCCATGCCCCATATTCCGATTTCCTTCAAAGACAGGGTTGTCATCATCACCGGCGCGGGCGGCGGGCTGGGCCGGGCGCATGCGCTGGAATTCGCAAAGCGCGGCGCCAAGGTGGTGGTCAACGATCTGGGCGGCGCGCTGGACGGCACCGGCGGCAATTCCGCCGCCGCCGAAGCCGTGGTGAAGGAGATCAAGGACGCGGGCGGCGAAGCCATCGCCAATGGCGCATCCGTCACCGACGATGCGGGCGTGGCGCAACTGGTCAAGCAGACCATGGACGCATGGGGCCGCATCGACGTCCTGATCGCCAATGCCGGCATTCTGCGCGACAAGAGCTTCGCCAAGATGGAGATGCGCGATTTCGAAGCGGTGATGAATGTGCATCTGATGGGCACGGTGAAGCCCGCGCATGCGATCTGGCCGATCATGAAGGCGCAGAAATACGGGCGCATCGTGGTGACGACATCCTCCACCGGGCTTTACGGCAATTTCGGCCAGACCAATTACGGCGCGGCCAAGGCTTCGCTGGTGGGCTTCATGAATTCGCTGAAGCTGGAAGGCGAGAAGGACAACATCAAGGTCAATGCCGTCTGCCCGGTCGCGGCCACGCGCATGACCGAAGCCCTGATGCCGCCCGCGATCCTGGAAATGCTGAAGCCCGAATATGTCACGCCCGCCGTGGCCTTCCTGGCATCGGACGAAGCGCCCACCGGCACGATCCTGACGGCGGCGGCTGGCGTCTTCGCGGCAGCGCAACTGGTGGAGACGGACGGCGTCAATCTCGGCCACAAGGCCAGCGCCGACGATGTCGCGGATAATTTCAAAAAGATCGCCGACTTCTCGACTGCCAAGCATTACAGCCAGGGCGGCGAACAGAACGGAAAATTCTTCGCGCGGATTCAAGACCCGCCTTTGGTTGGATAACCCCTCCGGTCTTCGCTGGCCGAGGCCAGCTACGACCACCTCCCCTATCAGCGTGCTGCGCACGCATAGGGGAGGCGGGCCTGCGCCAAGGCGCACCGCCCTTTGTCATTCCCGGCCGAAGCGATGCGCAGCATCGCGAAGGGGAAGGGAATCCAGGCATCTGCACCGGACGGTCTCACAGACCTGGATCGTTCGCACGCTGGCGCTGCGAACTCCCTCATACTCGCTAACGCTCGCATTCGCCGGGGATGACAGCGGAGCGTTTCTTTTCAATAGAGAAACATCGCCACTTGCGGCGTCTATGCAGGCACCTACAAAGACGCGCCGGAACTGTCGAAAGCCACCGCGGGGCTGAGCCTTTGCCGCGGCTTCGCCAAGCCGGAAAGCCATCCGCGCACCGGCCGGTCGTAATAGCGATCCAGCAGCAGCGCCAATCCCATCACTGCTGCCATCACGCCAAAGCCGGTCCAGGGTGCAAAATCCGCCACAGACGGCAGGGCTTTCGGCAGGATTATCACCGCCAGCATCAGCACGGGGTAATGCAGCATGTAAACGGCGTAGGACATGTCGCCCAGAGCGGCAAAGATGCGCCGCGTCCAACCGCTCGGCTCCGTGCAGGCGCCCAGATAGACCAAAACCGGCGCGATCAGGAATGACGCCGTGCCGGCGCGAAACCGCAGCAGCGCCATCAATCCCAGAATAATGAGCCAAGGCGAAACGCGGGGGCGCAGCGCCGTCGTATTCCAAAAGCGGAAGATCAGAACGCCGGCGAAAAAGGAAAACCCGACGCGCGCAAGATCCGGAAGAATGGAATTTGCGCCCACCTCCGGCTCGACCAGGCCGAACCGCCATAGGCCGATGAACGAGATCGCGATGATGACAAGAAGGGCGGGGCGCGTCAGCCAGCGGAAGAGGACGCGATACACCCAGTTGGCGATGACCTCGAACAGGAGGGACCAGGCGGGAGAATTCAAGGGATAATAAGCGCTGATGAAAACCTGCGGCACGAACAGGACTGACAATCCTATTTCCGTCAACGTGCCCGCGAGAGGGCCGGGATGGGCGTAATAGCCCCGCCAGCGCAGGAAGAGCACCGTCGCGGCAGGCAGCAGGGTGCCGATCAGGTACAGCGGATAAAGCCGTATCGCCCGCCCCAGCATGAAGCGGCTGGTGGTCATGCCAGCCGCAAACCGGCGATCATAGGCATAGGCGATGACAAAGCCGCTGAGCGCGAAGAACATGTCGACGGCCAAATCGCCATTCGGGAAGAAACTGGTCCCGCCGAGCATGATCGGCTGGTCGCTATAATGCATGCTCATCACGGCCAAAGCCGCGAAGCCACGCAAGCCGTCCAAGGTCGTGAACTTGGCCTTTTCCATAGCCCCCTGCCCGCCCCCGCTTATCAAGGGTGCGGGGATTTAAGCAGAAACCGTTTCATTCTTGGTAAATGGCGGGGGCAACGGCCTACTGTCATTCCCGGCGAGCGCGAGCGAATAGCGAGTGCAAGGGAAGGGAATCCAGGTGCCTGCAACGCCTGGATTCCCTTCCCCTCACGACGACGCTATCGCGGCGTCGTTCGGCCGGGAATGACAAGCGGTCTTGGTCAGTAAAAGAACATATTCACCGCCACTTGCGGCGTGATCGCGGCGGAACTGTTGTG
>CAYWWT010000059.1:0-2176 GCA_964461855.1 uncultured Rhizobium sp. | reverse complement strand
GAAATGCCATGCACCGCCACCGAACCCAGCGGAGCCGACAAGGTCGCCCAGATCCGCGCCCGGTTGGGGTGATGCCAGGTGGTGAAACTGTTCTGCATCTGCGCCTGGAAATTTCCCATCCAGGCGCCCGACCCGAAGCCATCGGCACTGCTCGACAGGCGCTGATAGCGGCCCAAGGGTATGCTCACACCCAGCGCGGTGGTCAGCGCGGGATGCCAGAAGCCGACTTCGCCGCGCCCGAACCAGCGATATTTCAGCCGCACCGGCAGATCGCTGACGCCCAAGGCGTGATCGCCGCTCAGCGCCCGCGCGAAGCCGGGCAGAAATTGAACCGCCAAATCGTCCATCAATCCATATTGCAGCGAGGAATAGGCGCGGAACTGATCGCCGCCCGCCGGAGAAGCGTGCCGCGCCCCGTCGGGACCGAAACTGCCCGCCCCGCGCCGGTACAGGAAATAAGGTTCCATCGCGAAGACACCTTGGGCGAAGGTGGCGGGCGACGGCGCCAGAAGCGATCCGGTCAGGCCCTGGGCGCGGATCGCGGCAGCATCTGCGGCGGATTCCTCTGCCAATGCCGGCGCCCATGCCAATCCTGGCGCCAGCAAAAACCCGATACACAACGCACGCGCAAAAATCATTTCTTCCCCCGCGCCCTTCTAGCGCGGACGGATTCGACGCGCGCGCGGCAAATCTGCATTCCGGGTTTGCGCGCCCTGCGACGGACGGTGACGCTGGCGCAAGCTTGTGAGAAAAAAATATTTCATCTTGCCTGCCCCCCACGCTTGGGCCACGCTTGCGGCCATGAGCGAACTCGCGCTGAGTCTGAGACAGGCGCGGCCTTCAGATGCCGTTCCGCTCGCACGTCTCTATATCGAATCCTGGCAGGACACTTACGCTGCCATCCTTCCGCACAATCTGCTCGCCAATATGTCGGTCGATGTGCATGCCGCCCGCATCGGGCGCGCCATCGGCAAGGGCGCGGTGCTGGTCGCCGAAGACCGCCGCCATGGCGTCATCGGCCTCACCGGCTTCGGCGCGGCGCGCGACAATGGCCTGGGCTTCGATGGCGAAGTCTATACGCTGTATGTGGCGCCCACGTTTCTGGGCCTCGGCGCCGGACGCACCTTGCTGCACGGCGCCTTCGCGTCGCTGAAACGGCGGGCGTTTCATTCCTGCGTGATCTGGAGTCACGCCCGCAATCATGCCTGTTTCTTCTATCAGGCGATGGGCGGCACCCAGACGGGGGAGCGCCGCGTCATGCTGGGCGGCCAGGATGTGGGTGAAGTCGCGTTCGGCTGGAAGAAGCTGGCCCTCAGCCCGCGCAAGCTGACGACTTAGCCACACTTGTCATTCCCGGCGAGCGCGAATGACGTTCGCGCGAGGGAAGGGGATGACAAGGGGCACCTACAAATCCCTCGGCCGCACAAAATCCGCGAGCTTACCCTCGCCGGGCTGGATGTCGCGCCAATGCGCGATGTCGAAATCCAGCACCGCCAGGGCGCAGGTCGGGAATTTTTCCTCCAGCACGTCGCGGCGCTCGCGCTCCTTGCGCCGTACCGGCTCGCGCGCCAGGAACGCGGCCAATTCCTCCAGCCCGGGATTGTGGCCGACCACCATCAGCGCTTCGGTGCGCACCGGAACGCCCTGGATCAGCCCCAGAATTTTTCCCATCGCGGCAAGATAGAGCGCATCGCTGTAGTCGGCGCGGGGCGGTGCTTCCAATTCGCGCAGCACCAGGTCGGCGGTCTGGACCGTGCGCGCCGCCGTGGAAATCAGCACCCGGTCGGGCCGCGCGTCATTCTTGCGCAGATAGCGCGCCATGGCTTCGGCATCGGCGATGCCGCGCAGGGTCAGCGCACGGGCATGATCGTCCCCGCCCGGCTCGGCGGGCGCCGCCTTGGCGTGGCGCAGAATATAGAGACGCTTCATGCCGTTTTTCCGCGCTTTTGCCGCAAACCAGCCGCGACTCTAATGACCTTGACCCAAGCCCCGCAACCGCGTCACAAAACTGCGATATCGCAAGGTTTGGCACGAGATGGCGACAAACAAGACCCCTGGAAAATGGCGCAGACGGACCTTGGGCGTGCGCGGCGGCACCATGCGCTCGCCCTTCCAGGAGACCAGCGAGGCGCTGTTCATCACCTCGGGCTATGCCTATGAGAATGCCGAGGAGGCC